>DASZZJ010000058.1:0-57292 GCA_035545075.1 Candidatus Acidiferrales bacterium
GGATCTCGCAATCGGTGAAAGCCAGGCCGGAGGTGATGGAGGCGCGCAGCGACCATTTGCCGTGGACGTCCCAGGACTTGAAACCCTTCGCGCCTTTTTCGACGAGGAAGCCGCGAATCTTTTCGTCCTCGCAT
Organism: Candidatus Acidiferrales bacterium; assembly: GCA_035545075.1. Lineage (GTDB taxonomy): Bacteria > Acidobacteriota > Terriglobia > Acidiferrales > UBA7541 > Acidiferrum. Next base: position 135 of record DASZZJ010000058.1, read on the forward strand.
TTGGCCCAGACGAGGGCGACATCGGCGATCGAGCCGCTGGTGATCCACATCTTCTCGCCGTTGAGGATGTATTTCCCGCCTTTCTTGACCGCGCGCGCCAGCATCCCGCCGGGGTTCGATCCGAACTGCGGCTCGGTGAGGCCGAAGCAGCCGATGGCCTTGCCGGACTGCAACGCCGGGAGCCATTTCTCTTTCTGCGCGTCGCTGCCGTAGGAAAAGATGGGGTACATCACGAGGGCGCTCTGCACGGAGACGAAGCTGCGCAGGCTGGAATCGCCGCGTTCGAGCTCCTGGGTCACGAGGCCGTAGGCCACGTTGGACATTCCGGCGCAGCCGTAGCCGTGGAGGTTTGCGCCGAAAAACCCGAGCTCGCCGAGCTGCGGCACCAGGTGCATCGGAAAGGTCGCTTCGCGGTTGTGTTTTTCGATGATGGGGATGATTTCGTTGTCGACGAACTGGCGCGCGGCCCGGCGGACGAGCTTTTCTTCATCGTTCAACTGGGAGTCGAAATCGATGAAATCCACGCCGGAAAATCCTGCCACGGCTGCTCCTTGCAGGGGCGGTTGACGCCGCGCTTCCTCTGCCCGGCCCGCCCTGACCTTGCGAATGACCCTTGCGAAAGGCTGCTCCGGGGATGATCGCGTTGCGCGCGCCGCAACTCGCCGGGGCGCGCCGCCCGCGATGCAGGGCCGGTGTCGAACGGCGCAATTGTAGCAAGTCCGCGGAAGCGCCAGCAAGGAACGCCCGCGAGCGGTATCTTCGGCGAACGGCAGAAACGCCTCACGATCTCCGGAGATTGGGCGCCGCGTAGTTGTATGGATCGGCGCGACGCTTGCGCATCAACGCGCCGTCCTCTATCCTCGCGCCATCTCATGGCTTGCGGGCCATGGCTGAGGGGCCATGGCTGACGGGCCAGGGATTACAGGCAGGGGATTTTATGCGCAGAGGCGGGGGAGTTCTCTTCGGGATTACCGTGAGCATCGCGGCGGTGTACCTCGCGTCCGGATGGGCGGCGGGCGGGAAGCGCTTGCGGAGCGAAACTTTCTCGGATGCGGGCGAACTTCGTGCGGCGGAGCGGCGCGCCATCGAACAGGTGCTTCGCGAACAACAGGAAGCGTGGAACCAGGGAAACGTGGAGAAGTTCCTCGAGGGGTACTGGCATTCGCCGGAGCTGACGTTCTCGGGCAGCAGCGGCGTGCAGCGCGGCTGGGACGCGGTCCTGGCGCGCTACAAACGAAATTACCCGGACCGCGAGGCGATGGGCCGGCTCGATTTCACTGGTCTCGAATTCCGGTTCCTGGGTCCCGACGCCGCGCTGGTATTGGGAGAGTGGCATCTTACGCGGCCGCCGGGCAACGACGTTGGCGGCGTTTTCTCGCTGGTCCTGCAGAAGTTTCCGGAGGGCTGGCGAATCATCCACGATCACACGAGTGCGGTGGGGCCCGCTCACTGATTTCAAATGCGTGACGCTTGACGAAACACCCGTGGCGGCTCGCGGCGCAGCTTGTACAATTTGAGCGGTGCGGATCCTCCTGCTAAACCTCTACTTTCCTCCGGACACGTCCGCGACGGCGACGATGGCGCAGATCGTCGTGCAAGCGTTGCAAGCGAAGCATGAGGTGACGGTGCTGTGCGGGCGTCCGTCCTACGATTCGGCCGAGCGGCATCCGTGGCGGCTCTGGTATAGCGAAACACGCGCGGGCGTCCGGGTCGTGCGCGCCGGCTCGACCGTCTTCCCGCGACACCGGATGAGGCAGCGAGTGGTGAATTACCTGAGTTACGTCGCGCTGGCCGTCCCGCTCTCTCTTTTTCTGCCGTGCGACGTGGTGCTGGCCATGACTGATCCCCCTTTTGAAGGCATCGTGGGCGCATTCATCGCTTTGCTGAAGCGCAGGCCGTTTGTTTATAACATTCGGGACTTGTATCCGGACATGGCGCTGGGCGGCTCGCTGATCCCGGAAGGGTGGCTGAGCCGCCTGTGGGAGCGGCTGCATCGCTGGGCGCTGCGGCGGGCGACGCGCATTATCGTACTCGGAGAAGACATGCGCGAACGGATCGTCGCGAAGGACGTGGAGGCGACGCGAGTGGCGGTGGTGCGCGACGGAGCCGACCTGAGTGCGATGCGGGCTCCGGCAGCGCCGGCGGATCCAGAGGTAGTCGGCGCCATTCGCGGCGAATTCGATTTCGTCCTTTTGCATGCGGGAAACCTGGGCTTCTCCGGCGCCTGGGAGACGTTGATCGAGGCCGCACGGCTGCTTGAGAAGTCTGAGCCCGGCATCGGCCTGGTATTCGTGGGAGAAGGGGCGGAGCGCGATCGGCTCGCCGCGCTGGCCTCGGGCTGCAAGTCCGTGCGATTTCTGCCCTTCTTCCCAAGGAGCAAGATACCTTCCGTGATGGCGGCGGGAGATGTGCATGTCATCACGGTAAAGAGGGCGCTGGAAGGCGCGGTGGTTCCCAGCAAGCTCTACGGAATTCTCGCCGCCGGGAAACCTTTGCTGGTGGCCGCGCCGGCGGGATGCGATGCCGCGAGAATCGCCGTCGCGCGGGGCTGCGGCTTGGCGGTCGATCCGGACAAGCCGCAAGAGGCTGCTGCGGCGGCGCGCTCGCTTGCCGGTGATCCGGAAAGAGTGCGGCGGATGGGCGAAGCGGCGCGGGCCGCGGTTTCCGACTATGATAGGCTCAGGGAACTGCGGCGCTTTGTCGAAATTGTAGAGGAGGCACGGAACGCGTGACGGCTCCGGAGACATTCTGGACAGGCAAGCTGGTCCTGGTGACGGGTGGAACTTCGTTCATCGGCTCGACGCTGGTGGATCAACTGCTCGCGCGCGGCGCGAAAATCCGCGTTGTGGACGACCTGACGAGCGGGCGGCTCGAAAACATACGCGGTCCGCTCGGCGCGGGGAAAGTGGATTTCCGGGAGGCCGACCTCCGCGAACCCGGCGTTGCCCGCGCGGCGATGCAGGGAGTGGACACCGTGTTCCACCTCGCCGCGGACCACGGCGGCCGGGGTTACGTGGATCTGCACCAGGCTGGGCCGGCGTCGAATTTTTTTCTGGACGGAGTTGTCTTCTCGGAGGCCCTGCGGGCCAAAGTGAAGAAGGTCGTCTTCGCGTCGTCCGGCTGCGTTTACCCGAATTTTCTCCAGGCGGACACGAGCAAAGTGGTCTATCTGACCGAAGACCTGACGCAAGGCCCGAAGGACGCCGACAACATGTATGGCTGGGCCAAGCTGATGGGCGAACTTACGCTGCGCGCGTATCACAAGGAGCACGGCATCGGCGCGGCGGCGTGCCGGTATTTCACGGTGTACGGGCCGCGCGGCCTGGAGAACCACGCCGTCATCGCCATGATCGCGCGAGCGTTTCTGAAGCTGGACCCTTTTGAGGTCTGGGGCGACGGCACGCAGATCCGCAACTGGACCTACATAGATGACATCGTCGAAGGCACCATCCTGGCCGGAGAAAAGATAAATGACGCCACGGCGGTGAACCTGGGAACGATGGAGCGAATTCAGGTGATGGACGCCGTGAAAATGGTCCTGGAGTTTACGGGGCACAAGGCGCAGATCAAGCTGCGCCTGGACATGCCCACGGGCCCGCTGAACCGCGTGGCGGAGAATTCGCTGGCGAAGAAGCTGCTCGGCTGGACGCCGAAGGTGCCCTTTCGCGAAGGGCTCCAGCGCACCATCGACTGGTATTACAAGACCAAAGACCGCGAAGAAGTGAAGCGCGTCTTTGAGCGCATGCTCACCGAGCGGTGAAGACGTATCTTCCCCGATCCTTCCTCACGGTAGGCGCTGTCCTGATCCGAAATTCCACGCTATTGTTCCAGTGTCGCCCGGAGCAGCCGTTTTCCGCACGCCGCCGGAAAACCCGGCGGAACTGCGGCGTATCTTTCTGACGCGGTTGTCTCCCGCGCACATCGAGGGGAAATGCTCCCAGGCCTGCTGGCGTTCGCCACCGCACTGCTTGCTTCCCTGATCCTGACTGTTCCCGTGCGCGCGATTGCCATACGGGTCGGCATGGTGGATTTGCCCGGGCCGCGCAAGGTGCACGCCACGCCGATACCGCTCCTGGGCGGTGTGGCGATGTACGCGGGCGTGCTGCTGGTTTTCGCGTTCGTGATGAACGGCGCAGCGCGCCGGCAGAGCGCCGGGATTCTCGCCGGGGCGACGCTGGTCGCGGCCGTCGGCATCCTGGACGACCGTGGCTGGCTGCACCATCAAATCAAGCTATTCGCCGCCATGCCGCTGGCGGCGCTGATCCTGCTGGCCAGCGGCATCCACGCGCAGGTATTCGGTGTGATTCCCGGCGGACGCGCGGGAGATTGGCTGGATGCGGCGCTGACGGTGCTCTGGGTCGTCGGGATCACGGCTGCCTTCAGCATTCTCGACCACATGGATGGTTTGTGCGCGGGTGTCGCGGCGGTGGCTTCCCTCTTTTTCGGGATACTCGCCTACTGGAGCGGGCAAACGCTGGTGACGACACTGGCGGCGGCCGTACTCGGCGCCTCGACTGGATTTCTGCGGTGGAATTTCAAGCCCGCGAAAATCTTTATGGGCGACGGCGGGGCGATGTTTCTGGGATTCCTGATGGCCACGCTGGGGCTGAAGCTGCGGTTCGAGCGGGCCACGCTGGCCGCGGCGTGCCTAATACCCTTGCTAATCCTGATTGTCCCGGTCTTCGATACGACGCTGGTCACCATTTCCCGGCTGCGGCGGGGACTGCTGCCATTTGCAACGCCGGGCAAGGACCACGCCGCACACCGGTTGTCGAACCTGGGGCTCGGCGAGCGCGGCGCGGTGCTGACCCTTTATTTGCTCGGCGCGCTGGGTGGAGCCGCCGCGATGCTCCTGAGCCGCGCCTCCGGGGCGGGCACAGGGTACGCCGCCGGGGCGTTCGTTGTCTTCGTATTGCTCGGAGTCGCCTTGCTGGAGGGCGCGCCTTACGAACGCCAGCAAAAAATGGGCGGGAACAAGACCGGCTCCGATGCCGCGTGAGCGGGGAGCCGTCACTAGAATCGGCAGTCCGCGCGGCTTCTAAACGCAAACGGCGCCGCCGCTATCGCCGAGAGCGGTCAGCTTGCCGCCCGTAGACACCGCAATCGCCTTGATCGCGCCGATGTCCCTGCCTGCTTTGCCGCTGCATGGAGATTCGTTATACTTCCGACAGTAAGCGGACGCGCATGCGAGACGACGACGAGAGTGCCCTCAGCGACACAGCAGCCGGCGAAGAGCAGTTCAGGCGGGCAAGTGATCGTTGTCGGCGGATCGGCAGCGGGGCTGTACGCGGCGGCGTTGGTCGCGCGAGGCGGAAGGCAGGTCCGGGTATTGGAAGCGGCACCGGGAGTGGTTCCCGCGCCGCGCACACTCATTGTCACCCCTCACTTGAAAACGCTGCTGGGAACGGCCGCAGCGGCAAGCACAGTCAATGAAATCCGAAGATTTGAGCTGTTCACGGATGGGCGCTCGGCTCAGGTGGCGCTGGCGCAGCCCGACCTGATCATCGAGCGTGCACGGCTGATTCGAGCGCTCGCGGAGGACGCAACCCGGGCTGGCGTGGTGATTGATTGCAATACGCGTTTCCGCGCCGTGGCGCCCAACGCCCGCGGCCTGCGGCTCGAAGTGGAGTCGAACGGGAAGCGCGAGGAGGTGCACGCCGAAAGTTTGGTGGGAGCCGACGGCGCGGCGAGCCGCGTAGCGCGTTCGGCAGGCTGGCCGCCGCTCGAGACGGTGCCGCTCCTGCAGGCCATCGTGCGGCTCCCGAAGGACTGCCCGCAGGATACGGTACGCGTCTGGTTCGTGCCGGACGACACACCCTATTTTTACTGGCTGATTCCCGAATCGCCCGAACGCGCGGCCCTGGGCCTGATCGCGGAGGACGGGCGGGATGCGGCGCGCTGCCTGGGGAGCTTTCTCGAAAAGAAAAGAATGGAGCCGCTCGAATGGCAGGGTGCGCGCATTCCGGTTTACCGCGGCTGGGTTCCGGTGCGGCGGAGAGTCGGGCAAGGAGACGTTTACCTGGTGGGAGACGCCGCGGCGCAAGTGAAGGTCACGACCGTCGGCGGTGTGGTGACCGGTTTTCGCGGCGCGCGGGGCGTTGCGGAATCCATTCTGCGAAACGGCGGGAGCGCGGAGTTGCGATCGCTTCGCCGCGAACTCGCCGCACACTGGCTGATCCGCCGCTCCCTGCACCATTTCCAGCAGGCGGACTACAGCCGCGTGGTGGATCTGCTGAACCATTCGGCGGTGCGCTCCTTCGGAGAAATCAGCCGCGATGAAGCCACGCGGTTAATCTGGAAAGTGATCCGGCGCCAGCCGCGGCTGGCCCTGCTGGGTCTTCGCGGACTGCTCCTGGGAAGCAACGGCGCCCGCCGCAGTTAACCGGCCTCGGTTCTCTTTCCGGCGATACGGCGCGGCGATGTTGCGAGCCGCTGTGTAAGCGTGGGGAGGATCTCTTTGCGTCTGGCGGTGATCGGTTGCGGACACGTCGGCTTGGTGACCGGCGGGTGTCTGGCGGAAGCCGGGCACGAAGTGATCTGCACGGACATTGACGGCGCGCGGATTACAAGCCTGCAGGCAGGCGAATTGCCGATTTTCGAGGAGCATCTCGCGCAGGTGCTTGACTCGAGCCGGAGATCCGGCCGGCTATCCTTTACAGCGGATGCCGGAGAAGCGATCCGCGCCGGGGAGGCCATTTTCATCTGCGTAGGAACACCTCCCAAGGAGAATGGCGAGGCCGACCTGTCCGCCATCGACCACGTCGCCACGCAGATCGGGCGGGAAGCGCGTTCCTCGAAGCTGGTGATCGAGAAAAGCACGGTACCGGCGGGAACGGGCATCGAGGTGCGCCGAGTCCTTGCCGAGTGCAACCGGGAGAAAAGCATCGAGTTCCGCGTGGCGTCGAACCCAGAATTCCTTCGCGAGGGCTCGGCCGTCTATGACTTTTTCCATGCGGACCGCATCGTGGTCGGGGTGGAAGACGAAGAGTCCGCGGCGAAACTGCGCGAGATCTACAAGCCGATTCTGGAGCGCACTTTCTACTGCCCGGTGCACGGCGGCAAGTGCGCGGCGACTCGCGGCGTGCAGTTTGTCGTCACCTCGATCAACAGTGCCGAGCTGATCAAACATGCCTCCAATTCCTTTCTGGCGTTGAAGATCAGTTACGCCAACGTCATCGCCGACCTCTGCGAGAGAATCGGAGCCGACGTGGAGGAGGTGACCTATGCCATGGGCCTCGATCCGCGCATCGGCGCGCCCTTCCTGAAAGCCGGCCTGGGATTTGGCGGTTTTTGTTTTCCGAAAGACATCCAGGCGTTCATCCACCTCGCCGGTTCTGCCGGCGTGAATTTCGATATTCTGAAAGCCGCGGAACGCGTGAACCGCGAACGCGTCGAGCGCTTTCTCAAGAAGGTCCACGGCGCGCTCGGGTCTTTGCGCGGAAAGAAGATTACCGTGCTGGGGCTCGCCTTCAAGGCGAACACGGACGACACCCGCTTCGCGCCCGCGCTGGAAGTCTTGCGGCATCTTCTGGCGGAAGGCGCCGATGTGAGGGCCAGCGATCCGCACGCCATCAACCGGACAAAATCGCAATTCCCGCAAGTGAGCTATCACGAAGATCCGTACGAGGCGCTTCGGGGAGCCGAAGCCGCGCTGGTGTGCACGGAGTGGGATCTCTTCCGCAGACTGGATTGGGAGCGCGCCGGAAAAACGATGGCGCGGCGCCTCGTGATTGACGGCAGAAATCTCTACGCGCCGGCCAGGATGCGCGCGCTGGGCTTCGAATACCACTGCTTCGGCCGCCCGGAAGCATAACCGAAAAGATTCTGCGTTCCAGCGCGCAAGTGAGCGATCGGCTCGCGAGCAAGCAGATTCTTTTTCAACCTGTTTTCGCGCCGGCGGAAAACTGTTTCTTGAAATAGGCGAGGGTCAGGCGGAGGCCCTCGTCCAACCCCACGGCAGGGTCCCAGTTCAGCAGGCGCCTCGCTTTCGTGATGTCCGGGCAGCGGCGTTTCGGGTCGTCTTGCGGAAGTGGTTTAAAGACGATCGGAGGCGCATGGGAAAAGCAAGTGCGGATGCGCTCTGCGAATTCGAGGATGGTGATCTCTTGCGGATTCCCGATGTTGACGGGCAGGTGCTCCCCGGATTGCATCAGACGAAAGATCCCTTCGACGAGATCGGACACATAGCAGAAACTGCGTGTCTGCTTCCCGTCGCCATAGACGGTTAGCGGTTCGCCGCGGAGGGCCTGGTAGACGAAGTTCGGCAGGGCGCGGCCGTCGTTCAGCCTCATGCGAGGGCCGTAGGTATTGAATATGCGGACAATGCGGGTGTCCACTCCGTGGAAGCGGTGATAGGCCATAGTCATCGCTTCCGCATAGCGCTTCGCTTCGTCATAAACACCGCGCGGGCCGATCGGATTCACGTGACCCCAGTACTCCTCCGGTTGCGGAGAAACCTCCGGGTCGCCGTAACATTCGCTCGTTGAGGCGAGCAGGAACTTTGCCTTCTTGGCCAGCGCAAGGCCGAGCGCGTTGTGGGTCCCCAGCGCTCCCACCTTGAGCGTCGGGATAGGCATTTTCAAATAATCGACGGGGCTTGCCGGAGAGGCGAAATGTAGGACGTAATCCACCGGGCCCGGAACATCGATGTAGCGGGTCACGTCCGCACGGGTCATGCGGAAACGGGGATTTGCCAGCAAGTGCGAGACGTTCGATTCGGCTCCCGTCGCCAGATTATCCAGGGCAAGAACTTCCCATCCCTCCGCCAACAACCGCTCGCAGAGATGGGAACCGAGAAAACCGGCACCGCCGGTGATCACCGCTCGCATATTGGCTCCCAGGAATTCCCGGGAGATTGTAGCCTGCGCTCGGCGGATTGACCACACGCCGGACGGGCGATAGGATGCGCAGGCACGCAGATTCGGCGGGAGAGAAATGGACACGCCACAGAATCCGGGCGCGCCATCCGGCCGCCGCGCCTGCTGCCGCACCCTCCTTGCTTTCCTGGTTTGCGCAGTTCTGATTTCCGGCGCCGCCGCAGTGGCGGTGCTGCGGGCGGGCCGCTGGCTTCTCGTCGAAGACCCTCTCGAAAAGGCCCGCGCGATCGTGGTGTTGAGCGGAAAGATGCCGTTTCGCGCGGAGGAGGCCGCGGCGCTTTACCGCGCGGCATGGGCGCCGGAAGTCTGGATCACGCACTCCTCCGAACCGGGCGCACAACTCGAGGCCATGGGAATTCCGTATGTCGGCGAAGAGTTCTATACAGCCCGCGTATTGATGCGGCTGGGAGTCCCGGCGTCCGCCATCCGGTTGCTCGAGCCGGAAGCCGCAAACACGGCGAAGGAAGTAGATGTCATCGCAAAGCAGCTGCGTGAGAGCGCCGGAACGTCCGTCATCGTTGTGACAACCAAGGTGCATACGCGCCGCGTGCGCGAGCTGTGGCGCGCGCGCGCGGGTTCCGGGCTGCGCGCGATCGTTCGAGCGGCGCAGAAAGACCGATTCGACCCGGAGCACTGGTGGCGGAATACGGGCGATGCATTGGACGTGGTGCGCGAACTTCTCGGGCTGGCGAATCTGCGAGCCGGCCTGCCGCTCCACCCGGCCAACTGAGTTGCAGAGTTGCTTGCCGGGAAATGCCGGCTGGCGCGCCGAATCCCGGGGCTAAAAAAAGAAAAAGCGCTTGCGCCGACGGGGAGGCTTCTCCGCGACTTCCGGGACATGCGGGAGCGGCTTGCCTTCGAATGCCGCGAGCGGATTATCCTTGAACAAGGCCCGCGCTTTGTCCGCGCCAAACCACTTCACGGCCAGATCGTAGGCAGGCCGCAAGTGCATGGGCCTCCCCCGGGTGTTGTGCGCATCGCTGGCGATGAAGTGGATCAGCCCCTGCTCGATCCAGTTTTCCGCGTGGCGCTGCGCGGCCGGCCCGAACCCGCCGGTCAGGGCTCCCGCGGTCACCTGCGCATAACACCCCTGGCGCACCCAATCGCGCAAACGCTGCGGTCGGCCCCGGAGAATCCCGTTGCGTTCCGGGTGCGTCACGATGGGCCGCAGTCCGGCAAGTTGAATCTCGTGCAGGGCCTGGTCCACGGCGGGAGGGATCGAGAACTCGTTGAGTTCCACCAACAGATAGTCACGCTGATTGATGCAGAATCGCGCGGCATCCCGCTTCAGGTCCGTCAGGTTTTCCGGCGTGAGTTGGAAATCGCAGCCGGTGGCCAGGATGAGCCGGCCGCCGAGGCGTGTCCGGAGAACCTCCAGCCCGCGCCGCACGAGCGCATAGTCGAAGGAAAACGCACTGTTTGCGTGGGGCGTGCACACGACATGTGTAACGCCGTCGGCGATGGCGGCTTCCCCCATGCACACGGCCTCTTCCAGAGAGCCCGCACCGTCATCGAGGCCGGGAAGAATGTGGCAGTGGATGTCGACCATGGCTCAGCGGCGCTGTTTCCGTCTACGGCCTCCAGACAGAGATGACTTGCCACACACCAAGCGCAAAGAGCCCGCCGGCAAACACCTGCCGCAACCGCCGTGGCTTGATACGTTCCGCGAGCCTGCTACCGGCGATGCCGCCGAGAAAAATCCCCGGAATGAGGAGCAGACCGGTCCTCCAGGAGACGAAGCCCGCTTTCGAGTACGCCAGAAAGGCAAGCAGGCCGGTCGGCGGCACCAGGGCAACGAGGCTCGTTCCCTGCGCGCGGTGCTGGTTGAAATTAAATAACACGGCGAGCACCAGCACGATCAAGACGCCCCCGCCCACGCCAAACATTCCGGCCGCCACGCCACAACCGGTGGCTGCGAGGAAGATCCCGGTGAGCCGCATCGTTGAGTCAGGCACCCGGTTTCTCTCCGGACAAGGGCATTGCCGCGGGTCCCTGCCTCGTTTTTATCCAGAGCAGGAAGGCGGAAAAAATCAGGAAGCAACCGAAAGTGACTTTCAGATGCTTCGTTGTCATCGGGATGCCGATTAGACTGCCGAGGTAACCCCCAGCCAGCATGCCCAGAGCGCACAGAATTCCGGCACGCAGGTCCACGTCACCGCGTTTCCAATAGGTGAAAAGGGCGCCCAGACCCAGCGGCGGCAGCAGGATGAAAAGGGAAGTCCCCTGCGCAAGGTGTTGGTCCATCCCGAGCAGGTAGACCATTCCGGGTACAAGTATGGCGCCTCCGCCAATTCCGAAGAGGCCAACCAGAAGGCCGACGCCGAGCCCGAGCAGGATGATCGTCCAAATCATCATAGGATGAACGACGCGTTCCGCACTGCCGTCCATCTTCGCCTGAACTGGCGCGCGCGAGCAACTGGTATCGCCTCCAGGCGACCGCAGCGGTGCCGAGGTTTTGCCCTGCTGGCATCCCTGATATATTAAAGCGTCTTTTACGCAATGGCCTTCTGGTTTGGAAGATTCCCCAGATAACGACGAGGAGAAACGCAGGACCCATGGCGACGGAGCGCAAGCCCGAATTCTTCAAGGGCGCACACTTGAGAGTGGGCATCATCGGCTGCGGATACGTGGGCCTGCCGCTGGCTCTGCGCTTTGCGGAAGCGGGACACCGCGTCACGGGTTTCGACACAGATCCGGAAAAGGTGGCCAAGCTGAACGCCGGGAAAACCTACATCGAACACATCCCCCAGACGAAAATCAAGCAGCTTGTAAATAGCTGCCATTTCAGCGCCACGGGCAATTTCGCGAAGCTTGAGGAAGTGGATGCGATCCTCATCTGCGTCCCGACGCCGCTTGACGAACGGCGGGAGCCCGACCTGTCCTACGTTGAAAACACCGCGCTCTCGATCCAGGCGCATTTGAAGAAGGGGCAACTCGTCGTCCTGGAGTCCACGACCTATCCGGGCACGACCGAAGAGTTGGTTCTGCCGATACTGGAAAAATCGGGGTTGCGCTGCCCGATCGGCCGGGGTCCGGACGCAGAGAGTTTGTCGGTGGATTTTTTTCTAGCGTTTTCGCCGGAGCGCGAGGACCCCGGAAACAAGCAATTCGGGCTGGCGCAGATTCCCAAAGTGGTCGGGGGAGTGAATCCGGCCAGCGGGCGGGCGGCGCAATGCCTGTACGCGCAGGTTGTCTCGCGGGTGGTTCCGGTCAGCTCGACGCGAGCCGCGGAGATGACCAAACTGCTGGAGAATATCTTCCGCTGCGTGAATATTGCGCTGGTAAACGAACTGAAGCTCCTCTGCCTGCGAATGGACATTGATATCTGGGAAGTGATTGAGGCGGCTTCGAGCAAGCCTTTCGGCTTCATGCCCTTTTATCCCGGGCCGGGACTCGGCGGGCATTGCATCCCGGTGGATCCGTTCTACCTTTCGTGGAAGGCGCGGCAGTACGACTTTTCCACGCGATTCATCGAGCTTGCGGGCGAGGTCAATACGGCCATGCCTTCCCACGTCGTGGAGGCGATTGCGGCAGCGCTGGAGCGGCGCCAGAAGGGCTTGAAAGGATCCAGGATTCTGGTTCTTGGCGTCGCATACAAGAAGGACGTAGACGACTTGCGCGAATCGCCGACCCTGATGATCATGCAACTGCTGCGCGAACGCGGCGCGCACGTGGACTACAACGATCCCTATTTTCCGCAGCTCCATAAGATGCGGCACTACGATTACAGCCAGATGAAGAGTGTTCCGCTCAACGCTCACACCACGGTTTCCTACGACGCCGTGGTCATCGCCACCGACCATTCCTGCTACGACTACGCGGCCATCGTGGACGCGGCGAAGCTCGTCGTGGACACGCGCAACGCCACCCGCCGCCTGGTCCGTAATCGCGAAAAAATCGTCCTCTGCTGACCCGTTCTCTGTCGGCCAACAACGCGCCCACGCCGGCGGGGCAGTGCGCGGGTCACTGCGCGCGGACGAGTTCGACGCGGGCGTCCGCAAAAGGAAGGATGGCGTCCAGCAGGACTGGGGTGCGAGCGGGCGTGTTCGCCAGGTAGAGCGCTAAGTGGATATCCTTGCTTTCGACGCCGCCCTGGAAAACCAGAAGTTCGATCTTTGAAGCGCGGAATTCCCCTGCCGGAACTTCCACCGGTTCGGCGGCGCTGATCCTCCGCGCGCGAGCCTCGTAAAGCTTGCGACCGTCGAATACGGGACAGCGCACTTCGGGCGTCTTGGTCCAATCCACCGTGCGAAGATACTGCAGCAGGCCCAGCGGGTCGCGCGTGCCCGGCAGGACGCGCGCGGCCGTAGCATCGGGCGGCGCAGGCTCATTTCCGGTCGTCAGGCGCAGCACGGAATCCACTTTCTGCCCGCGTTCGTTGAGGTGCAGCTCAAACTGCAGGCTGGCAAGGGTTTTTTCGTCGATATAGGAATCAAACTGGTCGTCCAGCGCGAAAACCATTCGCAGGGGGTTTTGGGTATGCACGAAGGCCCGCAGATGAATGACGTTCCGCCCGAGAAAGTTTGTGCGATCGCCGGCGAGAATGCGCAGAGTGGCGACGTTGCTCAGTTTCGAGACATGAGCTGTGTAATCCAGGGTTTCCCTCCCCGGGATGACAGGCCCCGCCTCCGTGCCGGCCCCCTTCTTCTTGTCTAAGGGGCTTCCCGGGTTCGAGTTCGAGGGATGCGCTGCGGCCGGGGTCACCTCGTTTTCCGGGGGCGCCTCCTGCTGCGCCGCCGGGGGCCTTCTCAGCGGTAGGGTGTAACTGTAGTCGTGGACAAACCATCCCACGGCCCCGAGGGCCAGGAGAATGGCGGTGGCTGCGCTCCAATTGCGGAATGGATGGTCCATATCTCTCGTGTGACGCGATGGCGAATCGGGGCGTTGCCCCCACGATTCCGTCGTACAATGCAACTGCGGCGCTGCCCGCATGCGATTTCCGGCGGGCTCGCGTTCGACGGGACAGCGTAACAGAAATGCGGGGGAAACGTCCGCGAGCACGGCGGGGCCTTGCCGCGGCATGCACTTCGAAGCGGAACGCGGCCGAGGAGGAGTTCACGAGATGCGCTACCTGGTAACGGGCGGCGCCGGTTTTATCGGCTCAAATACCGTAGACGAACTGGTCCGGCGGGGCCACAGCGTGGTGGTGCTGGACGATCTTTCGGCCGGCAAGGAAGAGAATCTGGCCGAGGTCCGGAACAAAATCTCCTTCATCAAAGGGAGCATCACGGACCTCGAGGCCGTGCGGCGGGCCATGCACGAAGCGGAATACGTGCTTCACTTGGCCGCGCGCACGTCGGTGCCGCGTTCCGTGAAGGATCCGCTCGAAACGAACCGCATCAATACCGATGGAACGCTGAACGTCCTGTGGGCGGCACGCGATGCCAAAGTCAAGCGTGTCGTCTTCGCGGCCTCCTCGTCCGCATACGGGGAAACTCCCACGCTGCCGAAGGTCGAGACCATGCCGCCGGCGCCGATCTCGCCCTACGGAGTTTCGAAGTACGTCGGCGAGCTTTATACGCAGATTTTCGGCCGCTGCTACGGCCTCGAAAACGTTTCCCTGCGGTATTTCAATGTCTTCGGCCCGCGACAGGATCCCGGCTCGCCTTATTCCGGCGTGCTCTCCAAGTTTATTGCCAGCTGCCTGGAGGGCGCGCAGCCCGTTGTCTTCGGCGATGGGGAACAGTCGCGCGACTTCACCTACGTGGAAAACGTGGTCCAGGCGAATCTGCTGGCGTGTGAAGCGGCGGGCGCCTCCGGAAAAGTCTTCAACGTCGGGACCGGCGCGCGCTTCACTCTGAACGAGATACTGCGCCAGCTCGGGCAGGTCGCGGGAAAGACTCTCGAAGCGAAATACGATCCGCCGCGCGAAGGAGACATCCGGGATTCTCAGGCGGACATCACCCAGAGCCGCGAGGTTCTCGGATACGATCCGAAGGTCGGCTTCGAGGAGGGATTGCGGCGCACCTACGAGTGGTACCGCGACGCCCACGCGCGGGCTGCCGAGAAAGCGGAGAAACAAACTCCGGCTGGCTAGTGCCGTTCCAACCTTTTGGAGCTAGACCGAACCGACCGTCCTCTCAGGGCGATGGCCGTTTGTTTCGACGAATACAGTGGCGCATCCAGTTGGAACGGCACTAGTGCCGAGGGAAAAACGAAGGAAAAAACGGGGGGCGAAAATTTCTCCGCCCCCCGAGCAGTTTGCAGGGCCGGCGCGCTTTCTAGGGAAGCGCCGTCTTCCCGTAGCTCAACGGCTCTCCCGCTTTGGGCCGGTCATAATCCCAGAAGAAGAGCGGCTCGAGCTTTTTCTGCTCCGGCCAAACCTGATTCAGGGTGTCGCCTTCGAACAATTCTCCGTTCTTCATCACCCAATGGATTGTGTTCGTGTTGTGAATGTCGTCGAGGGGGTTCTTGTCCAGAATCACTAGGTCGGCCAGCTTGCCGGGTTCGATCGAGCCCAGGTCCTGCGGCCGGCCGATGATCTTGGATCCGTTCAGGGTCGCGCAGCGGATCACTTCGAGCGGGGTCATTCCGCCGCTGGCGAGCATCCACAACTCCCAGTGATAGCCGAGGCCCTGGAGCTGGCCGTGAGCGCCAACGCCGATCAGCCCGCCCGCGCGCAGGATCTTGGTGACCTGCGCGGCGAGCTTCGGGAAGGCGTATTCATCCTTGCGGAACCAGTACGGCCGCCGTTTTGTTTTCTCGTCCAGGATCCGGTGCGGCGTGAAGTGGTTGAGCTTTGCGTTGTCGTGCACTTCGGTGTTCATGAACCAGTAGTTCTCTCCAAACGGCCCGCCATAGTTGACGATCAGCGTGGGCGTCTCCGCAATCCCCGACTGCGCGAAGAACTGAATGACGTCCTTGTAGAGAGGCGTGATCGGCAGCGTGTGCTCGTTGCCGTGGAAGCCGTCGATCACGTGCGTGAGGTCGAGCTTGAGGTCCAGGCCGCCCTCGGTCGTAGGCATCATCTCGAGCTCTTTCGACGCCTGCACCATGAACTGCCGCTGCTTGCGGTTGCCAACGATGTAGCTCTTGATGTTGTGCGTGCCGTAATACTTTTTGTACTTGGTCAGCACGCCCTTCACTTCCTCCGCGGACTGGAAGTTGTTGTCGGAGAAAACGCCCGGCCCGGTGGAAAACGGCCGCAGGCCCACGATCTCGCCCGCATCAACGAGGTCTTCGTAGGCGAACATGTCGTTCGTGCTCGTCTGGACGTCGAGCCCGGCGGTGACACCGAACGCCAGGTTGGCCATAAAGGCCCAGTTCTGGGTGTCCAGGATGCCGCGGCGGATTTCGAACCAGTGGGCGTGCGTGTCAATAAAGCCCGGCACGATGGTCTTCCCGCTGACGTCAATCACCTTCGCTCCGGAGGGCACGGCGCGGCGCGCGCCGACGCTCTTGATGCGGTTGTTCTCGACGACAATGTCGGCGTTCTTCAGGACTTCGTCGCCCTTCATCGTCACGACCGTCGCACCGCGCAGCACGACCGTGCCCTTCGGCGTCTTCCGCGGAACTTCCAGGGTCACGGCGATCTCTTCAACGTTCTTGTCCTGCTCCTTGAACTTTTCAGGTTTCTTTTCCGCGGCCGCGTCCTTCTTCGCGTCATCCTTCTTCGGCTCTTGTTTCTTTTCGCCTTCTTTTTTCTCACCCGCTTTCGCGTCGTCGTCTTTCTTTTCTTCCTTCGGCGGCTCGAAGGAGACGGAGCTTAGCGGCTGCCGGAAGAGGCTCGCGCCGACGGCCCAGGTGATTGTCTTGCCGTCGTCGGCCCACCCGAAATAGTCCGCGCCGATGTCCGTCAGGCGCTTCAGCGGCACCGAAGGGGTGGACACCAGGATGGTCGGCGCTTCTCCGCCCACCACGGGCATGGCCGTCACATAGAGTTGATTCATCACATGCGCCAGCACCCAGTTCCCGTCGGGGCTCACTTGAATGTCATTCGCCGCGATCGGCTCCTCAAAGAAATACAGCCCCTGCCCTTTTACCTGCAGGTGCGTCCGCCGGTCCGTGCCGTCATAGCGCAGCGACACCAGGCCGGCCTGCGTGTAGATGTAGATGCGATCCTTTTCGTGGGTGAAGTGAGGCTTGCCCGCGCCGCGCGCCGGGATGATCAGGTTCGCGTCGCCGCCATCCGCCGGAATCCATATCAGGTCGGCGTTGGACGTTTGGCCGCGGTCGAATTCACTGTTCTCCCGGTCATAGACGTTTCCGCGCAGCGCGACGATGCGCGCGCCGTCGGGCGACCACGCCGGGTCGCTGTAGACGGCCGAGGTCCTCGACAACTGCCGCGGCGTGCCTCCCGAGGCCGGCACTTTCCACAGCTGCCCTCCCTGGTTCGACCACGTGACGTAGGCAATCCACTTTCCATCCGGCGACCACGCCGGCTGGAACTCTCGCGTTCCGCTTTGCGGGATCACGCGCTGCGGCTTCCCGCCCGGAATGTCCATTACGTAGAGGTGCGTCATCGCGCTGAACGCCATCCGCTTGCCGTCCGGCGATTCGACCGGATTCTGGATCAAGCGCACCTTCACCGGGCCCTCTTCCACGCGCTGCGGGAAGTCCAGCTTCGGCCCGAGCTCCTGCGAAACCTGCGCGGTGAAGGGGATCACACTCTCGGCTCCGGTCTCGATGTTGAGCCGGCGAATCTTGCCGTCCTGGTTATAGACGATCTCCTTGCCGTCGGGGAGAAACGCGTAACCCGGGAAAAGGTCGCGCGTGAAGCGGGACTCCTGGTCGTCGCGCGTAACGGGATACTTCACCCAGCGGTCTTCGCCGCTCTGCAGGTTGCGTATGCGCAGACCGCTCTCGGTTTCATACCGCGTGACGTAGAGGAGCTGCGTGCCGTCCGGGGAAAGCACGGGCCGGAAGCTGCTCTCGATCTGCGCGATCAGGATGTCCTCGTCACCGGTCTTGCGATCGCGGCGGGCAATCTCCCAGAGCGGGAATTGCGCGTTGTACGCGAATCCGCCAATCCGGCGCCCGTAGTACAGATACTTGCCGTCGGGCGAGGCAGCGACTCCCAGGGCGTTGTGCCGTTGCTGGCGCGTAGCCGTCGGGGTCAGCTTCGATTTGGTGATCTGCACGCCCGAGCCGCCGCTCGTGTGGTACATCCACAGCTCGTAGGTTCCGAGGCTCGAGGGCGCCTTCGATACGATGACGTATTGCCCGTCCGGCGACCACGCGGGCGAGGCGAACTCCGACCAATTGTCCTTGGAGAGCTGTTTCGGATCGCTGCCGTCCGGCTTCATGACCCAGAGGTTTTCACTGCCCTCGCGGTCGGAGAGAAAAGCAATCCACTTTCCGTCGGGGGAGAATTTCGGCTGGCTGTCGAACGCCATGCCGCCGGAGATGAGCTTTGCCTGGCCGCCCTCGATGGGGAGCGTGTAGATGTCGCCAAGCAGTTCGAAAACGATGGCCTTGCCGCCGGAGGAAACGTCGAGGGAAAGCCACGTGCCTTCGTCGGTGGTGAATTCGATCTTGCGCTCAGACTTCAGCGGCAGGCCCTTCTTCTCCGGCTTTTTTTCCTCCTTCTTCTCTTCCTTTTTCTCCTCTTTCTGCCGGGCGGCTGCGCTCCCGGCAAACAGGCCGCTGAAGAGCCCCAGGCTGAGTAGCGCAGCGAAAAGTGCGCTTTGGCGCGCGCGGATTGCGTTCATTCTCTTTCTCCTCCGTCTGAATTGTCGAAACTGTGAAATGATTGACCGGCGGCGCAAAACCTTCGACCGCGGCGCCGGACACACTCTATCCGCAGCTTAGACGCAAAACGCTTCTAAGAGTTTCACACCCGCTCTCAGCGGTTGTCCTCTCCCCTGGGACCCTGGCGCTGCACCCCCGCGGTGGGAACGATGTGAGGAATTCCGGCTTCATTCATCTTTTTGTTCAGTGCGGCCAGATCTTCCTCGACCAGCTTTTTCACCTCCGCCGATGCAGCCACCACCAGCGGCCCCAGCTCGGCGAGACGCTCCTTCTGCTGACCGCCCGGCGCGGCGTCAAACCCGTCCAGGTCCTGGAGCAGTTCCTGCACGCGCTCGGGAAGCGGGTCGGGCTTCCACTCGAGCGGAGGCCCCGCGTTCCCCAGTCCCTGCTGCGGGCGGATGAACTTCTCCGCCAGAGCATCCACTTTCTTCTGGAGCTCTTCCGCCATCTTCTGTATCTCCTCCGGGATCTTCACGGCATTGGGTTTCGCGCCTTCCTGTTTCCAATGCTCGCGGGCGGCCGTGAGCGCGTCCTTCACGCCGGTGATCGTCCTGCGGTCGCGGTCGGCGGTCTTCGCCATCTCGTAGAGCGCCATCGCTGCTCCGTGCCGGGCGGCGCGGTCTTCCACGGACATTTGCACCCGCGGGTCCTCCTCGACGGCGACCTCTTGCGAAGCCTCCTTTTCACCGGCTTTTAGTTTCACGATGTATTTCCCCGGCTCGACGAACGGCCCCCGCGGGCCGAAACCATAGCCCGCCGCCACGGCTTCGAGCTGTTGCGGCGTCGGCTCTGCGGGAGCATTCCAGCGCAGGTCCCAGTTGGCGCGATTGACGCCGGCCGCGCCCGGCCCGTCCATCTCCCGGACGAGCTTGCCGTCCTTGTCGTAAACGGAGATCTTGACGCGGCCTTCTTTCCGCTGCCCCGCGGCGGCTCCAGCCCTTTCTTCCGCGGCCCCTCTCCGCCCGCCGCCGGCAGGCCTTTCCCGCTCCGCCGCATCCGCCCGCGGCGGCTCGGGGAGTATCGCGTCTTTCAAGGAGTAAGTGATCAGCGCGCCGTAGGGCGGGTTCTTCGCTGTAAACATTTGTTGACCGGCGCTCCAGCGCCGCTGCGCGATGTGGTAGGTGATGGCGGAACGCATTTCGAACAGCGTCAGGTCAGAGGCCATCACGTCGGCGTTCCACTTCTCGATCGCGGTGATGTCGTCCAGAATCCAGATCGAGCGCCCGTGCGTGCCCAGGATGAGGTCGTTCTCGCGCGGATGGATGGCGATGTCGTCCACCGGCACCGTCGGGAAATTGTTCTTGAGCGCCGTCCAGTTCGCGCCGCGGTCCCAGGAGACCCACAGGCCGAACTCCGTTCCGGCGAAGAGAAGATTCGCATTGCGCGGATGTTCGCGCACGACGTGAACGGACCCGGCGGAGGCGGGGATGCCGCCGTGGATCGGCTTCCAGTTCTCGCCGTAGTCCGTGGTCATGAACAGATAGATCCTGTAGTCGTCGTTGCGGTGCCCGTCGAACGCGGCGTAGGCAGCGCCTTCCGCGGATTTGGAGGCGGTCACCCGGCTGACGTAGGTTCCCTTCGGCACGCCGGGCACGCGGGGGGCCACGTTTTTCCAGGTTTTGCCGCCGTCGCGCGTAACCTGCAGATTTCCGTCGTCGGTTCCCGCCCACAGGACGTTGGGTGTCACCGGCGATTCGCTGATCGTCGTGATCGTCGCATACTCCTGCACGCCGTCGTTGCGGGAAAGCGTGTTTTTGTCCGCCACCTTTCCGAAGATCGGTAGATTGCCGCGCTCGACGCCGGTCGTCAGGTCGCCGCCCAGGCGGGTCCAGGAATCGCCGCGGTCGGTGGATTTGAAAAAAAAGTTTCCGCCGTAATAGATCGTAGTGTGGTCGTGGGCGGAGACGGCGACCGGCGAATTCCACTGAAAGCGGTAGTGCGGTTCGCCCTCATGGGCCAGCGGCATGATGGAGCGCGACTGCGTGGTGCGCATGTCGCGCCGCGAGAGGTGGCCGTCCTGCGATTCGGAGTAGACCATCCACGGCTCGACGGGATCAATTTGCGCGTAGAAGCCGTCGCCCCCGTGAATAACCGTCCAATCCTCGTTCACGATGCCGTCGCGGGTCGATGTCTGGCTCGGTCCGCACCAACTGCCGTTGTCCTGCAGTCCGCCGCAGACGTGGTAGGGCTTCTGGTAGTCGAAGCCGACTTCATAGAACTGGCCGACCGCGATGGTGTTCAGGAAATCCCAGCTCTTTCCGGCGTCGTAGCTCCAATGGATGCCGCCGTCGCTGCCGGTGATCATGTGATTCGAATCCGAAGGGTCAATCCACATCGCGTGAAAGTCGCCATGAATGCTCCTCACGCGGTCGGTCGCGAAGGTCTTTCCTCCGTCCTCGGAGTAGTACATGTTTGCGCCGAGCTCCCAGATGCGCAGGTCGTTGTTGGGATCGATGCGCACCTGGCTGTAGTAGGACGGGCGGGGGTTCGTGTCGCCCATCTTTTTCCAGGTCTCGCCTTTGTCCTCGCTGCGGTAAGTGCCGCCGCGCTCGTGCTGCACCAGCGCGTAGACGATGTTCGGGTTTTTGCGATAGATGTCGAGCCCGATGCGGCCTACGTCTCCGCTGCCGTCTTCATAGGGCAGGCCCTTCGTGAGTTTCTTCCACGTCGCTCCGCCGTCGCTCGTTTTGTAGATGGCGCTGCCGGGGCCGCCTCCGTTGAAGCCGAACGGCGCGCGGCGGCGCTGGTAGGCCGCCGCGTAGAGCGTGTCCGGGCTTTCCGGATCCATGGCGATGTCTGAAACGCCGGTGTCGTCGTTGATCTTCAGAACCTGCGACCAGGTCTTCCCGCCGTCGGTGGTCTTGTAAACTCCGCGCTCGGGATTCGGCCCCCAGAGATGGCCGAGCGCCGCCGCGTACACGACGTCGGGATTTCGCGGATGGATGACCACGCGCCCGATGTGATGCGTCGCTCCCAGGCCCATCCTCTGCCAGGTCTTTCCGCCATCGAGCGACTTGTAAATTCCGTCGCCCCATGAGGAGCTCTGCCGGTTGTTCGGCTCGCCGGTGCCGACCCACACGATGGAAGGATCGGAGGGAGCGATGGCGATGTCGCCGATCGTCGAGACGCCCTCTTTGTCGAAAACCGGCGTCCACGTCGTGCCGTTGTTCGTCGTCTTCCACACTCCGCCCGAGGCCATCCCCACAAAGACGATGTTCGTGTTGCTCTCGACCACGGCGAAATCATCCACGCGGCCGCCCATCACCGCTGGTCCGAGCTCGCGGAATTCGAGGCTCTTCAGTTTGTCGGTGGGATTCGGCTGGTCGGCTCCCGGAGCGGCGCCGGCGCCGGCTGAAGCGCACAGCGCTAGGCTGGAAAGCAGAACGAGCAGTGCCCTAGATCCGCGCGATATACGGTTCATCATCCATCTCCCTGTGCGGCAGTTATCGGCCCGGCCAGCCCGGTGCTCGGAGGGCGGCATGATACCGCCGCCGGGCGCCTGCCTGCATCAATTGTTTCTGGAAGGGTAGTTTGCACTCGCGAAAGGAGAGACGTGCGGCGGGTCGGAGCCGTGACGCGGGCCGCGCAACGCATCTCCGGCGCACAGCATCGCTACACTTCGCCAATCGTGCATGCTAGGCTAACGGGCTGTTTTGTCGCGCGCATGGTTCACGAGAAGCCATTTCCGAAAGTAAAGATTCCCGCGTCTTTCGGTGCGACGGCGCGGCGCGCCTGCTGCGCGCTGTTGTGCACTTTTTTTCTCGCCGCAGCCGGTGCTGCCGCGGGACAACGCGTGCGCCTGCCCTCCAGCAAGGGTGGCATCGTGGAGATCTCCTCCAGCGGCCCGCAGCGCCGCCAGGGTGACGTCTTCAGCGCCGACGGCGACGTGGACATCCGCTACGGTGACCTGCGGCTCCGCGCCGACCACGTGGAATACAACGCCAAGACCGCGGACACCTTCGCGCGCGGCCACCTCCAGTTCGACTATCTGAACCAGCACCTCGAAGCGGACGAAGCGCATTACAACGTGCACAGCGGCCGGGGCACGTTTCGCAAGGTGCGCGGCGCCGTGAAGCTCGAGCGGCATCCGAACCCGGCCCTTCTCATCACGGACAACCCGCTCTCTTTCGAAGCCGAAGAAGTGGAGCGGCTCGGCGACGACGAGTACATCATCCGCCGGGCTCGCCTGACCGTCTGCGATCCTTCCCGGCCGAAGTGGCAGTTTTATGCGCCCCGCGCGCACATCCGCATCGGGAAGAAGGCCGCGCTGGTGAATGCCAACTTCCGGCTTTTCCGTGTGCCGCTGATCTGGATTCCCTATGCCACCGCGCCCGCCGGCCGCACTGTCCGGCAATCCGGGTTCCTGGTTCCCGACGTCGGCAACAGCACGCGCAAAGGGTTTTTTTTCGGCGATGCGTATTACTGGGCGCCGACCACCTGGATGGATGCGACGCTGGGCGCGCAATTTCTCAGCCGCCGCGGCTCGAGCCAGCGGGTGGAATTCCGCGCCAGGCCTTCGGAAAGCAGCTCGATGTTTTACAACTATTTCGGAGTAAGGGACCGCGGCCTGCCGGACGCCGCAGGCGTGCGCCAGCCGCAGGGCGGCCACCAGCAGCAGTTTGAGGCGTTCGCGCTTCTGCCCAACGGCTGGCGCGCCGTTGCGGACGTCAATCAACTCTCCTCGCTTACCTTCCGCCTGGCCTTTGCGGAAACCTTCGGCGAGGCGGTGAACTCCGAGGTTCGTAGCGCTCTATTCCTGTCGAACAATTTTCACGGCTTCAGTCTGAATTTCGCGGCGGTCAACGACAAGAGCTTTCTCACCCTGCAACCGGAGACGAGCGTCGTCCTCCGCAACGCCCCGGAGGCGCGGTTCAGCTCGGTCGAGCAGGCCCCGTGGAAGCGGCTTCCTCTCTATTTCGCGTTCACCGCCTTCGCCGGCGCCGTCCACCGCACCGACCAGGATCTGAATACCGCAGCCGCCGTGCAACGCTCGGAGTTTGCGCCCCGCGTGACCATTCCCCTGCACTTTGGTCCGTGGCTCGGCGTGACCACCACGGCGGCATTCCGCACCACCCGCTACGGCGCCTCGCTGGACGACTCCGGCGTCCTGATCGAGAAGTCCATCTTGCGCAATACGGGCGAATTCACGCTCGACCTCCGCCCGCCGGTGCTCGAGAAGATTTTTTCGCTGCCCGGCTCGACGTCCAGATGGAAACACACGATCGAGCCGGAGATCACCTACCGCTACGTTACCGGCGTCCACAACTTTGATCGTTTCATTCGTTTCGATCAGGACTCCACGCTAACCGACACGAGCGAGGTCGAATACAGCATCACCCAGCGGCTCTTTCGCAAAGAGGGGGACGGCCCGGCGGAGGAGTTCCTTTCCTGGCGCGTTCTGCAGAAGCACTACTTTGACCCGACATTCGGAGGCGCGATCGTTCCCGGGCAGCGCAACGTCTTCGAAGCGCTGAATTCCATCACCCCGTTCGCCTTTGCCGGCGGCCCACGCACTAGTTCGCCGGTCATCAGCGACTTGAAGATCACGCCCGCCGGGCGCTACGATGCCGAACAGATCTTCGAATACGACGCGCAGCGGGGCACGATGACGGCGATCGGCACGCTCGCCAAGGTCAAACCGTACGGCAACTTCTTCGCCACCGTCGCCCATTTCCGCGTCGAGTCCGATCCCGTCCTGCAATCGTTTTCGAATCAAGTGCGCGCGCTGGCCGGCTACGGCGAGCTCAACCGGAAAGGCCTCAACATCGCCGCCGGGGTCAGCTACGACATCACGCGCTCTTTCCTCCAGAACCAGCTCATCCAGGGGAGCTACAACGGTGGTTGTTGCGGCATCACCGTGGAATACCGCCGGCTCGCGCTCGGGACCGTGCGCACGGAAAACCAGTTCCGCTTCGCGTTTATCATCGCCAACATCGGCACCTTCGGGAACGTTCGCCGCCAGGAAAAAATCTTCTAAATGCCGCACCGGAGCGGCGTCCACCCCTTTAGCGCGCGAGCACAATGACTGATCCGATACGCTTCTCGGTTTTTTTCTCTTCCGCCACTGCGCTCCGCACACCCATCAGTTTCCCGCCGATCCAGTAGCCCAGGGTGCCCGTGACGATCCCTCCGAAAACGTCCGCGACGTAGTGATAGCGTCCATAAATCGTCGAGACGCACATACACGCCACCAGCGGGAGAAACACCCAGAAAAGCCACCGGCGGTGGCGCCACGCGCCCCACAGCGCCGCGATGGAACCCGCGACGTGCTCCGAGGGGAACGCCGCACCGCGCACCCGCCCGTAGCGCTCGATGAAATTGATCAGCGCCGTGAACGGCCCTCCGTGCAGCTCGCCTTGCCAGGCCCCGGCCAGCGCATGCCACGGGCTCTCGATCGGGAAAAAAATGGAGATCAAGTATCCCATCGCGTAGGCTGCGGCCGAATAGGTCATCACCGACCAGTAGGCCTTCCAGTCCCGGCGGTAGTAGAGAATTCCGCCGAGGACCAGGAGATAAGTGAAGTAGGTCGTGTAGGTGAACTGCATGAAGTCGGTCCGCAGCGGCGTCGCAAACTGTTCGAACCAGATCGCGGGATGCACTCCGGTCAGCCAGTGATCGAACGCGATGAGCTTCGCGTCGTACCATCCCGGAAAGACGAGATGCGACAGGCGGCCCAATTCCTCGAAGCAAAACAGAAAGAAGAGATGCGGGTACCAGTGCCGCCAGAAATGCCAAAACCTTTGCGGAAAAGAGATGTAGGGCTGGCCGGGGGCGAGGCAACCGGCCCCCATCCGGCACACGGCCAGGATCAGGAAACCAACAAGGGCTTGGACCCCCGCCAGCCGCACGGGGTGCGCAAGGTTGCGCGCAAAGACCGCGATCAAAACAGAGGAAACTCCCAGGTAGCCGAGAGCGATCCATTCGAACGCGCCGCAGGCCGCCCACGCCGCCGCGAGTTCGCGGCCCACCCACGCCAGCGTTCCTCTGTCGTCTTCCGATTTGCGCGAGACTCGGGCGCCGGTCGGCCAGGCAATCACGGCCGCGTTCTTTCTGTAATCTTGTGGAGTCATCTGATTCACAGGTTTGGCCACCATTTTTCGAGCGCGCTCAGTTGCCTTCCGTTCTTTCGGACGCCCGCGGCGAATGCGGACGCCGAATAGTTTTTTCTTCCCGTCCACTCGAGAACCGGCCAGCCCGCCTGGCGGGCGCAGCGCTCCAGCCGCCGCGACGGATGAACGGCGGCGGGATGTCCCACGATCGAGAGCAGCCACAGATCGTCCCCGCTGTTCCCGTACGCGTAGCTGCGGGCGAGGTCGTAGCCGCAATTCGCCGCAATCTGCCGCGCGGCGAGGGCCTTTGCCGAGCCGTTCATCGGTTCACCGAGCACGCGCCCCGTCCACTTCCCACCCCACTCTTCGATCCGGGTCGCGCAGACTTCCACGGTTGTGTTTTCGCCGCGCGCCTCGAGTTCGTTCGCGAGCGCGCGCGCCGCAAACGTGGCGAGCGGTTCGAGCGTTCCGCTGACCAGGACAAGCGCGTGACCCTCTGCGGCATGCTCCGAGGCTCGATCGAGAGCCCCGGGGAAAAACTGGATTCGAGAGTTCGCGGCGGCAGTCGCGGCCGCCGAAGTCCAGCGCAGGTACATCTTGTTGGCGTGGCGCAGCGCCGAAGGGCCGCGCGGCAAGAGACGCACCGCCTCTCCCATCCACCCGATCAACTGCGATGCGCCGATCACCCGGCGATACCGCAGTGCGCGATACAAGCGCCATTCGAGCGAGGGTGGCGGCACGAGCGTTCCGTCCAGGTCGAAGAACGCCGCGGGCCGCCCGTGTTGCCGCCGGCTCATGTGGCCTCCTGCGGCGCAGGCCTGGCGCGGCGCGCGGCGGGCACGCTCTTCGCGAAATAGCGCCACCCTTCGAGCAGCACCGGCAGGCCGCGAACGAGGCAGAACGCGGCCGTGGACCAGGTAAGCACTTGCGCGCCGGCACGGATGGCCGCGTGCTCCTCCGCGGTGAAGGTGCCGAGAAGCGCCACCGGGCCGCGCGCCAGGGCCAGCTCCAGCCCCAGGTAGCAAAAGCAGAGACACTTCAGCCCCGCATACAGACCACGGCTCCAGCGCGAACCAACCAGCGCCTTCCCGATCGGCGTATTCAACATTGCGTTGGCGTCCCAACCGGAGCGCCCTGCCTTGGCGGAGAGTCCGCGCAGAAAATCCGTCGCCGCTCCTCGCGCAAAGAAAAACACGGGGAGCCACAGCGACACCATCCCGACGACCGCAAAGTAAGTGAAGTACACGTTTTCGATCATTCGGTCGCCCAGGATGTCAACCTGTGCCCCCACCGGCGAGGCGAGATTCTTCCGTCGCGCGATGTGGCCGTCGAGCGCGTCCAGCGCAATCGCCGCCACCGTCAGCGCGACTCCGCCCAGGTTGGCCCACGCGCCGCGCCCGAACAGGCTCACCGCGGCGAACCCAACCATGACTCTCAGTAACGTGATTTTGTTCGGCGTCCAAATCATCGGCTCTTACCCGCACCTTGTTCATGGCAAGCGCCGTTCCACACTCGCGTCTAGCAAACAGTGTATTTGCAGTAAGTTAGAAGGAAACGAATGCCCATCCCCGCACCGATCCGCAAGGCAATCCAGACAGTTGGCGGCTTTGCCTCGCTGCGAGAAGACGCCAGCGCTCCGGTTATGGGAGAATGCGGGTTTGCTCCGCGGGAGAGGTGGCTCACCGGGGAATCACGCGGGGAGGGAGCGGCGTTTCGGCATGGCAGACGTATCCTTGGCAGCGGCCTTTGTAGCAGGGCTTGTCTCGTTTCTTTCTCCCTGCGTGCTGCCGCTTGTCCCCGGATACGTTTCGATGCTGAGCGGCATCGGCATGGAGCAGTTGCGGCAGGGGCAGGCTCCGCGCGGAGGTCTCCTCGCTTCATCGCTGGCTTTCGTTACCGGATTTTCGGTGGTGTTCATTTCCTTCGGCGCGTCCGCCAGCGCCGTCGGCCAGTTCCTCCGCCAGAACCGCAATCTTCTCGCCCCCGTCGCGGGCGCCCTGATTCTCCTCTTTGGGCTGCACCTGCTGGGCTGGCTTGCGAAGTTGACCCCGCGAGTAGGAATGATTCTGGGCGCCGTCCTCGCCGTAATTGGCGTCGTGGCGCTGCGCCGCGGAGGCCCGCTGGTCGCCGGACTCGGCGCGGTGCATTTCTTTTCACTCGCCGCGATCGGGTTCTTGGGGCCGTGGTTGTCGCGCTGGCTCAACCGCGACGTGCACATCCGGCAGACCTCGAAACAACCCGGGATCTGGAGCGGCTTTCTCCTCGGCTTCGCGTTCGCCTTCGGCTGGACGCCTTGCATCGGGCCGATCCTCGCTACGGTTCTGGCCCTCGCCGCGGCCAGCGACACCATCGCGCGCGGCATCCTGTTGTTGGCGGTCTACTCCGCCGGACTGGCCGTCCCCTTTCTGCTCACCGCGCTGGGCATCGGACAGTTCCTGCGCTTCTACCAGCGCTTCCGAAAATATCTCCACGCCGTCGAACTGCTGAGCGGAGCGCTCCTGCTGTTTGTTGGCGGATTGGTTTTCTTGAATAAGCTGACCTGGCTGACCGGCAAACTCGCCTTCCTGAACAGCCTGGTCCTGTGGCTGGAGCACGCTCTCACGGGGAGGAAGTAGCGTGGCAACCGCGCGGGGCCGGTCAATTCAAGACGGAGCCTTCTCCGGGTATAATTGAGATTCGAGGGACCTGCATGAAAAAGACGCTCACTGTCCTGCTGACCGTCGCCGCGCTCGTCGCAGTCGTTTGGTATGCCGACTCGGTGACCCGTAGGCCGTTGGCTCAATCAAAACAAGAGCCGGACAACCCTGTCGTCGCGCCGCTCGCTCCGGACGTCACGATGAAGAATCTGCAGGACAAGGACGTCTCGCTGAGCCAATACAAAGGCAACGTCGTCCTCGTAAATTTCTGGGCGACCTGGTGCGAGCCCTGCCGCGACGAAATTCCCTTGCTCATCGAGCTGCAGCGGAAATACGGCGGACAGGGTTTCGTCGTGCTCGGCGTGGCCATGGACGAGGGTGGGAAAAAGGCCGTCGTGCCTTATTTCGAGCACGAGCGGTTCGATGTGAACGGCAAGAAAGAAGCGATGAACTACCCAATCCTGATCGGCACGGACGATGTGGCCCACAAGTTCGACGGGCTCATCGGGTTTCCGACCAGTTTCCTGATTTCGCGCGATGGCCGCCTGGTCAAGAGGATCATGGGTCGGGTCGATTACGACGAGATAGAAAAGTCCATCAAGTCTCTTCTGTAGCTTGCCGGCTGCGGAAAAAGTCAAAGTCGTCACTCTGAGGGCGCGCAGAGCCCGAAGAGTCTCAGCGTGAGCAGTTACGAACAGGTCCGGTGGAGACCCTCGCCTCGCTTCGCGTGGCTCAGAGAGACACCATTAGGGAATATTTTCCCAGCGCGTTTGGCCGCAACGAGCTTCTACTCGGGACGCGGGGAAGGCCACGGCCGGTCTTGCTAAGAAACAATCCTGCGCCTCCGTCCGTACTATCAGCGAAGGAACCATGGCCAGTGCACGCCCCATTCTGAGACGAGGTGTGTCGTTACGCGAACCGGCGGGAATCGCCCTGGAGACGCTGCGAGCGCACAAACTGCGCTCGTTCCTGATGCTCCTGGGCATCATCCTCTCGGTCAGCACGCTGATTGTGGTGGTGGCACTGATCGAAGGGGCGAACCGCTACATCGCCGGGCGTGTAGCCAACATGGGGTCGAACGTTTTCCTCGTCGCTCGATTCGGCATCATCACCGAGTTTGAAGAGTTCATCAAAGCCATGCGCCGGAATAAGAACATCACCTGGGAAGATTATGCAGCCACACGCGACGTGCTGAAGCTGCCCAAGAATATCGGCGTAGAGACCCGCGCCACCTGCCGGGTTCGCGCCGGCAATCATACCCTCGAAGACGTCAGCCTTCGCGGGGTCACCGCAAGCATCGGCGATATGGACGTCGAGGAGCCTGCCTCGGGACGCTATATCTCCGAAAGCGACAACGCTCATCGCACCCTGGTGACGCTCATCGGTTCAGAGATTGCCAGCCGGCTTTTCCCCGACTTGGACCCCATCGGCCACGATCTCGAAATTGATGGCCGCCCCTTTGAAGTGATCGGCGTGACCAAGCCCATCGGCACCGTCCTCGGCCAGTCCCAGGACAAGTTCGTCTACATACCCGTCGAGACGCTGCTGAAAATCTACGGAACCAACCGCAGCCTCAGCATCAATATCCAGGCGCGCGGCCCCGAATGGATGATGCGCACGCAGGACGAGGCGCGCGTGCTGATGCGCTCCCGCCACCATTTGCGTCCGGAGGAAGCCGACAACTTCGCTATTCTGGGCGCCGACACGGTGATTGGCCTGTTCCATCAGCTCACGAGCGCGATTGCCGCCTCGATGGTCGGCGTGGTCTCGGTGTTCCTGGTGATCGGCGGCGTGGTCATCATGAACGTCATGCTGGCAAGCGTCACCGAGAGGACGCGCGAGATCGGCATCCGCAAATCGCTTGGCGCCCGGCGCAGCGACATCCTGATGCAGTTTCTGGTTGAGTCGGGAGTGATGGCCGGGCTGGGCGGCTTGCTCGGGGTGCTTTTCGCTTACCTGATTACTCTGGTGGTGGGAGCCACAACGTCGGTGCCCATGGCCGTGCCGATCTCCGCGGTGGTGATTGCGCTGGCCGTTTCGACCGCGGTGGGGATTTTCTTCGGTCTCTATCCCGCGCACAGGGCGTCGCGTCTGGATCCCATCGTCGCGCTGCGCATGGAGGTCTGAAGCAAACATGAAGATGCGCCTACGTCTCGGCCTGGGCGAAAACACGCTGATGGCGCTGGACACGCTGCGGCAAAACAAGCTCCGCTCGCTGCTCACCGTCCTCGGGGTGGTCATCGGCGTGACCACGCTCATCCTGGTCTCTTCGATTCTAGTGGGCCTCGACCGCGACATCCGCGGATTCCTCAGCGATTTCGGCGCCGACACGCTCTGGATTTTTAAGATCAAACAGGGCTTCACCGGGGAACTGACGCAGGAAGAGCGCATGCGCAAGCCGCTCTCGCTGGAAGACGCCCTGGCCATTCAAGAAGCCTGCCCTTCGATTCAAGCGGTGACCGTGGATGTCTTCCCCCGATTTGTAGGACAGCCCCTTATCAGCATCGCCCGCTACCGCAGCAAAGAAGTTTCCGGGGTTCAGTTCAGCGGCGCGCTGCCTGCGTCCGAGCAGGTCTATTCCTTGCGCATCGCGCGCGGGCGGTTTTTCAACGAAACGGAAAACAACCATCACATGGATATCGCCGTCATCGGCTTCGATTTATCGGAAGCGCTTTTTTCCGGAGACGACCCTGTCGGAAAGACAATCCTGGTGGACGGGGCTTCGTTCGAGGTAATTGGGGAACTCGAGCGGCACAAGGGCCAGTTTTTCCGCGACCCGCAGGCGGACAAAAACGTCCTGGTTCCCTACGGTAGTTATCACAAACATCATCCGCAAGACGACGAACACTTCATTGGCGCGCTTGTGGCTCCCGGCAAAAAGGCCGCCGCGGAGGACGAAGTCCGCGGATTGCTGCGCCGCCGTCGCAACGTTCCCTTTGACAAGCCCGACAATTTCGACATCTCCAGCGCCGAGCAGATCGCCAACGAATTCCGGCAGATCACCGGATCGGTGGCCATTCTGATTTCCGTCATCAGCTCCATCGGGCTGCTCGTCGGTGGCGTCGGCGTGATGAACATCATGCTCATGTCGGTGACGCAGAGGACGCGCGAGATCGGCGTGCGCAAGGCCATTGGGGCGCGCCGCCGCGACATCATTTGGCAATTCCTGACGGAAGCGATGACCCTGACCGCCGCCGGCGGCATCATCGGCGTGCTGATCGGTTTTGCGTTGAGCCTGCTGATCAATCTCCTCGTGCCGAAGCTTCCTTCGGCGGTCCCCCTCTGGGCGGTGTTCATCGGCGTCGCTGCTTCCATGAGCGTCGGCCTGTTCTTCGGCCTCTATCCCGCCATCAAAGCGGCGCGGCTCGATCCGGTGGATTCGCTGCGCTATGAGTGACGCGCTTGCCGGTGCTTTCCCGCTGCTGTAACCTGAAGCCATGCTCGAAGAAAATGATTTTCGGAAGAAATGCGATGCCGCATTCGAGGAGCTGCGGCGCCGCGCGCTGCGGGCCGCCGACGAACACGGCTTCGACGTGGAGGGGGGCTCAGGCAAGCTCGAGATCGTCTTCGAGGAGCCCGAGGAAGCCAAGTTCGTGATCTCGCCCAATACGCCCGTGCGCGAGATCTGGGTTTCGGCGCTATCCACCAGCTTCAAGCTCGGTTGGTCGGAAGCCAAAGGTGCGTTTGTGCTGGAAAAAACGGGCGAGGATCTGTTTCAAGTTATCGGCCGCGTCATCTCGCAGCAACTCGGGACGCAGGTGGCCCTGTGAGTTCCGGAATCGTTCGGCTCCATTTCCTGGCCGTTGCCCTCTTCGCGCTGTGCGGGTTGCTCGCGCCTGCGCCCGGATCGCCTCAATCGCGGCTTCCCTCGGCAAAAGACGTCGTTGCGCCGAGCGCCTACGTTTCACTGGAGCCTGTCCCGCGCGGCGGCCGTTTCCAGCTCGCCGTGGTGATGAAGATCCGTCGCGGCTTTCACGTCAACGCGCGCGAAGCTTCCGAGGAATATCTGATTCCCACCGATCTCCAGCTGGACCTTCCCGCCGGTCTTCGCGCCGGGGCCGCCGTCTATCCCCAAGGCACGCTGAAAAAATTTCCCTTTTCGCCGAAGAAGCCGCTGAATGTTTACGCCGAAACAGCCATCATCCGAGTGCCGCTGACCGCGCTGGCCGATGCGCCGCTCGGGGCGCAACACATCCCGCTGAAGCTTCGCTACCAGGCTTGCAGCGAAGAAGTTTGTCTCCCGCCCGTGACGCTGAACTTCGACGCAACCGTGGAAGTCGCCGTCGCCGGCGCGAAGGCGAAGCCCGCTCATCCCGAGCTGTTCCCGCACTGAAGCATCTCGCGGCGGCAGCTGCCGCACTTCCCCGAGGGGAAATTCTTAGGCCTGAGTGGACTTCCCGACTTCGGGGAGGGACTTGCGAAGGCGGCTGACGACGCGGTCGCCGCCCAGCGCCAGCATCGTGTCGAACAGCGGCGGGGCCACCGCCTCGCCGACAATCGCAACGCGCGTGGCGTTGATGAGCAAGCCGGCCTTCACGCCGGCCGTTTCCGCCAGCGCGCGCAGGGCGTGGTCGCAGGCATCGTGGTTCCATTCCGGAAGCGCGGCCAGAGCGTCGGCGAGCTGGCCGAGGAGCTGCGGCAGGCGCGGATCTTTCCAAAACTTTTCGCGCGCCGCCGCGCTGTAGGAAAACTCGTCGCTGAAGAAGGCGCGCGACCACGACGAGAAATCCGGCAACAGGCGGATCCTTGGCCGAAGCAGGTCCACGGTGCGTGCAAACCACTCCCGTCCCGCGCCGGATCCCCACTCCTCGCGCCAGAGCTTGCTGCGTCTTAGCTCGCCCTCGACCTGCGGCAGCAACTCCTCGACGGGCAGCTTCTGGAGATACTGCGTGTTGAACCACTCCAGCTTCGCGCGGTCGAAGACGGCGTTGGTCCGGCTGACCCCTTCGAGGGAAAATTTCTCGATCAATTCGCTGGTCCGCAAGAATTCCTGATCGCCGCCGGCCGACCAGCCCAGGAGCGCGAGGAAATTGCGGAAGGCCTCGGGGAGAAATCCCTCCTCACGGTACTGCGTCACGCTGGTCGCCCCGTGCCTCTTCGAGAGCCGCGTGCGATCCGCCCCCAGGATCAGCGGCACGTGGGCGAAAATCGGCGGCTCGGCGCCAAGAGCCTGGTAGAGCAGCACTTGTTTCGGCGTGTTCGAGAGGTGGTCGGCGCCGCGGATGACGTGAGAAATGCGCATCTCGATGTCGTCCACGACGACGCTCATCTGGTAGGTCGGCAGGCCGGTCGGCTCCCCGCCGCGCGCCGAGCGCAGCAGCACGAAGTCCTCAATCTCATCATTCGAAAATTCCCGCGTTCCAAACACGGCATCCTGGAAGACGGTCTTGCCGCCAAGGGGAACTTTGAACCGGATCGCAGGCAAGGTTCCCGGAGAAGATGGCTTGCCGTCGCGGCAGGAACATCGGGTGATGCGGCGCACCGCCGCGCCTGCAGCCCCCTCCTCGGCGGCGTCTCCCCCCGCGTAGCGCTCCGCCGGGCAGTAGCACAGATAGGCGCTGCCGTTCGCCAGGCACTTTTTCGCGGCCTCGCGGTAGTGCTCGATCCGTTCGGACTGGTGAACGGGCCCTTCATCCCAATCAAGGCCCAGCCACCGCAGTCCTTCCAGGATGCCCTCGAGGAGCTCCGGCTTGTTGCGCTCGGCGTCCGTGTCCTCAATGCGCAGGATCATCGTGCCGGCGTGCCGGCGGGCGTAAAACCAGTTGAACAGTGCGGTGCGCGCGCCGCCGACGTGCAGATAACCCGTCGGCGACGGAGCAAAGCGCACCCGCGGACCAGTTGGATTGAGAGGCGTGGCTGCCGCCATTCTCCGAGCACTCTCTCGGCAGGAAGTGAATCGTCCAGTTTAGCCGAAGCCCTGCGCAGGCTTCAACTTAGGGTTGGCGGGCCCCCGACCCAGGCGATCACCCGCCGCGCTCGTATCTCTTACGCAAATGGTACTCCTGTACGCTTGCTTCCCGAAAATTCCATGTTTTATAGTCTGCAGTACGTAGATTCTCGGAAACTGACCGCCGCCGACCCCTGCGCCCGGCGTTCGCAGGATGTTCTCGCGTTCGGAGGTCCGACCGAGGTGAACTGAGTGAGCGTCTTTGGCGGCGGGAGATCACGCCGCAGGACACTCTGAAACGCCGTACGGATGTGATCGTTGGCGCATGTGAACCTCACCGCCTTCGGACTGCTGATCGCCACTTTCCTGGTGGCGGGATTCTTCGCGTACATTTACTCGCTCAAGCGGCAGAGCTATCAACTCCTCTGGACGATAGCCTGGTTTCTTTTCTCCGCGTATTTTCTTGCCGGCATTCCCGTTGCACCTCTGATAGGCTTTTCAGTACCCGCGGCCCTGGGGGAGTGGATCCTTGCAGCGGTCGGGCTTCTCTTCTTCCTCGCCGCGCAACTCTACGCCCAGCGGAAGCCCTGGCTGCTTCCTGCGGGTGTCGCCGCGGCGGCTGTCCTTGCCTGGTCCATCCTCTACCAGTACCAGGTGAGATTGGTTTCGTTCCCGCCGGGTATCGCCACGGCCTTGATTTTCTTTGCCACGTCCGTGGTCTTCTTCAAGGAAAGCAGGCGCCAGGAAACGCTCGCCGAGCGGCTGCTGGGTCTGGCTTTTGCCGGCTGGTCCATCCTGAAGCTTTCCCTGATCCTCGCGCGTGAGCATCAAAAACTCCTGGAAATCGGAGTTTGGGCCTTGACGGCAGTACCCGCCGCGTTCGTCGCCATCCTGATGGTCATGGCGCTCTACGAGGAAGAAAAGCGGCGAGTCGAGCGCAACATGCTTGCGCTTTCGAATCTGAACCTGGCCACCTCGACCTTTATCGGCGGGGAAATCCAGCGCATGCTCTCGCAGGCCCTGGACCGGGTCCTCGGCGTCGCGCGTATCCCGTCCGGCGCGCTGTTCCTGCACCACGGCGACCCCCAAGGTCCGACTTCGGTGGTGGCCGCGGGGCTGAACGAAGATTTCTGCGCCATCTCCCAGCAGGAAGGTCTTGATGATCACCTAGTCCACCTCGTTTCGCGGCTCGGTGGCCTGGCCGTATTCCGGGATCTGGCGAAGGATTCCCTCTGGTCTGCGCTCGAAAAGGAGGAGGCCTTCCACCGGTTCCGCCAGCTCTGTATCAGCCAGAAGCTGCGGACTGTTGTTGCCATCAGCCTGCAGGCCAAAGAGCAGGCGTTCGGCGTCCTGCTGCTCGGAACGCTGGACAATCGCCGCTTCAGCCCCGCGGAACTCCGATTGCTCCTCGCGCTGGGCCACCAGATTGGCATGGCCGTTGAGAACAGCTATTTGGTCCAGCAGACTTCCCGCCGCACGGAAGAGCTCCACGTCTTGAACGAAATCGGCCGCGCCCTCAGCTCGACCTTGAACAAAGAGGATCTCCTTCGCAAGATCGCCGAAGAGCTGCGGCGCCTGTTCGAGACGGAGAATCTCTACATCGCCTCGATGGACCATCTCCGCGACGAACTCCATTTCGACCTCGAAGTCATCGATGGTGTGCGCGTCCCCCCGCGCTCGCGTCCTGCCGGGAACCACCTGACCGAATACATTATTCGCACGCGCCAGCCCGTCTTGATCCGCGACAATTATGTCGCCACGGTGCGCACTCTGGGTATCGAGCCGCTCCGCGCCCGCGGCTGTTTCTGCGGCGTTCCACTGGTTGCCTATGACCGCGCCATCGGGGCGATGAGCGTTTTTTCCGATCAGGAGCGGGCCTTCGACGAGGGGCATCTCGAGCTCTTGCGCGTGCTCGCCAGCGAGGCCAGCATCGCCATCGAGAATGCGCGGCTCTTCCAGGAGGAGCGCACCAAGGCGCGCCACCTCTCCTTGCTCAACGCCATCTCCCGCCATGCCATCGCCACGCTCAATCCGGATGAGATGCTTGCTAAAATCACCGAGCAACTCGAACAAGGCCTTTCTTACGATCACGTCGGCCTCGGAACCCTGGATTACTCCTCCCGCGAAGTGGTCATTCAGGCGGAAGCGGGCAAGCGGCGCGGCGCCCTCGGCCGTCGCATTCCGCTCGGCACCGGCCTTGCCGGCCACGTGGCGCGCACCGGACAGTTCGCCATTTTTCAGGCCTCCTCCGCCCACCGAGCGCCCAAGCCTTTGCTTACGGATTCCCTCTCCGCGATTGCCCTTCCCGTCATCTACGCCGAACAGTTCCACGGCGTGCTCTACGCGGAGTCCGCCCATCCTGTGGACTTCAACGATGAGGAGATCCTGCTCTTCCGCACGCTCGCGGATGTGATCGCCGGCGCGCTCCACAATGCCTTGACCTTCCAGAAAGCGCAGGAGCAGGCCATTACCGACGGCCTGACCGGGGTCAAGACGCACCGTTTCTTCATGGAAGCGCTCTCCGCCGAATGGAAACGCTCCACCCGGGCCGGCCGCGCCTTCTCCCTGGTGCTCATGGACCTCGATCGTTTCAAGTTTGTGAACGACTTCTACGGCCACCTCGAAGGCGACCTCGTCCTCCAGCGCGTGGGCCAGATTCTGGAGACCAATTGCCGCCGTTCGGACGTCGTGGCCCGTTACGGCGGAGACGAATTCGTCGTCCTCATGGTGGAGACAGCCATGGAGCACGCGCGCCAGCTGGCCATGAAGCTGCGCGGCTGGATTTCCGCCGATCCCCTCCTCCGCGACAAGAACATCACCGCCAGCTTCGGCATCGCCAGCTTCCCGCTGCACGGTTCTTCGCCGCAGGAATTGATCCAGGTCGCCGATGCTTCCATGTACCTCTCCAAGCACCAGGGCGGCAACGTGGTTTCCACCGCCGATCACTTCGACCCCAATGAAGCGAAGAAATGGAAGCGCGATGTTCTGGAAGCCTATCTCGGCGTTACGCTCAAGCGCCTGTTCGCCACCGGCCCGGAGGCCTTCGAGGAGATCTACCAGCGCCTGAAACAGTTCACGGAATCGATCTCACCGCTCGATGAAAACGCCTCCGCGGAGCCGGCCGGCGCCGCGGGCCTTGAGGCTCTGCCGCAGTCCATTCTCGACACCGTAACCTCGCTCGCCACGGCCATTGATGCCAAGGACCACTACACGCAGGGCCATTCGCAAAAGGTGTCCGCCTACGCCGCCCTCATTGCCGAAGCCCTGGAAATGCCCGCTGCGGAAATCGAAGAGGTTCGCCTCGCCGGCGTTCTTCACGACATCGGCAAGGTGGCCATGCCGGAAAGCATCCTGAACAAGGGCGGGCCCCTCAATTCCGAGGAGTGGGAAACCATGAAGTCCCACGTGCATTTCGGCGCGAAGATCCTCGAGCCCCTCACCGCCCTGGCGCGCATCCGCCTGATGGTGCGCCACCACCACGAATTCTTCGACGGCTCGGGCTACCCCGATTCGCTCACCGGTGAAGAGATACCCATAGGCGCGCGTATCTTGGCCATCGCCGACGCTTACGACACCATCACCAGCGACCGCACCTACAAGAGGGCGCGCACCGCCGCGGAAGCCTTCGCCGAACTCCAACGCTGCGCCGCCACGCAGTTCGACGTGCGCATCGTCACCCTCTTCGTCCGCACCATGAGCCAGCTTCCCAATCCCATCATCGAAATCGCCTCCGTCTCCTCCCGCAATACTTGACGATTCCACTAAGAATCGTCATCCCGAGCGTAGCCGAGGGATCTCTCTTCACCTCGCGTCCAGGGGTTCGCTTCATTTCTCTTTCGCAGGTCGGAGCTTCACTCGGAGTCCGCTGTTCCGTAAAATGTAGTGTCGTGCCGGCATTTTGTTGTCATCCCGAACCCGGTCGCGTTGTTGGCGAACGGCGGTGAGGGATCTGCTTTTTCTTAAACTGAAAGGGACGACCATTGGGTAATGCTCTGACGAGTAAGGTCGGCCAGTCCGCGACGTTGCCGTTTTCTTGTGTGTCATCCCGAACCCGGCCCCGTTTTGCGGGGACGAGGGTGAGGGATCTGCTTTTCCTGGGCCTTAAATGAACCGCACCTATTGCGTTTACATTCTTGCGAGCCGGTCGCGAAACCTGTACACCGGCGTGACAGACGATCTCCAACGCCGAATGGTCGAACATCGCGAAGGGCTCGTTCGCGGATTCACAACCCGCTACAGGATGTTTCGCCTGGTCCACTTCGAACTATTCGCCGACATTCGCTCCGCAATTGCCCGCGAGAAAGAAATCAAGGCTTGGCGGCGCGAAAAGAAAATCTGGCTAATCGAGCGCCGCAACCCAACATGGCAAGATCTTGCCGAAGGGCTTGGGAAGGAGAAGCAAGAGCACAGTAGCAGAATCCGGCGAGCGCAAGGACAAAAGCAGATCCCTCACCGCCGTTCGCCAAGGGCGGGCGAGCGGGTTCGGGATGACAACTAGACGATTCCGGGTCACACCATGAGCACGCCAACCAAGAGTCGACGCGACAGCATCGTACTGTCATTCCGAACCGCTCGCAGTTTGGCGGGTGAGGAATCTGCTTTTTCTCGTTCCTCCCCTATTGTCATTCCGAACCGCCCGCTATTTGGCGAGTGAGGAATCTGGGCTTATAGAGGCCGGTCTAAGGACCGGTGCGTGTCATCCCGAACCCGGTCGCGTTGTTGCGAACGAGGGTGAGGGATCTGCTTTTTCCTCTTCCTCCCCTATTGTCATTCCGAACCAGCCGAATTTTGGCGGGTGAGGGATCTGCTTTTTCTTGTTCCTCTCCTCTCTTCATGTAGCGCCGCCCTTTAGGGCGGCATCTGTGCCTGTTCCGTAAAATGTAGCGCCACCCTTTAGGGTGGCATCTTTACTCTTGTCCCGGCCGGGCCGGGAGGCGGCATCTATCTCCGCGCTCAATTCCAGAACTGGTATCCTCACCTCCTCAGCCGTACGCCCATCGCCGGGTGCCCCGCGGCTCTTCCGCCAACTCCTTCAGGAATCCCCGCGCTGCCGGGTGCCCCATGCTTTGCGGAGCGAAGCGTGGGGAAGTGCAGAAATCCCTTGATACCTGTTTACTTCTCGTATATAATACGGCATGAATAATCGGCCAAGCCCCTCCGGCCCCCGCAAGCCCTTTAGATTCGGCACCTCCGAGAACTCGCCTTATAAGTCCTTTAGAATCCGCACTTGCAAAAGTGTATCAAAACACAGAACTTCAAGTCCCTTTGGAATCAACACTTACAAAAAACAGAGGGGGAGGGGGGTCTTATTGTTAACCTGGCATCCGAACAGGATGCCAGTCTTGAGCGAGCGGAGCGCGTCGAAGGGTCACCGCCCGCCCACTGCCAACTGTTCACCGCCCACCATTCCCCCTGCTATTCTTCTCCTGGTCTTCCAGGAGGCCCCATGCAAACCGCAACCGTGAAATGGATCGCAGAGCAGAGATTCGCCGCCACGAGCCCTTCCGGCCACACCATCTCTGTGGATTCCGACCGCAAGACGAACAAAGCCGCCGGCCCGATGGAGCTGGTCCTCATGGCCCTCGGCGCTTGCACCGCGACCGACGTCGTGAGCATCCTCGAAAAGAAGCGGCAGAAGCTCGCTTCGCTCGAAGTGATTGTCTCCGGCGAGCGCGCCACCGAGCCGCCGACGGTCTGGACAAGAATCGAAATCCTCTACCGCCTGCGCGGAGAACTGGACGAGGCCGCCGTCAAGCACGCCATTGAATTGAGCCAGGAGAAATACTGCTCGGTGGAGGCGATGATCAAAAAGACCGCTGCCGTGACCTATCGCTATGAAATCGCCGCTTGATCCGTTTCAACGCCGCCCTCGCGGACGAACCGATTCCGCTCGCCGCAGCGGCGTCGCGTTCACATATTCCGCCGGCACCACTCGTTCAGAACGTAGAGCGACCACGGCCGCGACCACGACGTGCGCCCCGCAAGAAAAGCATTCCACACGTCGCGCACACCTTCCGGGTGCAAGTACGGCACAAGCGCCGCGGGTGGTTCGGCCAGGCTCGCTTCGATCGGCGCACGCAGCGGCCCGCGCAGCCATTCTTCCCACGGCAGCGCGAACGTGCGCTTCGGCTGCGCAACAATTTCCGGGGGAAGCACGTCCTTCAGCGCTTCGACGAGCAGCGCCTTCTGCACGCCGGGCTGGCATCGCG
Organism: Candidatus Acidiferrales bacterium; assembly: GCA_035545075.1. Lineage (GTDB taxonomy): Bacteria > Acidobacteriota > Terriglobia > Acidiferrales > UBA7541 > Acidiferrum. The sequence goes on from DASZZJ010000058.1 coordinate 40,482, forward strand.
CCGCGTCCGGCAGCGTGGCCGCAAATTCCACCAGCGGAGTGTCCAGCAGCGGAACGCGCACCTCGAGCGAGCGATTCATGCTCACCGAGTCCGTGTCGCGCAGGAGCGTGCTGGCCATGTAGCTGCGCATTTCCAGCCAGGCGATTCCCTCCACGCTCTCCATGCCGCGGGCTTCGCTGGCGGCGCGGTCCAACCATCCAAGCCAGGTGGGAAGCAGCGTCGCGTTATCTTCCCCCACCGCGCTCGGCCGGTACCAGGCCGTCGTTATCCGCTCCAGCTCGGCCGGGGGAAAGAGCGCGCGCGCAAAAAAATACGCGTCGGGAAGTGGACTTTGCGTGCGCCAAAGGCCGGCGGCCTTGCGCGCCGCGTCGGGCGAATTTTTTCTCCCGGCGAAGTGGCTCACCACGGGGGCGGTCGCGCGCCGCAGCGGGGCGGGGACCATGCGCGCCATTTGCGCCATGCGACGCAGCCGCGGCACGTCCGCAAACGTGCGGTACCCGGCAAACAGTTCGTCCCCACCCAATCCCGAGAGGGCGACCTTGAGCCCGGCCGCGCGCGCGGCCCGCGAAACAAAATATGTGTTGATGCCGTCCATCGTCGGTTGATCGAGCGCCCCGAGCGCGGCCTGCAGTTGCTCGAGCATTTCTCCGCCGCCGAGCGGCACTTCTGTGTGCTCGGTGCCGCAGGCCTCCGCGACGCGGCGGGCCAGCGGCGCCTCGTCGTAATTCGTTCCCGGGAACGTCAACGTCACGCTCCGAATGCCATTGTGTTCGCGTCCCGCGAGCGCCGCGATCGCGCCCGAATCAAGCCCGCTCGAAAGGAACAGACCCACGGGAACGTCGGCGACCAGGTGCGCACGGACGGAATCTTCCAGCAACGGGCGTATCGCCCGGGCGGCTGAGGCAAAGGAGCGAGGCCGCTTCGTGTCCCGCGCGGCGGGGCTCCGGCGCACGTCCCACCAGGGCCGTGGCCGCGGAACGCGCCGGCGGTCGGGCACCAGGAGGAGCATCGAGTGGCCCGGCGGCAGCGAAAAAATATTTTCGACGAGCGTGACCGGTTCTGAAACCGACCCGAACAGGAGGTACGACGTGAGGGCATCGGGAGATACGTCCCGCGCCGTGCCGCCCGCCAGAAGGGCGCGCACTTCCGAAGCAAACAGGAAGCCCCCTTTCGAAAGCGCGTAGTAGAGCGGTTTGATGCCCAGCGGATCGCGCGCAAGAAAGAGCTGCGGCGAAAGAACTTGACCGCGCAGATCGAGCAGAGCAAAGGCGAACATGCCGCGCAGCTCGCTGAGGCAATCTTCTCCCCACTCCTCCCAGGCATGGACGATGACTTCGGTGTCGGATTGTGTGGTGAAGCGGTGGCCGGTTCGAGCGAGCCGTTCGCGCAACTCGCGGTAGTTGCAGATCTCTCCGTTCAGAATGACCGTGACATCCCGCGTTTCATTCCAGATCGGCTGTTTGCCACCGGCCAGGTCAATGATGCTGAGACGGCGCATCCCCAGCGCCACGCCTGCCGCGCGCGCGTCGCCCGCGAGGAACCCCTCATCATCCGGACCGCGATGAAGCATCGCGGCAGCCATCGCCCGGACGCGGTCCTCCACGGAGCCTGGATGGGCCGGGTCAATGACTCCGCAGATGCCGCACACGCTTTACTTGATCTCCGGGTTCGAAAGGAGGGCCGCCCCCGCGCGGAGCACTCTTGCGCGCAGATGAGATCTCGGAACGCGCAGGCGGCGATCGCCATACCAAGCCAGCGAAAACCGAAGGAAGAGGAAGAGACCGACCAGGAAAATCGAAGCGGCCAGCGCCGCGTAGGATTCGCGCTCCAGGAAGAGGCTCCAGTCAAATGCCTCTTCCCAGCCGGGGTAGACGAAGTTTAATAAACGCCGCAGGTGAAACCCATCGAGCGGCATGCGAGCCAATCGAATATGGGCGATGCGCTCGTAGTTGTACTCCGGCGAGTAATTCGGGATTCCTTGCGTGGCCTCGGCGAAGGTCGCCGGATCGCGCATCTCCGTGCGTGTGAGAGGATGCCCCTGTTTATTTCGCATCAGCGTACGAAAGCCGGGATCGACAACGACCCACCGCCCGTCGAGCAAGACCTCAGCGACGACGTGCATTGCGCGTCGGTCGGGGCCGAGAAGGAGCAGGCGCCGCACCTGCAGATCGGAGCTTCGCGCGAGATTCAGAAATGCATTCGTCGCCGTCCCACACACACGAAGCAACTGTTGATAAACGAGCGTGGTTTCCGGATCGCGGTGCGCGAGGGTCTCCGGGTCCGCCGTGACCGTCCGACCTGATGCGCCGCTCATCCATTTCAAGATGGCTTCCACTTTTCGTTCCGGTGCCGCCGTGTTGGGCACGATGGCGTCCGAAAATCCGCTGAGATACCTGCGGACGGAAAATTCCCACACGCAGGAGTACAGCAGAAACGCCACGGACAGCGCCAGCAGCAGATTGACGGTCCACCAAGAAGTGCGAAAGAGGCGAAACTTCGCAAGAGCCAAGGCAGATTCCCCAGCTCACAATCTATCATTTGCAGAGCCGGCGCTCACCATCCTTTCGTAAAGATGTTCTAATTCCTGCACCGGTTCTTCCCATCCCAACCGGGAAGTCAGCGCCGCTCCTGCTGCGCGCATCCGCTCGCGCAAACTTTTCTCGCGCAAGACCCGCCGCAAAGCGTCCGCCAGCGCCGCTTCCTGGTGCGGCACGACAAGCGCAGCTCCGTCCGCCAGCAATTCCGCAATCCCGCACGTCTCGGTGACGATCACGGGAGTCCCGGCGGCAACCGCTTCCGCCGCGGCATTTCCGAAATTCTCGTTCTGCGAGGGGAGTACGAACACGTCCGCATCCCGATAGGCACTCCATTTCGCCTCGTCGAAGAGCGGCCCCGTGAAACGCACACGCCCGCTCACGCCGAGCCGGCGCGCCTGTTCCTGGAGATCCTTCGTCAGATTCCCGTCATCGGGGCCGGCAAACACGAGCCAGATTTTCTGTTCCTCTTTCTCATCGCCCAGCCGCGCAAACGCGTCAAGCAGCAGGCCCGGGCTTTTTTTCGCCACGATACGACCGAGAAAAAGAATGAGCTTCGCCCCGGGGGGAACGGCGAGTTGCGCCCGAAAACCGCCGCGCGGCGCGAAGCTTGCAGGCAGTTCAATTCCGTTGCGGCGGAGCACCAGCCGCCCGCGCTCCACTCCTCCACGGAGGAGCTCCCCCGCTTCCTGTTCCGAAGTGGCAATCACCGCCCGCGCTCCACGGATCATGCGCCGCCCGGCGAACTTGTGATACAAGTCCTTGAGCCACACGTTGCGCACAATCGGCACGTACATCCCGATGGGCTCGACAACGTACGGTAGCCCTGCTTCGCGGCAGGCGGCGGCCACAGCGGGACCGAGCAGATCGTAGAGGCCATAGATGTGAACCACGTCGGCATCGCGAAGCCGTTCCCGGCAGAATCGCCGCACCGCCGGATTCCAGGTCACCGTGCGGTAGCGCAACCGGGTGGGAAGATAGATCGCTTCCACGCCGTTTTCTTCTCGGCGGTGTCCGAGACGCGTGCGCTCCGCGCCGCCGCGCCCGCGAATCCCCCAGTCCGCCGTCAGCACAGTCACGCGATGGCCGCGCCGGGCGAGCCCCTCGGCCAGCGCGCGCACCTTCACCGGCGGGCCGCCATGCTCGAGGAACGGCGCGTAGGTCTCCGTCACCTTCAGGATGCGCATTGTTCGCAACGCATTCGGCTCGGGGGAAAAGCCTTCACCCACGCGCCGAGTCTGACAACTGCCGCGCCGGAACGCAAGGTGACCTTGAGCATTGGCACACTGTCCACCGGTCCTGCGATCCTGGCTGAACTCCATTCCCTCCGGCCGCGTGTCTGTTCGACGTCTCCGTGTTACTTTGTTATCTTCCCCGCTGCGTCCAACGGGAGTCAGACCCATGGTTCGAATCGGTTTCCTCGGCGCGATTCTCATCTTCTTTTCTCCCGGTTTGCTCTTTGCGCAGCAGGTCTGCCCGCCCGTGAAGGTACCGGCCCCGGACCCCTCACGTCTACTCTTCACGCCGCAGCAGGAGATGGACCTCGGCGATGCCGTGGCCGAGGAGTTCCAGCGCGAGCTTCGCGTGATTGATGACGAGGACCTGACGGGGTATCTGAGACGCGTCGGAGAGAGAGTGGTGAGGCACCTGCCGGATTCGAAGCTGCAGTTCACTTTCTACTTGTACGACCGGCCGGAAGTGCAGGCCTTCGGGACGCCGGGAGGACGGATCTATGTTTCGCGGAAGATGGCGGCGTTTGTGCGCAGCGAAGACGAACTCGCCGGGCTCCTCGGCCATGAATTGGGCCACCTGGTCGCGCGGCAGCAGGCCCTGGATTTGACGGCGGTGTTCCGCGAACTACTGGGCGTGGAACCAGTACGGACTGACGAACGCGAGCATGAATATGGTACGAATACGCTTCTGCCGCACGTAGCATCCATACAGGTCACTCAGCCAACGGACGGGGTACTCCGTGCGCAAGGTCTGGGGAGGGCTGTACTTGCGCGGTGACAGGCCGCGCGCACTGATTCCGCTGCGAAGTTAGCGTTGCTGCAGGCCGCATCCGGGCATCATAACACCCTTGCCTCCATCGGGCGATTGAAGGAGGGCTGTCAACGAATTCGCTCCATGATACGCCAACGCGGCCCGTTCGCCGATGCGCAGAAATGTCCCGGCACTTTTTCGAAGTGCCGGGCATTTTCCTTATTGTCGCAAATATCAGAAATGAGTTAATGAATGGCCGGGGTATCGTGTGTTGAACAGGTTGCCTTGGGATACGAGTCCACCTGAAGCGTTGCGGATTTCCCAAGTTGCAGGTGCCGAGTCGCCACCAGTTATGAACACATTGCCAGTCGAAACAACGGCTGCACCTGCTCCGCCCCTTGGGTTGAAAAGGCTGCCAGTAGATACGAAGCTACCGCTCGCCGTGCGGATTTCCCACGTGCTTTGTGATCCCGAGAACCCGCTGCAGCATGCCGAACCAAATATAAAAACATTTCCGTTGGTTAGCTGCACAGCATTGCCACCGCCGTTGAAATTGTTAAAGAGGTTTCCAGTCGATACGAGACCACCGGTTGAATTATGAATCTCGTATGTTCCAGTGTCCAAGTCACCTCCGATAATCATCACGTTTCCGTTGGTCAGGAGCACTGTAGGCGAACCCTGCCGTGCCGAGTGCAAAATGCCATGGCTAACGAGAGTTCCCGCATTGTTGTAAATCTCCCAACTGCTCGGGTCGCCGTTTGCCTGATTGCTGCCAGAAACCCACACATTTCCATTTTGGAGAGCCACAACCGCCTGCCCGCCTGAGTGTGGTTGGAAAAGATTGCCATGGGCAACCAATGCTCCCGTGGCACTGTGTATTTCCCACGTGCCAGGGGTATTTGTTCCGCCCACGATAAAGACATTGCCGTTGGTGAGCTTATCCGCAGATGCATTTACGCGTTGGTCGTGAAGCAATCCAGAACTCAACACCACGCCATTGTTGTTGAGAATTTGCCAAGAAGCTGAATCGTTGTAACCGCCCGCGACGAAGATACTGCCATTTGTAAGGAGTGTGGCAGTGTGGTTGCTTCGCGGAATGCTTAGATTCCCGGTCAGAAGTCGAGTTCCCGAGTCGTTGTACTTCTCGAAGGTAGCGTTAGACCCATCAAAGTTTGAACTGCCGATGATGAGATTGTCAGCCAAGGTGTACAGCGGGAGAAGGAATAAAGAACAGAACAGAGCAAACAACTTCCTGTGCATGAACCCTCCTAGTACCGTCGGATGGACTATGGCGACGAAAGTATTTAAAGATTGTGTTAATATAAAGTTGAGTTATAATTAATAAGTACAGATCCATTCTCTTCACCCCACCTGTACCTTGGGGCAATCCGTCGGGAGCGCGGCTGAACTATAATATTGATGAAGGAGAGACATGCAGCTTCTCCGAAGCGTTTCGGTTCTCGCGCATGTAGTCCTATTTTCTTGGATCGCTGCTCAACCTTCTGTTGCGCAGGAAGCTGCGGCCAAGAAGCCCGCAAAGAAGGTCTGGACCAATGACGACCTAGAGCATCTCTCCTCACCGGGCAGAGCTACAACTCAGGCCACATCCCCTGATACTGGAAATGTTGATCTCCCTCGGAATCATTACATGAGGGCCAAAGACCCGAAATGGTATGTAAGCCAACTCGGTCCACTGCGCGAAGAGATTGCACAGATTGATCGGCAACTGAAAATCATCGCTCAAACTCGCAAGGACGGCAGAGGTACGACCGGGGCAGTCGCGTTGGACCAGGAGCCAGAGGGTGTGTCAACGGACGCCCAAGGTGTGCTTCTTCAAAAGAGACGGGCTGTTCTGGTTGGGAAAATAGACGAGTTGGAGAGTGAAGCCCGGCGAAATGAAGTTTCTCCCGGTGCTCTCCGGTCTGACTTCGAGCCGGAGAAGAGCGAAGCGGGTGAGGCAATCGACAATTCTGTTCCTAGCGAGGCTTCGGAGATCGCTAAGGTCGAAAACTCGCTTCGAGGAGCAAAAGAGCACCTGAAGCGATCACGAAACGAGCTTAATCTACTTCAGCGGGGATTGGACCTGGAACAGCGCGAAGTGTATTCGAACCCGGATTACCTCTCCCGCAAGACCGGAGATTCGAGATTGACTTCGATTCAGGGGGAGATGGCCGGAAAGGACCGAGAGATACAGGAAACAGAGCAAAGGATCGGGCAATTGGAAGAGCATTTGGAAGATTTGAAGCTAGATCGGCCTGCGGAGGCCCCATCGCAAAAAGTTGACGGCAACGAAGGCGGTGGCCCCGGCTCCGGCTCATGCCGTCAAACTGAAGCGGCAATCGCATGCACAGTGAGCGAGAAAGCACAGGAAGAAAAGGGTGAGAGCTACTGGAGGAAGCGCTTTGCCGAAGCCCGCTATAAGATCGGTATCGCAGAAAATGAGCGTGACATTCTGCAGCGGGAGTTGGGCGTTTTGCTCTTGCAATACTATCCAAACCCTGCTAAGGCAATGCGCGAAAACGTAACGCGAAAAGAGATCAATGAACACCGAAAAGCGATTGAAGTCAAACAACGCGAAATTGAAGAGTTGGGGCGGGCATTGGCGGACTTAGAGGATGAACTTCGTCATGCGGGTGGTCCCCCCGGCTGGTCACGCGAGTAAGGCCAAGGGTTGCCGCCCATGCAGCTCTCGCGTCGACACGTTCGCCGTCGCTAAGCGGCGCTGTCGCGCGCCACTCGCCACGAGACTCTCATTCTGGGTCGCCTGAGCCCGCCGCGGTTCGCAACGCGATCGGGCACTCCATTCCCAGTCTCGCTGAGTCCAGTAGGCCACTCTTTTTCCACCCCTCAGTTTCCTGGGCACAGCTTCGGGCTAATTTCTGCGCCCTTCGGCATGGCTCAGGACAAGCCCGGCAGCCCCGTACCTGGGGCGCCCCGAGGCAAATCGTCGGGGTAAACGCCAAGCGCGCTTCGCGTCTTCTGCTTTTGCGGTTCCCCCCAAGAAGTCTTCTAAAACAGCGCCGAGGATTTTTTGCCCCTCCGGAAAAGCAGCCGCTCGCTCTGGAAGCAGCATTTCGTGCTCGACGTGAGCGGGGCAGCGAACGCTGCGGCGGCCGCGCGGCCCTGATGCCGCGCATCACGCGCTGTGGTTGAGCAGGGGAACGAGGTCGGTCAGGCGGTCGAGGTAGGCATCCGCGGGATGCGCTGCGCGGTCGTACACACCGAATCCATACGTCACCATGGCCGCCCGCGTGCCCGCGTTGCGCGCCGTCAGGACGTCCACGCCGGAATCTCCGACGAGCAAGGCCTCGTGCGGGGCCACGCTGAATTCCCGCAGGATCGTTTTTACGCCCAGCGGATCGGGTTTTTTCGTCTCGAAGCTGTTTCCACCGTAGATCGAACGGAAAGAGCCGGCAAGGCCCATCTCATCCAGAATCCGCCGGCTAATGCGGAACGGCTTGTTGGTCAGGACGGCCATCGGATAATCGCGCAGATCGGCCAACGCCTCCGCCACGCCGGGATAGGGGCGCGTCGAGTCCATCTTGTGCAATTCGTAGTAGTCGAGGAAAAACTCCAGCCCGCGTTTCTTTTCTTCGTCGAGCGCGGCGTCCCCGAGCGCCCGCGCAATCAGCAGCGGCGCACCCGCCCCGATGTAGCCCGCAATGGTGTCCTCGCTGAGCTCGCGGCGGCCCATCTCCCGCAGCATGGCGTTCACGGAAAGGATCAGGTCTTTCTTCGAATCGATCAGCGTGCCGTCCAGGTCGAAAATCAGTGCCCGCACGGAAGAAAAATCAGCTTGCGGCATGAATCCCCTATTCTATTCGATTCCCCGGCAATTCCGGCGAGGCAAACGCGACGGCCCGCCTCCCGGCGCATTGTTTCGGGATTCTTCGTTCTCTCGCGTAAGATAGCGTTTCGGCTGCACCATCCTTTTTCGCTCTGGAGAACGCGTGGCCCAGGTCCATCCCTTTCGCGCTTACCGCTACAACCCGGCGAAAGCCGATTTTGCGCGCGTGCTCACGCAGCCCTACGACAAGATCACTCCCTCGATGCAGTATAAGTATTACGCCGCCGATGCGCATAATTTGATCGCGATTGAGAAAGGCCGCGAGTTTCCCGCGGATTCGGCGGCGGACAATGTTTATACCCGCGCAGCGGCGTCGTTGCGCGAGTGGATGGCCCAAAACGTGCTGGTGCAGGACCCTGCACCCGCCTTTTACGCTTACTTCCAGGAATATAGCGTGCCCGGAACGGAAGAGAAGCGCACACGCACTGGCTTTATTGGGTTGGGTACGCTGGAAGACTACGAAGCCCGCGTGATCCTGCCTCACGAACGCACCCACGCCGGGCCCAAGGCCGACCGGCTGAGGCTGCTGCACCACACCAAAGCAAACACCGGACAGCTGTTCATGCTGTACGCGGACCCGCAGCGGCGGATTGACACGATTCTCCAGGAGACCGCGGCCGCCGCGCCGCCGGTGATGGAGGTGCGAGACGAATACGGCGTCGCTCACCGGCTGTGGCCCATCTCTGATCCCGCCGTTATCGCGCATATCCAGCGCGAGATGGCGCAACAGAAACTGGTCATCGCCGACGGCCACCACCGCTACGAGACCGCCATCAATTACCGGAACGAACGCCGAGCGCAGACCAGCTCGTTCTCTCCCGATGCGCCCTACGAGCGCACCATGATGACTTTCTTCAACACGCACTCCGCAGGGCTGACGATCCTGCCGACACACCGCATCGTCTCCAACCTGCCTCGTTTTTCCTGGGAGAATTTTCGGCGTTCCGTTTCTTCCAGTTTCCAGATCGAAGAGCTTCCTTACGTCACCGACACCGAGCGCGTTGCCGCCCGCGCGCGCTTGCTCCAGCGTTTGCGGGAATCCGGCGCACGCCGGGCCCTCGGCCTTTCCGCCGGGGCGGCAACTTCCGCCCGCGCCTATTTCCTGTTGACGCTCGGCGATGCTGCGGACCTTTCGAATCTTCTGGCCGGCGATTCCACGCTGCAGCGTGAATTGGACGTGGTTTTGCTGCACAACTTCATTTTTGAGAAGGTGCTTGGGATCACACCGCAGGCGGTCTCGGCCGAGGCGCATATCGCCTACGAGCGCGAGGCGGCCGCGGCGCTCGACGCCGTGGACCGCGGAGCAGCCCAACTCGCTTTCCTGCTGAACCCGGTAGCGGTCGAACAGGTCATGCGCATGGCCCTGGCCGGCGAAGTCATGCCGCAGAAGTCCACGGATTTTTATCCCAAGCTCCTCAGCGGGGTCACAATTTACCGCTTCGAGCCTTGATGTGTCCGGCGAGGTCCGAAAAAAAAGAGGGCACGCGGCGGCATGCCCTCTCCCAATCCTAGAAAACCGGGGACCGGAGGAACTTTCCGGCGCCCCTCGAACGCCTTACTTCTTGAAGCTCGCAATCGCCGCCGGCTCGTTGTCGAAGACTTCGAACACCGTCAGCAGCTTGGTGATCTGGAGGACTTCCTGAAATTTCGCTCCCAGGTGGCAGAGCAGCATCGAAGCGCCCTGCATCTTCGCGCTGTGATGCGAGGCCACCAGCGTCCCCAGGCCCGCGCTGTCAATGAAGGTGATGTTACTCATGTTCAGCACGATCTTTTTCCTGCCCTCGGCGAGCAATGCCTTGACCTTCTCGCGCAACGCGTTGCTTTCCTCGCCCAGCACAATGCGGCCATCCATCGCCACCACGGCCACGCCGTCCACCTCTCGGGTCGTCATTCTCAATGCCACGTTCGCCTCCTCCTCTTTCGCAATCCGCGAAGGCCCCGGCGGCGATTCACGCCGGAGCTTCGTGCGTATCAGTAATAATCCGAGCAGGACATATAGTAGCCGCAGAGCGGACAGACCAGCTTGCAGCTGCGACGTTCCAGCGGCTGCGAGCAGACTGGGCAGTAACGGGAAGCGTCCCCGCGCGGGGGCACGCCTTCCGGACCCGCTGCGACCGGTGCGGGCTCTGGCTTCCCTGCGCTCTCCACGGCTCGAAGGTTATAACACATCCCCCAGGCCAGGGGAAAGGATGCAACCGGACAGCCCGGTTTTGACTCTTATCCAATGAGGGGAATCGGCGTATACTCGGATTAGGGCATGGACTGGCTGGCGGTCAGACCTTCCCTTCTATCAAGTGGTTCCCCGGGAGCAGTTGATGTTCGGTCCTCTTCGGCTCGGCTCACGCATACTGATAGGCAGCTTGGTATTTGTCCTTCCCGCGTGCGCTTTCGCGCAAAGGCACGCAATGGCTTCCCGGCCGGCCGCTGTTTCCGCCCCGCGCGCGGCAGCGGCTCCCGTCGTATCTTCCGCATCCATGGCTCCGCGGAGCGCGAGCAGCCAGAGCGTTGTGATTGCCGCGGCGAGGGCTCAGGCAGCCCGGGGGCTGCGCGTCGTCAACGTGCCGGTTAGTCCGGTCTCCACAATTGCGGTTCCCGGCCTCGGTTTCGACATTCCCCATTTCTTTGCGGTCCATCCAGATGCGGCCCGGCGCCTCCGCAGGCGCGGTGTACTCGGCGCGAGTGTTTTCCCATTCCTAGACTCAGGGTTCATCGTTTCCGTGGAGCCGATGGTGGTCCAGGCGCAGCCGATCATCGTGCAGCAGCCCGTAATCATCCAGCAGGTTCCGCAGGTCGCGGAGCGGGAGGACGCTGCGGAAAACTCAGGGGGAAGCGCTGCCGCGTCTGAAGAGCCCGCGGCGAAGCGGGCAAGTGCCTCAATGGATTACGTTTTCGTGCGCCGGGATGGCCGCGTGTTCTTCGCCGTCGCCTTCATGCGGGAGAATGACCACGTCGAATACATCACGCCGGAAGGAAACCACCGCAGCGTGGCGCTCAACGCTCTTGACCTCGAGGCGACGCAGCGCTTCAACGAAGAGCGCGGTTTGACCTTCCGCTTGCCAGCCTAGTTTCATCCAGGCGGCGCTTTCCTCAATCCTTCAGCGGCGAGACCGGATGCGGCATGACGAAGTCCGACCGCGCCGGCAAGCCCGCCCGCTCAAACTGCACCGTGATGTGGTGGATGCGGAATTCCCGCCGAAGCGTATCCTGAATCGCCTGCAGGATGCGCTCGCTCTCGTCCATGTGCATGTCCGGGATGCGCGCGTGGCAGCTCAGCACGGCGTGCCCGCCGCCGAGCGTCCAGATGTGAATGTCATGGACCTCCTGCACGCCGGGCACGGCCAGAATGAGGCGCGCCACGTCCCCGACCGGCGTGCCACGCGGCCGGCCTTCCAGCAAGACGTGGGAAGCCTCGCGCAGGATTCCGATGCTCGACCAGAGCACCAGTGCGCCGATACCCAGCCCCAGGGCCGGGTCAACCCAGAGCGCATGCGTGCGGTAAATCAGGTAAGCGCCGGCAAGTATGGCGATATTGGAGAGCGCGTCGCCAAAATTGTGGACCAGAATGCTCCGCAGATTGAGGTCGTGGCGCCCCCTGACGAGAGCCAGCGTAATTCCCCCGTTGACCGCCAGGGCCGCGAGCGACGTCCACACCATCCAGCTTTCCGTCACCGCTACCGGCGCGCGCAGCCGCGCGATCGCTTCGTAACCCAGCCAAAGCGACAACAGCACCAGCACAATGGCATTCGTGAACGCCGCCAGAGTCCCGGCCCGGTGGTAGCCGTAAGTCTTCTCGTCGTCGGCCGGGCGCTGCGCCCAGAGCATCGCCAGCCAGGAGATGCCCAGGGCGGGCACATCCGAAAGATTGTGCAGGGCGTCGTTCAGGAGCGCCACCGAGTGACCCAGGAAACCGCCGATGACCTCCGCGAACACCAGCCCCACCGTCGCAGCCATCGCCCAGGCCAGCGTTGAAGGCTTCAGCGCGTGGGCATGCCCGTGAGAATGCGTGTGCGCGCCGGCGTGTCCACTTGCCTGCCCGCTTAGCTGTTCGTCGAGGTGCACGCCATCATTCTACTCGTTCATCTCATCGATGGCAGCCCGTGCTTACCCTTATTGGGAACTTTGACACGCCCGGCAGCGTTCCGATTGACGCTTTCCCCTTCTGTTGCCTACCATCAAAAAGGGGGTTTCCATTCTGTGTCTCAGACGACGGTGAAGGAGAAGAGCGCGGCGGCCGGCGTTCCGGCCAGGTCCTGCGCGCCCACTGCGTGAGTCATCCGATTGCCAAACTGAGCTTCTGGGGCGTGCGTGGGTCAACGCCGACGGTGGACCGCGGGATGTGGCGTTACGGCGGGAATACGCCGTGTCTCGAACTCCACACGCCGCAGGGCGCGCGCTTCATCCTCGACTGCGGTACAGGTCTGCGCATGCTGGGGAACCACTGGGCGGGTCCCAGCGGCGCGGATGGCGCCGCCGCGCACATCTTCGTCACGCACTATCATTGGGACCACATCCAGGGCCTGCCTTTCTTTGCCCCGCTCTACGCCAAAGAAAACGCTTTCCACTTCTACAGCTTTCGTTCGAAATTCCTCGGCCGCAACAGCCTGAAGCAGGTCTTCGAAGCGCAAATGGCCCTGCCGTATTTTCCCGTGGAGCTCTCGGCCATGAGCGCCAAACGCGTCTTCCAGGAAGTGGCCGGCGGTGAATCGTTCGAAATCGCCGGAGTGAAGATCACCGCGCGCTGGCTCCATCATCCGCAGGGGTGTCTCGGCTACCGGTTCGAGACGCCCGCCGGGACCATCGTCTACGCGACCGACAACGAGCCGGGCGACGCGCAGCTCGACGCAAGCCTCCGCGAGCTGGCCGCCGGCGCCGACGTGTTCATCAACGACGCCCAGTATTCGCCCGAGCAGCTCGCCAGCACCCGCCGCGGCTGGGGCCACTCCTCGTGGCTCGAAGGCGTGCGCGTCGCCCGCGAGGCCGGCGCGAAAACGCTTGTCCTCTTCCACCACGATCCGGACTCCACCGACCGGGTTGTGGACAACATCCTGCGCCAGGCCCGGGACCAGTTCGAAACCGTCTTTGCCGCCAGCGAGGGCATGGTCATGACGCTGGGCGCCGGGGACGGAAGCCCGCGCGTCGAAGTGGACCTGCCCGGGACGCGGTCGGCGCTTCGCCGCGAAGCGCAGTTGCGCGCAAAAGTGTCCGGGACGACCGAGGACGGCCGTACCTTTGAAGAGGAGACCGTCGTCCGCGATCTCTCCCTCCAGGGCGCCCTCATCCTGCTCAACCACAGCCCGCGGCTGCAGTCCGAATTGCAGGTCACCATGGAGACCCCCGGCGCGGACGGCATCCGTTCCATGCGCCTTCGCGGCTACGTCGTGCGCATCGACGCTGAAAAAGGCCGCTCCGCCGTCGGCGTCGTCTTCACGGAGTGACGGGAAGCGTCCCGGATAGCACGGCACGCGAGGACAGCATGTGGGACAGGCTTGAGTCGCTCTTTCGGTTCCGAAGACTTCCTGGAGTTTTTTCGCGCGGAACGCTTCGTATTTACTTCGGCGAAATCCCCCGCGGGCAGGACTGAGGCTTCCTGTTTTCTTTTCCCCAGTCGAAGGCGCGGAACCGGTCGCCTTCCATGATTTGGGTGCGGAGGCCGTCGATTACGGCGGGAAAGTCGGGATACGGTTCGCCAGCGATCACGTAGATAATCAACGCCGGCTCGGCAGAATTGTCGGCACTCACGCCCACGCCAAAACCCTGGACTCCCGGTTGCGCCATCATGCCCTCAACATGAACTTCCTTGATGGTGATCGCGCGGTTGATATCGGCTAGTGTGGCGCGCGGCGCCGGGACTCCGTCAAAGATCACCCGGGTGCGCACATCGTCGAGTTGCGCGGGAATCGGCACCCGGATTGCTCCGGTAATACGGACGAGGATGGCGCCTTCCCTGGGATTATCAGCGCTTGGGCCGACACTCACTTCGGCGACGGCGGGGTCCTGCATCAATTGGCCGGCAAATTTGTCCCTGGCCATGGCCGCTCGTATGGCCTGCTGCGCAGAAAGTGCGGCCGTTCCCGGGCCGTTCGGTGCGCGGGAGTTGGAGAGGGTTGGCGCGCAGCTCACGGCGTGATCAGGGCCGCCCACAATGGCCGGAGTACCCGACCCGTTGGTGAACGCAATGATGATGTCCTGAATGGGATTTCCCGTCGTACTGGTGCTATTGCCGCCGTAGAGCAGGGCCACCGGTCGCGCGGTATCCGAAGTCACAATGAGCGACCCAGAGTCGCCGGCGGCGCTGAAGGTGCCGCCGTTGACGATAACCTGATTGTTGAAGGTGGACGTAAAGGCCGTCGCCCCGCCGCAGACTGAAGCATATTGCACGCTGATCATCACGCTGACCGACTGTAACGTGGAGCAAGTCAGACCGGAGCCGAGACCGCTCTTGGCCACGCCTTCGTTGATTGCGAGGACACTCGCAGGTATGGCCAGGGTGCTTGAAGGCGGCGCATCCGCGATGGATGATGGACTGGCGGCGCCAAGCTCGAGAATCGTGCCCGAGGTATCCACAGCCCCGGACACGATCTGCGCGATCGCCGCGTCAACATTGCTGGGCGCAGGGCCACTTGTGCCGTTTGCCGGCTTAAGCGCAGCAGCCTCGGTGAGATTGGCAACCGTATTCTCAACCGGGAAGCAAGGTAATTGTCCGGGCTGGTTGATGGCCTCTCCTGCCACTCCCTGGCCTGATCTGGCGAGCACGTGATTGTTACTCAAGATAAACATCGTGGTGCCGCGCTGAATCAGGCTGCCGAGAGTCCCGATGCAGCACACCTTCGTGCCCAGGTCGTTAGCGTTGCCACCCGAAGTGCCTAGCTTGATTGGAAATGCCTGCAAGTTGGCGTTGTTGCTCGGATAGACGATTGTGACCGTGGCGCTTGCGCTTTTGGTGGAATCCGATTGCAGGGTAGCCTTCACCGTAACTGTGTTGGGAGAGGGAAAGGACGTGGGAGCGCTGTAGGTAGCGGTGCTCCCATTGGGCTGGATCGTCCCGGTTGGGCTGCTCAAACTCCAGTTCGCTGCCACCGGCGCACCGGTAGAATCTGCAGCTGTGAATAATTTGCCTGTTTGGAGGGCCACGGTAGCCGAAGTCGGAGAAACCGTAATGGATGGCGGCGGTGGCGGCGGTGGCGGTGGCGGCGGAGTGCTTGACCCGCCACCACAGGAAACCATCAGGAACGCAAAAAGGCAGGCGACAGCGGCTTTGCGCATATCTCCCCCATTGGAAGCCGATTTCCGGCAAGAAGTTGTCCGGCTGGGTAGGAAGTGCAACCTCTTTGCTGGTCTAATATCCAGACTGTAGCAATACCTAGTGCAATCGGCCTGCCGAAGTGCCGGAGAAGATAACAATAGATTTTTGTAGGGAATGAAAACCAATGAAAAGGCCGCTCCGCCGCCGGCGTCCTTTAAACCGTCCTCTTTCGCAAGATCGGCGGCGAGCAAGGGCACGGCGTGCCCGGGATGCTATTCGAGTGAGGCGATTTTTTCTTCGAGGAACCGCAAGGCAGCTTCGAGTGATGCGCGGTGGCGTGGATGGGCCGCCGATTCAAGCTCGCGCAGAATTCTTGTTCGCGACAGTTCCAGGCCTGCCCGCTCCCTCTGCCGCTCCAACTCTTCCGGCGTGCGCGGTGCAGAGCCGGGCCGCGACTTCCCCTCTTCGGCGGTTTCCTTCTGCGATTCGATTCCCTTGCTTTCCCACCCCCGTGCCATGGTTCCAGTTTGCCACAAACGCATACGCTGCGCGCGAGGAACGCGCTGCCACGATGACGCAGATGCAATGTTAGGACAGTGGCCGCAATTTGCCTTTCAGAAAGACGATGGACGTCGCCAGAATGTTTCCGGGTTACGCCATTTCTGAGGCCGAAGGCCCGGTGATAAAGTACCGATGGGGCAGCGCCGTCGAACCGCGGTCGCGGCGTTTTGCGGCAAGGACTTGAACGGCATGCGGGTCGAAACTGCATTGGCAGGAACATTCGCGCGGCAACGCTGCCCGGGAGGGCGCCATGGCCGTCAGGGAGACGGGTGAAATCGTGAGCACGACTCCAGAGTACGGGTTTCTTCTCGACGGGAAGTGGCATCTGGACGGTGAGCACATCGAGGTGCGCTCGCCGGGGACGGGGCAGATCGTGGGGACGACGCGGCGCGCGACGGACGTGCACGCCGAGGCCGCGATCGTTGCGGCGGCGCGCGCGTTTGAGGCGACGCGGCGGCTGGGGGGTTACGAACGCCAGCGGGTTCTGCGCGGCGTCGCAGTGGGCGTCGAGCAGAACCGCGAAGAGTTCTCGCGGCTTCTGGCGCTCGAAGCGGGCAAGCCGATCAAGACAGCGCGCACGGAGGTGGACCGCGCGATTTTCACATTCACCGTGGCGGCGGAAGAAGCGGTGCGCATCGGCGGG
>DASZZJ010000059.1:0-6069 GCA_035545075.1 Candidatus Acidiferrales bacterium
AAGGGAATATCTTCGTCGGAGATTTCGGCGCCACCGCCGCCGGCGGCGGGCTCCTCCGCGTGCGGAGCCTGGCTCTCGGCATCGCTGCCGGCTCCGGCTCCAGCGGCAGCGCTCGCGGCGCTCTCGGCGCGTCCGCCGAGCATGCGGAAATTGTTGGCCACGATTTCATAGCTGGTGCGCTTCTGGCCTTCCTTATCCTGCCATTCGCGGGACTGGATGCGCCCCTCGATGAAAACCAGCGAGCCTTTCTTGAGGTACTGCTGGGCGATTTCGGCCTGCTTGCCCCAGACGACAATCTTGTGCCACTCCGTGCGCTTCTGCCGCTCGCCGTTGCGGTCCTTGTACGACTCGTCGGTGGCGAGCGAGAAATTCGCGACGGCCTGGCCGCCTCCGGTGTAGCGCGTTTCTGGATCGCGGCCCAGGCGGCCGACGAGGATGACTTTGTTAACGGACATGCGCGGGTACTCCCTGAAGTGCGAACGATAGCATGACGGTAACGAAAAGGGAAACGAGGGCTCAGCGGGTCGCGGTCACGGCCACGCCGAGTTCCTTCAGCTTGGCGCGGGCGCGGCGCTCTTCCTCGGTGCCGGGGTAGCGGTGGATCACTTCGCGGAGCTCGCGGATTCCGGCCGGCTTCTGGCCCAGCTCGATCAGGGCCATGCCTTTTTTCAGCCGCGACGGAACAAGCTTGAAGCTCTTTGGGTAATTCGTCAGAACCTTATCGTACTCGCCGACGGCCTGTTCGTAGTTCTTTTGGGAATAGGCGATCTCACCGAGATAGAACTGCGCGTTCGAGGCCAGGTCCGTATCCCGGTAATATTTCAGGTAGTCGAGAAACTCCTGCCGGGCGAGGTCGTACTTGCCGCCGTTGATGTCGCGCAGCCCATTCGAGTAGAGCGTGTCCGCGGAAGGAGGCGGGCCGGAATTTGCCGCCCCTCCCCCGGCCGGGGCGTTGCCCGCAAGCTTGGCTTCCACGCTCTGCAGGGAATTCTGGACCTCGGTCAACTGCTGATTCAGCTTGCCGAGACGGGACTTGATTTCCTCGAGATTGTCGGAGAGCCCCTGCACCTGCGTGGTCATGGAGTCCAGCCGCGATCCGGAATTGGCCTGCACGTCCTGGACGGATTTCTGCAGCGACCCCATCGTGCCGCTCAGTTTGTTGACGTTGTCATTCGATTGTTCGAGGAGCGTCTTCAGCACAGTGTGTTCCTGGGTGGTGGCGGTCGAGAGCTCCTTCTGCCCCTGCAGGAGGGTGGTAACGTCGTGCTGCAGCTCGATGAGTTCGCGGGAGACGGCTTCGGCCGCGCGGGGTCCCAGCAAACTGCCGCCGATGGCGCCCGCGAGCATCACGGCGCCGAAAAGTGCAAGGTCTCGAATGCGCATGGTAACTCCTCCCCTTCATGGATCTGCCCGCACAGAACCCGGGCCGGAATGCCGAGCGGAAAACCAGAACTCTAACGGCAGAGCCGCGCCGGAGCAAGCGTGTTGCCCGAAGCGCGGCCCTGAATCAACAACACCGGAGCGAAGACGCTACTTGGCCATGACGAAGTGGCCGCGGCGGTTCCTCTGCCAGCAGTCCTCGTTGCTCTCCGTGCATACCGGTTTCTCTTTGCCGAAGCTGACGGTGCTCAAGCGGTCGGCGGAAATGCCGAGCGAGGTCAGATACTGTCTCGCGGCGACGGCGCGGCGGTCGCCCAGCACGAGGTTGTACTCGGTCGAGCCGCGTTCATCGCACTGACCTTCGATCGTGACCCTGACCTGTGGGTAGTTCCTCAGAAAATCCGCGGTTTTTGCCAGGGCGTCGCGCGCGTCGGGGCGGATGTCCGCCTTGTTGTAGTCAAAATAGGCGTCGCGGACGTCGCGCAGGAAAAGTTCTTCAATCGTTGGCCCCGGCGGAGGAAGCGTGGGCGGCGTCGGCTGCGCCACGTCTACGCTGGCCGTGGCGTTGGCGGACCCGCCGGGTCCCGTCGCGGTAATCGTATAGATGGTGGAACTACCCGGCGTGACCTTGGTGGAGCCTTCGGGCGCGACCGTGCCGATGCCTGGATCAATGGACATCTGGGTCGCGTTTGTTGAAGACCAGCTCAGGGTCGAAGATTCGCGCTTCTGAATCGAGGAAGGCGCAGCCTGTAAAGTAACCGTCGGTTGGGCCGGGGCCGGTGGAGGCGACGGAGGAGTGGCCGGCTGAACCGGCTTTTTCGCGCAACCGGCAGCCAGCACCACGGCCGCAAACGCAATCAAGATGGAAGTTCGGTAGAATTTTCTGGAAGAAATCATTACCTTCTCCTCGATCGCAAATTCAGTTCTCGCTCGCGGCACCCGGCATTATCCTACCACCCCGGCAGTCGTTCCGAAATATATCTGACAATTCGATGGATTAGGACGTGCCCCTAATTCCAGAGGTTTCGTCATTTCGGCGACCAGTTGGGCGACTCATTGGCGCCGCTCTGGGTGAGTTGGCGAGGCTGCGATCCGTCCGCCAGCATGACCCAGATCTGACGGGAGCCGCTGCGGGTAGACTCGAAGACGATGTGGCGGCCGTCCGGGGCCCACCAGGGGCGCTCGTTGCGGCCCTGGTTGCGGGTAAGCTCGAGGATCCGCCGCGTCGCCGCTTCCATCACGTAGAGATCGTAATTGCCGTTGGGGCGCCGCCAACTGAAAGCCAGCAACTGCCCGTTGGGCGCCCAGGCGGGGTCAATCACGTACCCCATGTCCGGCAGGTCCAGTTTTTGGACGTTTGTGCCGTCGGCATTCATCAGATAGAGCTGCGGTATCCCGCTACGGTCGCTGACAAATGCCACGTTCTGTCCGGTCTTCGGATTCCAGACCGGCGAAGTGCTTGCGCCCGAGAAGTAGGTAAGGCGCTTCGGGCGGTTGCCGTTCACATCGATTACGAAGAGTTCGGGATTACCCAGCATCGAGGAGGAGAAGAGGATCTGCGTGCCATCCGGCGACCAGGCGGGCGCGCTGTTGGTGCCGCGGAAGCGCGGGAAAGCCACCGTGCGCCCGGTATCCAGCGAGTACATGCAGACTTGCGGGCTCACAACGCCAAAGGCCGTGGCGAAGCACGTAAAGGCGATGCGCGAGCCGTCGGGCGACCAGCGGGGCGTCAGCGAAATCGAGCGCAAGGAAGTCAGGGGGTGCTGGTTGGCTCCGTCGTAGTCCATCGCCCAGAGTTCCTTTGCGCCCGTTCGCTTGCTGACGAACGCGATTTGGGTCGAAGCCACGCCGGGAACGCCACCGGAGAGTTTCCCGATGATCTCATCCGCAAACTGGTGGGCGAGCTTGCGCACCTGGGCGTCGGTCGGCGCACCGCGGTAGACCTTGCCCACAACGGGCGGCGCGGAGAGATTGCGCACGTCGTAGAGCCAGGCTTCGATGGCCACCTCGCTGGGTGTTTCGGAAAGATTGCCGAAGGCGACGAGTTGGGCGGAAACCGGCGGATCCGTCCACGCCTGAGCTTTCAATTCCGCAGGGATGCTGGGCGATCGGGCGGGGTAAAAGCTGGGACTGACAACTTCCAGGATCCCGCTGAACTGAAGATCGTCTCGGACGACGTCGGTGAACAGCTTGCTGTGCGGCTGAACAGCCGGGGCGCGCGGCGTAAAGTCGGCCACGGCCACGCGCGCCTTTTCGATGCCCAGGCCCGTGCCCGTGCGGAACCAGTCTTGCGCCAACGCGGGCCGCGCGAGCGGGCTAAGCGCGGCGATGAGTAGAATCGCCTGGACAAGCGATCGTTTTGTGTACCCTAGCACACTCAGCCTCTGTCTCTGCTGATTCTGCTCAATGCAGGCGGCCGCGCGCTTCATCGGGGCTTCCCTAGGTCGAAATCGAACGTCACGCCGACGTAGGAGCCGGCATAGTCGCCGGGCAGCGCCGGCATGGGGTTCGAACTGAGGACCGCGCGCAATCCGGAGTTGTCGTAAGACGAATTCCCGCTGCTCTGGGAGATGTGAATATCTTTCACGGTGCCGTCGCGAAAAATCGTGAAGGTCACGACGCAGTGCGCCGTGCCCGCTGACAGGACGCGAGCGTCAATTGTACTCTGCAACCAGTTCCCGGAGATGCGCCGCCTCACCGCTTCCACGTACCAGCCGTAACGGGAAGGGAAGTCGCCGCCCCCCTGGCCGACCATACCGACGCCCCCACTGCTGCCGCCGGACTCTGTGCCGTAGCCGACGGGCAGATTCGGATTGCCCCCTTGGCCATAAGGGACCGCATTGTCCGGCGGCCGCGTCTTGCTCTCAAAGACGCGCGACGCGTGGGACGGCGGCGGAAGCCGCTTGTTCTTCTCGAATTGGGGAATCTTTTTCGCGTCGGCCGGCGGCTCAGGCGGCTTCGGCTTGGGCTCTTCTTTGTAGAGGCCCTTGGTCCGATCCACGGCAGTGCTTGCTGTGGCGACCGGCGGGTTCGGCATTGGAATGCCGGCAAGCGATCCGACAAGGCTCACCTTCACGCTTCCCCCGCCGCCTGGCCCGCCCCAGGGATTGCCGCGGTAGTTCAGAAAAGCCGAGGCGACAATCGCGGCGGCCAACAGGCCGTGGAGGAGCAGCGAATAGACCATCGTTTTTCGGATGCCGTAATCTTCGTAAGTGGCGGTGGCGGTCATGTTCTTCGAAGCTCAGCGCGTTCGCGGGCGGTCGGAGAGCGGTTCGGTGACGATGCCGATGTTCGCTACACCGGACTGTCGGAGCGCATCAATCACCGCGGCGAAACTGCCGAACGGAACCGTCTCGTCGCAGCGGAGGAAGACGGCGTCCTGCGGGTGGCGCAACTGGCCACGCACCTTCTCGCCGAGCTGATGGATGTTCACCGGCTCGTTGCCGAGATAGATGCGCTGCGTCTTGTCGAGCGTGATCACCAGGCGCTCCTCGGTAATTTCCCGCACCGTGCGCGTCTTCGGCAGGTCCACTTCGATGCCGGACTGGAGGATCGGCGTCGTGATCATGAAGATGATCAGCAGGACCAGCACCACGTCCACGAAGGGAACCATGTTGATGTCGGAGAGCGATGTCCGAATTTGATTGGAGAGTAGCGGCATGGTTGCAAACGCCCGCGCGGGTGCGCGCATTCCTAGCTGTACGTCTTTTCGATCTGCGCGGTGACCTCCATGGCGAAATTGTCCATGCGTTGCGCGAGATCCCGGATATTGTGTAGGAAGTGATTGTAGAAGATGACCGCGGGGATCGCCGCGAACAGCCCGGCGGCCGTGGTCACCAGCGCCTCCGCAATGCCCGGAGCGACGACGCGCAGGCTCGATGCCCCGGCATTGCCCAGTCCGGAAAATGCGTCCATGACGCCCCATACGGTGCCGAAGAGCCCGATGAAAGGAGTGACGGAGCCGGTGGTGGCCATCCAGGACATGCCCCTCTCCACGCGGCGGACTTCATCCGTGGCGGCGAGTTGCATGCTGATAGTCACCGCTTGCAGGCTCTTCAGCTTTGCCGGGTGAGGATTTGCGGCGGTCACCTGACTCTGCAGCTCGCGAATGCCCGCCGCGTAGACCGCAGCGAAAGGAGAGCCCGCCCTGGCTATCTCTTTCGGGTCCCCAACGCCGCGCGTGGCGCGGAAGATCTGCAGGAACTGGTCGCTCTCGCGGCGGATGCGCCGGAACAGGCCGAGCTTCTGGAAAATCATGGCCCAGGAGACGACGGAGAATACCAGCAGGAGCAGAAGGACGGCGCGCGCAACCCAGCCGGTCTCCAGGAGGATGTTCGTCAGGTTGCTCTCGAAAAAGAAAATATTCGCGAAGAAGAAAATAGCGTTAGCCCTCAGCGAGAGACAGATTTTTCAGACAAAAGCAACGTAGCACACGCCTCCAGAGCGGTCAAAGAGAATTGGACGCGTATTTGTCCAAAAGCGTTGTTTCTGCGAGAGGCAGATTTGCTTCACTCGTAGCGCAGCGCTTCGATGGGATCGAGCGCGGCGGCCTTTTTCGCCGGGTAATAGCCGAACGTGATGCCCGTCAAGGCGGCGAAAAGGACGGCGACCGTCACCGTCACGACGGAGATGGTGATGGGCCAGCCGAAAATCCGCGCCAGCGCCTGCGCCGCAAAAATGCCGGCGAAG
>DASZZJ010000060.1:0-16064 GCA_035545075.1 Candidatus Acidiferrales bacterium
CTCAAGACCGCTCCGAATGAGAAGCGACAGGAGAAGAAAATTGAAGAAGTGCGCCGCGCGCAGCCACAAAGGATAATCAAGAGGCATCATTCATCACATTCTTAAACCTTGGTTTTCCGGTTCTTCCGTGAACTCTCTCGAAAACGAATTGGGGAGACTCGCCCGCCGCCGCGATTGCCGGCAGGGTACGTGATGCGATGGCCTTGGACGCGTGCAAAAGGAATGAGTGAATGAACCTGGGAACGTTTCATGCTCATAATGTCGTCAACCTGAATCCCGCGTACAGTCAGCGCATCGGCGATAAGCGAACGGTGGCAACGCCATGGAACCGCTTCCGCACACATCACCGCGCTCCGCTTCTGCCCCGACAATTTCATCAATCGGTGTAACCCCGCTTCGAATTCGGAGGTCTGCATATAATCAGCAAAACCACGAAATGAGGTATTGTGCCAGCCCATGTTCGGCGAATCGCGTCGTGCATGGCGCAAGCCCCCGAGCTTTCGCAAATACACGTAGCCGATCCTCGCGGCCCGCAGCTTTGTCGACAGGGTCTCCCGGTTGAACTGGGGGTTGTGTCTCGACCGGGGGATACTGCGTACGTCTATGATGCGCTCGACGCGGTGCGCCCGCAGAAGCTTGAGGAAGTCCTTCCATGTGCGGTTCGAATGCCCAATGGTCAGGACAGCGGGCATTTCGGTCTTGACCTTTCTCACGACGAGGTTTCACCAACTGCTCAACACATTATCTTAATTAGGACGTTTTGCCCTTGCAGCCGGCGTGTCCGCACGAACAATCGGTGTCCGGAGTCTGTGCCATAGCCTCGCACCGGGTTCTGCAGTACTTGCCCGACATTGTTACGCACGAACATCTTAGACACTGGGGAAATGAGCTTCCGTGCAAAAAGGAACACAGTTCATTGCGGGCCACAGCGTGGAAACCGCAGATGTGGACGGTAATACGGTTGCTTGCGCGACCAGTCCTGCCGCCTCTGCGCGAATGATTGTCACGGAGTTCAAGTAGCTCAAGAGAGTTGTGAGACTCTGGTATCTGATTGTGTTGGCTAGGTGCCGCGTCCAGCCAGGCTCGGACATACACAGTGTGTTCCGCCATACACGAGTGGCGTGAATGCACGTCCGGAAAACTAGCGAATTTCCAGGCAAAAGATTTTGGTGCCCCATTTGCTCTAGATTTCAACATCTTTACTTCGGGTTTGCAGGTTGTTCTGCTAGAAGGGGGGCTATGGGCCGGCCACGGAGAATGTCATGGCGCACGGTTGCGGCAGGCGGACTGGCCCTGATCGTACTGGCCGCCGGTTTTGTCGGCTGGCGCGTCTCGCGGGCTCTGCGCCTTTCCACCCAGGAAGTCCGTTCCGAGCAGGAAATTCACTTCATCGTTCGGCCCCTCGCGCCCCCGGCAGACCTGGGTTTTGAGGCGGTCAGCGCGCCAGCGGTCTTCCTCCAGGTGGCGCGCTTTCAGGATCAGCTTTACATTGCCGGCCCCGCCGGCCTCCTCGAATACGACCTCGGGGGCACTCCCCTCCGGCAATTCTCGGTAGGCCGGGATCTTCCGCCATCTCTGGTGGTCGCTCTCGCTCCCGCGGTCCTGGCGGATTCCCGCGAGCCGGAACTGGTGGTGGCTACTTCGCAGGACGGCGTGCTCGCCTTCAACGGACGCAGCTTCCGGCAGATCTACCCTCAGGATGCCGCCGCCCGCGCAATCACCTCGATTCTTCCGGTGGCCGCCGGCCGCCTCTTGATCGGCACGAAGAAGCGGGGCGTCCTGCTTTACGACGGCAAGCGGATCGCGGCCTTGCATCCCACCTTGAGCAATCTGTACATCACCGCCCTCGCCGGCACCGAATCGGATTTGTGGATTGGCACGCTGAATCAGGGAGTCCTTCATTGGCATGCCGGTGCCACGGAATCCTTCAACGAACAACAGGGCTTGCCCGATCGGCAGGTTCAGTGCGTAGCCACCTCGGGAGACAAGACTTACGTCGGCACCGTCCTTGGAGTTGCGGTCTTCGATCGCGGACGGTTCTCCCATGTGCTTGCGCCCGGGGTGCTTGTCACTTCCTTGTTCTCCACCCCAACCAACCTCATCGTCGGCTCCGAAAACCAGGGCGTCATCACCGTTCCTCTCGAGAAACGGCGCTCCGGCCCTGGCGCGAATGCCTCTTCCGGGTTGTCCGACGTCCGCCAGTTCTTTGAGTCGGGCGAGGTCGTTTATGTGCTCACCCGAAACGCCCTCTATCGAATGACTGCGCGGGGACTTGGCTGGCAACAGGTCTTGAAGCCGGGGCCGGCCATTCTCAGCGACCGCAACATTTCGGCCCTTGCCGCGGACGCGAGCGGCCGTCTCTGGATCGGCTATTTCGACCGCGGCCTCGACCTGCTGCAAGCCGGCGCCCCGCGCGCCACGCATGTGGAAAACGACCACGTCTTCTGCGTAAACAGGATCTTGCCCGACCCCAGGACGGGGACTGTGGCGGTCGCCACGGCCAACGGCCTGGTACGTTTCGGCGTCTCCGGCCGCCAGGAGCAGGTGCTGACCCGCGCCGACGGGCTCATCGCCGACCATGTGACCGATGTCGCGCTGTATCGCGACGGGTTGGCGGTGGCAACGCCCGCCGGATTGACTTTCCTCGACGCCTCGGGCGCTCGCAGTATCTACGCGTTTCAAGGCCTGGTGAATAACCACGTCTATGCCCTGGGCGTCTCCGGGGACGAACTCATGATTGGCACGCTGGGCGGTCTGTCGGTTTTCGGGAAGGACGCTGTGCGCGTCAATTACACCGCCGGCGCCACCTCCGGCCTGAAACACAACTGGATTACGGCTGTGGCCCCCGTCGGGGACGAATGGATGGTGGGGACCTACGGCGCCGGCGTCCTCGGGCTCGATCGCTCGGGTCATTTTCATCCCTTCGATAAGGCAACCGCACCCTTCGAGGTCAATCCCAATGCCATGCTGGTGACTCCGCGCCACGTCTTCGCAGGCTCGCTCGGCAAGGGCTTGTATGTCTACGACCGCGAATCGGCGCGCTGGACGACCATCACCGGCGGCCTGCCCTCTCCCAACGTGACCGCTCTTGCGGAGAGCAGCGGCTACATCTACGTCGGCACAGACAACGGACTGGTCAGGATTCAGGAACAAAGGCTGCAGCCATGAAGAGAACACACATCGCCGTCATCGTCTTGCTGTTGTTCCTTGTGCCGGCCTTGCTGCTCGCTGACGGCGGCGTCCTGATCCCCCGCGACAAGGCGCAGCCCGACCCGGCGATTCTTTCCCTCGAAGAGATGGAGATCACCATCCGCATCGACAACGGCGATGCTCGCGTCTTCGTGCGTCAGGTTTTTGCCAATCACACGAACCACATCGAAGAAGGGAACTACGTTTTCGCCCTCCCCAGTCGCGCCACCGTTTCCGATTTTGCCGTCTGGGACGGCCCCACGCGCATTCCCGCCGTCATCCTCGAGCGCAAGCGCGCCGAGGAGATTTACAACCAGCTCAAGCAGCAGGCGATCGACCCGGGATTGCTGCAGATGGGTGAGCGCGGCGAGGAAGAGGCCAAGCGCAGCTCCATTTTCAGCGCCCGCATCACTCCCATACCGCCCTATGGGACGAAGCGCCTCGAATTCGAATACCATGAGTCCATCCCGGCCGAGAATCTCAAGTCCTACTTCGCCATTCCGCTCCGGCCGGATGCCTACCAGGCCCAGGTGGCTCGGCATCTCTGGATCAATTTCGAATTGCGTTCCTCGCACGCCATCGCGAACTTTCAGGTCGCGGCGAAAACTTTCCCGCTCCAGTTCGATCAAAACACGCCGCACCTGGTGAAAGGCCGCTTCGAAGGACAAAACGTCAACTTGACCGAAGACTTCGTGGCCACCTTCGATCTGGACCGCGCCGGAAGCGATACCCTGCAAGTCCTCACCTATCGCAATCCCGTGACCGGGCAGCCATCCCCTACGGATACCGCTCCCGTGCGCAGCACCAACGAACCCGGCTTCTTCGCGGTGGAAGCGCTCCTCGGTCTCGCGCAGCAGCATCAACCGGCTCCCGTCCCCGGCGGAAACACGGCGCCTAGCTCCACTCCCGCGAAGACGCTGATCTTTCTCTTCGATACCTCTCTCTCTATGCAGTGGGAGAAGCTCGAGCGCAGTTACCAGGCCCTGGAAACTCTGTTGCGCAGGTTACAGCCTTCGGACAGCTTCAATCTCCTGCTCTTCAACAGCCAGACGCAGGCATTTCAGCCCGCGCCGGTGGCCGCGGACATCGCCGGAATTCAGCGCGCGCTGGACTTCGTCCGTGCTAGCCGGTTGCGCGGCGGAACGGACCTGCAGCGCGCCCTCGAGGACGGCTTGAAGCAGTGCGCGGTGAGCGGAGGCGGCAGCCGTTATCTCGTTCTGCTGAGCGACGGCGGCGCGACGCGCGGGCCGATCCAGAACGGCAAAATTGCCGCGTGGTACGAAGCCAGTTGGAAAAAACTCCCCGTAGCCCAGCGCCCGAGGACTTATCTTTTCGGGGTAGGGGACGACGCCAACTTGCCTTTGCTCCGCATGCTCGCGCGGCAGGATGGCCTGTCCGAACATGTTCTTTCCACCGAGCCCATTGACTTCAAGCTGAATTCCTTCGTCTCGAAAATCGGCAGAAGTCCCGTCGGCGGGCTCCGCCTGGAGACCGTCCAGGACGCCGGCATTGACGCCGTCTATCCGTTGCAGGACTCCGCTTATTCGGGCTCGCTCGCCGCGTGGGTCGGCCGTTACCAGAAGCCGCGGCAGGATGCCGTCTTCACGGTTCGCGGGGTTCGCGACGGAAACCCCCTCGAGATCTCCGGCAAAGTCAATCTGCCGCGCGAGTCGCTCGATCACCCGCAACTTCCGAGGCTCTGGGCGCGCGCTCGCGTGGACGCGCTACTCGAAAAAATCCAGCGCGAAGGGGAGGACCAGGCCACCATTGACGAGATCATTCGGCTGGCCCGGCAGTACAAGTTCGTCACGCCCTACACCTCGTTCCTCGCCGTGCCTCGGGCGCTCCTCCGGCCGCGCGTCATCCGTCCGGGAGATCCCGTGCTGCGGGTCAAGACGGATAAATCCATCGTTTCCGTCGTCGCGCTGTTTCCCTTCGGGCTCGTCCAGCAACTCCGCCATCTTTCCGGCGAAGACATCTGGCAAACACGTTTCTTTGCTCCCACGGACATGCAGGATGGAACCTATAGCGTGCGGCTCATTCTGCGGGACCGCTCCGGCCACACTTATCGCGAAGCAAAGACCTTCGTCATTGCCAGCAAGCCGCCGGTGATTCAGATCAAGCTCGATGGCAGGCGTTTCCGTCGCGGGCAGGTCCTGGACCTGAAAGTATCCGCCTCGCAGAGCACGCGTACCCTCATCGCACGCCTCGAAGGCGCGGTGCCCGTCGGGCTCAGATGGGATGCGCGAGCCGGCGCCAGCACGGGGCAACTCGTCATTCCCGAGCAGGCGATCCCTGGAATTTACCGGCTCACGGTGACGGGTGAGGACATTGCCCACAACATCGGCTCGCAGGGGGTGGACATTGAAATCGTTCCGTAAGTCATCGCGAAAGCCCCTGGCGGCCCTTGGCGTAGTCGTGCTTGCCGTTTTGACGGCAGGTTGGGCGGTCACAGCCAGCGGGGCCTTGCCATCCTGGATACGCAACATCGAGACGCGCACGGAAATCGAAGCGGCGTTCTTCCGCCTGATGTCCCTGCCCGGGGGTGACGTCCTTTTCCGCCGGCCGCCGCGCGAAACGCGCGCCGCTCTGGGTGACCTGCTCAAAAAACAGCCGAAAGACGCGGAGCTTTTTTCCTTGCGCGCGCTCGAAGACGAGCAGCAGCTCGATTTTGCCGCTGCCGAATCCGACTGGAAGAGTTACGCCGGGAACGCCGCGGACAAGGGCGCCGCGCACATCGCCCTCGCCGACTTCTATCACCGCCGGCTGCGCCCCTTGGACGAGATCAAGGCGCTCTCCGTCGTCGCCGCTCTGCCATCCGATGCTTCGGAAAAGCTGATACCTTCCGCGGAGCAGCGCTCCTGGCGGGCTTTTGAGCGCATCTTCGAAGTCGTCCGCGCGCAAGGCTTGTCCAAAGACGTTTCGGTCGCGCAGTACCGCGCCTGGCTTGTCCGCTATCCGCGCCAGCCATCGCTCTATGCACGATTTCTCGAGTACTTGATCGCGCAAAAAGATTATGCCGCTGCAACCCAACTCGTTGCGGACTACCGCAGGGAGTTTCCCGGCGACGAGATCTTTCCCATAAAGGCCGAAGCGCTTGTCGAGTATCGCCAGGGCTCGCTCCAGCAAGGCCTGGCGGTCTATGAAAAGAGCTTCCAACCGCTCTGGGCCCCGGAGCTGATCAAGAGCTATTTCGACCTCCTCACCGAGACGCAGAGCTTGCGCAAGTTCCTCGACAACGCGCGCGCGGCGCAGAGCGCCAACCCCCAGGACCTGAACGCAATGGCGCGCATCTTTTACTACTACCAGCAGCAGGGGAAGCTCGACGCCGCGCAGGAGACCATCGCCAAGTTTCGGCTCCGCAAGGATGCGGCCAAGTCCGCCTGGACCGCGCAGGAGCTCTACGTCTGTGCGCGGTTGCTCGGAGACGTCCACGCCTATCCCGAAGCGGCGCGCTACTACTTCGCCCTCTACAACGCCAAAGGCATGCCGGATGCTCAGGAGAGGGCTCTCGCCGGGCTCGCGAGTCTCTTGCTCACCGCCCCGGAGACTCCCATCCGCCTCGGCGCCGGCGAGCTCTCCATGTACCGGGACATCGCCACGATGGACCAGGGGCCCGGGTTTCTGAACGGCATCCTTTCACTCCTTCTGAATTCGACAGAACCCGGCACGGAATTCTCGCAGGAAGAGCAGCGCGCCGTGCCTTATTTCCATCGGGCGCGCGCCGCGCAGCTCCTAAACCTCCTCGACACGAGATACCCGAACTCTCCCCGCCGTGCCGAGCTTCACGCAACCCTGCTCGATTTCTACGCCGCATCCGGCGAGAGCGAAGCGGTAATCAAGGGCGGGAGCGACTTTCTCACGGCTTTCCCGAATGCCCCGCAGCGCCCTGCCGTTGCGCTTCTCATGGCGGATGCCTATTCCCGCACCGGAAAGGTGCCGCAGGAGTTCGCCATCTACGATTCTCTCCTGCAGGAGCTGGCGGCAAAGGCAGAAGGTGTGCCGCTCGGGTCCGGGGCAGCGGTCAGCGGGGAAAATCTTCCCCCTGAGGCCGTCACCCCGCCGCCGGAGATGTCTGAGGATTCCGAACAGCCACCGGAAGGAGATGATGCAGAAGCAGCCAGTCCATCACGCGCTCCGCAACGACGCACAAACTCTGCGTTTCAGGTCGCCGCGGCTGCACGGCACACGCCGGTTCGCGCTCGCTCTCCGGAGTACGCGCGCGTCCTCGAGCGTTATCTGGCGCGGCTGGCCGAGCTCAAGCAAGTCCCGCAAGCCCTCACTGTGCTCCGCCGCGAATTGGACCATAACCCCGGCGATCCCGGCCTGTATGAACGCCTGGCGGTCTTTCTGGATCAGAATCGCCTGGGCGAGGAACAGGCGGAGATCTACCGGCGCGCGATTGCGCGATTTCCGGACCGCTCCTGGTATCACAAGCTCGCCCGTTTCTATCTGAGGCATCAACAAAATGCGCAATTCGAGAAGCTGACACAGGAGGCCGTCAGGATTTTCGACGGCACTGACCTGGAGCGCTATTTCCAGTCATTGGTCGGCGGCAGCCCGATGATGTATCTCCGCTTGAATCTTTATGCCCACGACCGGTTTCCCCACAACCCTGTTTTTGTCCGCAATCTCCTGTCCGCTTATACGAGGGCGGAAACCTGGGACCCGGCCGCGTGGGAGGCGCTCTTGCGGCAGCACTGGTTCGAGGAGACTGAACTTCGCGATGAGTTTTTTGAATATCTGACGCGCAAAGGCAAGCTCGAATCCGAGTTGAAAGCGTTGCAGCAGGCCGAGCCCGCTTCCGCTAGTGGAAAGTGGAATGAGTTCGTGCAACAGAATCCCGCCGCCGGGAACTACGTCGCCCAGGCGCATCTCTGGCGCTCTCATTTTGAGGAGAGCGCTCCCGTGCTCGAGGCCCTTGCGCAGGAGTATCCCGCGGATCCGGAGATCGGCCGGACGGCATCCTCGGTTTTCCGCTCGCTGGCCTATTTCGATTCCGCGGATACCGGCATCGCGGTGAAAATCGAGGGCAACCTGCTCGCGGCTAACCCCGGAAGTACCGCGAATCTTGCCCGCATCGGGGACATTTACGCCGACCGGGAGTTGTTCGCTCGGGCCTCCCCCTACTGGGAACGCATCCCCCGGGTGGCTCCCGGGGATTCGAGCGGCTACCTCGAGGCCGCCACCATCTACTGGGACTATTTTGATTTTGACAACGCTCTTCGCCTTCTCGCCGATGGCCGGAAAAAACTGGGGGCCGAAAACCTCTACCGTTACGAAGCCGGCGCCATTTACGAAGCCAAGCGGGATTATTCGCGCGCCATTCAGGAATACGTCAAGGGCGCTCTTGCCGCCGGTGAGCAATCGCCCGCCGCGTATCGCCTCCTCGAGCTCGCCGCCCGGCCCAAATTCCGCGACCTCGTGGATCGCGTGACGCAGGAAGCGGCCGCCCCTCCCAACCCTTCGTTCTCGGCGGTTTCTTTGCGCGTCCGCGTCCTCGAAGCCCAGAACCGCAAACGGGAGCTCGCGGGTTTTCTGGACTCGGTCGTCAGCGGCGCTACCACCATCGAGCAAGCCGCCGAGATGGAAACCCTCGCCCAGCAGAAATCGCTCGAATCCGTCCGCCAGCACGCGCTCGAAAAGCAGGCGGCGCTGGCCTCCGATCCGGTGACGCGCCTGCAATTGCGCTACGCCCTGGTCCATCTGTACGAGAGCCGCAAGGATTTTGCGTCCGCGCAGAGAAACATCGAAGCGCTCTACCGCGGGAACCCCAAAATCCTCGGCGTCGTTCGCTCGACGGTGGATTTCTACTGGCGCGTGAAATCGTATCCGCAGGCCATCGCCGTTTTGCAGCAGGCTGCGAAAGATGCCTACCCGGAGCTTGGCAAGCAGTTCACCTCTGAGGCGGCTCGCAAGTCCACCGAAGTGCATTTGTATCCCCAAGCCCGGGATTTGCTCGCCGGGCTGCTCAAGGATTCGCCTTACGACAGCCAGTACCTTGCGGCTTTGGCGGACACTTATGCCCAGGCCGGCGACCAACAGGGTCTGAAGCAGTTCTATCTCGACAAGATCGCGCTCTTCCGCAACGCTCCGGTGTCCGCGGAGGACCGCAAAGCGAGAATCGCCGCGCTGCGTCGCGGCCTTATCCTCGCCCTTACCCGCCTGGAAGACTCCGCCGATGCAGTGGACCAGTACGTCGAAATCATCAACGCTTTTCCGGAAGACGAAGGGCTGGTGACGGAAGCGGCGCTTTATGCTGCCCGCTACAAGCGCCAACCGCAGCTCGTAGACTTCTACACAAAAACCGTCCAGCAATCTCCGCGCGACTATCGCTGGTCCATGGTCCTGGCGCGCATTCAGACCAGTCTCGAGGACTTCCCCGCGGCCATCGAGGCCTACGGAAAATCCATCGGCATCCGGCCTGACCGCGCTGACCTGCGCGCCGCTCGCGCCGGTCTCTCCGAGCGCCTGATGCGTTTCGATGATGCGGTCGCCAACTACGAGCAGGTTTACAAGCTTGCCTACAAAGACCCGCAATGGATGGAAAAAATCGCTGAAGTCCGCGCCCGGCAGGGACGCGCCGACGACGCCGTGGCCGCCCTGAGAATTGCGCTGATTGACGCCCGCCCGAATAAAGTGGACGGCTACTTCGAGGTCGCGCGCCGTCTGGAGTCATGGGGTCTGCTCGCGCCGGCTGCCGGATTCGCCCAACAGGGAATCGACGCGGCCGGCGGTGAACTCCTTGCCTCCGTGGATCATCATACGGGCGCAAATGTCTACGTGCGGATCATGACCCGGCTCCGGCAGCAGGAGAAGGCCTATTCCATGCTGCAGAGTGCGCTCTCCGCCGCGTCTTCGGCTTTTCCGGTGATCAAGGAGCAGGTTGCCAGCGAGGGCATCGCCGCGATCACGGACAGAGCATGGCGCCAGCGCGCGCAACAAACGCGCATCGAGAATGCGCGAACCGGCATGCGCTCAGCCCTGTCGGAAATGGGGACGACCGCGGCGCGCTACTTCACGCCGGAGGAAAAGGCCGCCTTCGCGCAATTTGCGCAGAAGCTGCGCGCCCCGATGAGCTTAGAGGACGTGGATGCTTTCGCGGTTCCGCTCGCTCAAAACGCCAGCGTGGCGGAGTTCGAAGCTGCCTGGCGCTACGAGTTGATGATGGAGCCGGGACAGCGGCCGGGCGTTCTCCTCGGACGCATGCGCGCCCAGGTAGACCTGCAGAGACGCCGGCTGAAATTCGCCGAGCTGGGCTTGCAGTTGGAACATTTTGCTCCATGTCTGCCGGCCACGCAAAGATCTGCCCCGCTCTTGGCTGCGGCGGATGCCTATCGGTCCGCCGGCGATCAAGAAAATGAGCTGCGTGTCCTTTCGCAGGTCTCCCATGAATACCTGGGCCGAGATGTCCAGAAGCGCTACCTTGAGCTGCTGCTGAAGCGCCGGCCGCAGCAACTTGTGCAATTGGCCTCGGCTTGGACCCCCTGGGGCGAGCAGGTAGCCGATTTCGTCGTTGCCAGGGGAGACCCGGCGCTCGCGCAAGCCGTAGTTTCCGCCCGCGGACGGGTCCGCCAGCCGGTCTGGTCCAAGGCCTACGGTGCTCTGGCAGGTCTCTACTTCTCCGCATTTTCACCCGAATTGAACCAGGATTTCCTCGGCGCGCTCGGCGACAATACGATCGGGGAGCGCCTCGGGAAGCGGCTCGATCGGAATGACCAGCTCGCCGGCGACATCTGGTTCTACTACGGCTCGCGCTACGGCGAATATCTGGGCGCTAACAAGCAGGGGAATCCCGAAGACTTTCTCCCCGCCGTGCTCGAGCAGAGCCCCGCCTCCGCTTCCGGTTATCTCGTTCTGGCCGATTACTATGCGGAGAACGGCGACCTCCGCGCCGCGGTCAGCGATTACAACCATACGCTGGATCTGGCGCCGGGCCGGGTGGACGTCCGCGACCGCCTAGCCCTGGCCTACTCCCGCCAGGGAGCGCGCGCCGAGGCCATCGCGCAGTGGAAACTGGCTTTCTCGACCCTGGCGAAGCAGGTGAACAGTTCGCGCGTCCCGGAAAGTTTTTGGGCGGATTTCGCGCGCGTTTGCGTCCATTTGCGGGCGCGCCACCTCTTCCCCGATCTCAGGCCGGACGTGGACGCTCTTCTGCGCGCGTATCTCCGTCGCAACGGAAATTATCGTTCCAATGCGCCGCTTCGCAGCGCCTACCTAGCCCTCGGCGATCCGGCCGCCGCGACCTCGTGGCTTCTCGATCTGGCTTCCGTGGCGCCCGACCCCGGCGCCGTTCTGGCCGATGTTGCGCAGGCGTCCTGGATACCCCTGGCGAACCGCGCTCCCATCTATCAGCGTGTTCTGGAGTTAAAGCAGGACGCTCTTGCCAAAGCCGAAGGGCTGGAGAAAGAGAACGCTCTGAATGAATTGAGAATCTGGCAGGTGCGCTGGGTGGAGTATCTGATTCGAACAAAACAATTTGCGCAAACGGGTGAATATCTTGCCGCGCTTCCTCCGGAAACGCAGAAGGCGGAGGCAGCCGCTCTGGTTCCTCTCGAACTGCAAGCCGCTGCGCAGCTCAGTGGGCTGGATGTGAAGCTCTCCGGCTACCGTTCTGATTCCCCGGCCGCTCCTGCGCCGGAGGTTCTTCGGGCCGCGGCGCGGCGGCTTCTGGAAGCCGGGGACAAGCAATCCGCCCGGAAAATCCTCGAGTTCGTCTTCGCACGGGAGATCGACGAGCACAAGCTCGTTGCGCCGAACTTCCTTGGCCTCGCCGAGATTCGCATTGCCGCCGGAGATCTCCCCGGGGCTCTGGAACTTCTGCGCCGCCTCGTCGTGGTCGTGGGGAATCCCTACGAAAACCTGAATCCCGCCGCCGCGCTCCTTGAGAAAACCGGCCACAACACCGAGGCCGTCGAATTCCTCGATCAGTTGGTGAAGTCGGCGCCTTGGGAGCCTTCCTACCGCTTGCGGCTGGCGAAGGCCAGGATTGCGGCCGCTCAGGACGCCAACTCGGCCCAGGACACGCTGGTGAAGATTGCATCCAGCCCGGAGTCTCTCTATACCATCCGTGTCGAAGCGGCGTCGGCTCTCGCTGGCTCCCGCCCGGCAGCCGATTTCGGCAGTCGAGAGCTGAAGCTCCTCGCCGGCGATGCGCGCGGAATCTCAGCTCCGGCCGCGGATCAGCCCTTCTTCTATGACGCACGCCTCAAGGCCGCCGCGAACACCGCCGAATCCCGCGCGAAACTGCAATTGCTGGAAAAGGCGTTGGCGGATAACCCCGCGCGAGATGATGCACGCATCCCGTTGTTTCAGGCAGCGGTGGCCCTGCACTCGGACGAGTATGCGCTCGCGGCCCTCGGACAGATCGTGGACATCCTGCGCCGGCAAGTTGGCCGCGGCATCTCCCGCCAGGAGAGCGAAGAGGATGAAGAAATCGTCGGCTCCAGCGAAGGTGATTCCGCCGAGGAAGGCGCGGCGACGGCGGATTACCCTCCACAAAAGCCGCCCCCCGCCCAACAGGCGAAGATTGCCTTCGCCGTGGGGGACGCGATGGCACGGCTTGGCCGCCTCGACGAGGCTATCCCGTACCTGGATCTCGCGCAAAAACTGGAAAAGTCCGCCGCGCGGCGCAAGGAAATCGCCGGCAAAATCTCCGACCTCCGGACCCGGCTGCGGCGCCAGCAGCTCAATCTGGCCCGCCAGCCCATCCTCCACGAAGCTTTGGAGCAGGATCGCGTAGTGCGTCCGCGGCTCATCACCCGGGCTGCGCCGCCCGCCCGAACAACCAGGAAAGGGGGTGCGAGACCATGAAACGCGCACTCGTTCTCTCGCTCATTGGCTCCCTGTGCCTGGGTGCGATTTGGGCGGCTTACCGCGCCGTCGTCCCGGAGTCCTCGGCGCTCCAGCGCTATGTTCCTTCGGGTGCATTGCTCTACCTTCAGGCAAACGATTTTGCCTCGCTCCTCGCCGATTGGAACGCTTCACCCCGGAAGCAGAGCTGGGTGAAGAGCGGCAACTATCAGGTGTTCTCCCAGTCGCGTCTCTTCCTGCGATTGCGAGGCGCCAGCGAAGAATTCACAAAGGCGGCCGGCCTCCCCCCGGACATGAACTTCCTCACGCAAGTGGCCGGAACACAGAGCGCTCTTGCGCTCTACGACATCGGCAAGCTGCAATTCCTCTACATCACCAAGCTCCCTTCGGCCAATTCCATGCAATCGGCGCTCTGGCAAACCCGCGCAAAATTTCAGCCGCGCAGTGCCGGCGGCGTGACCTTCTACCTCAGGCGCGATCCGGAATCCGGAAGGGAAGTGGCCTTCGCCGTGAACGGTGATTTTCTCCTCCTGGCGACGCGCGAGGACTTGTTGGCGGGCGCTCTCCAATTGATGGGCGGCGGCAAGGATTTCAGCATCGAAGCCGAGCCCTGGTGGACGCAGTCGGTCGCAGCCGCCGGGCCGGCCGGCGATCTCCGCATGGTTCTGAACCTCGATAAGCTCGTCCCCAGCCCCTATTTCCGTTCGTACTGGATCCAGAAGAACATTACGGACATGAAGCAGTACAGCGCGGCCGTCACCGACCTGTACCGTTCCGGCAACGAATACCGCGAAGAGCGCGTGCTGCTGAAGAAAGCCGCCCCCGGTGCGGAAGCCTCGCCCTCCGTGGATGGCGCGGCCTCCGTGGCCGACCTTGTTCGTCTCGTTCCTGCGGAAACCGGCATCTACGAAGTGAGAGCCAACCCTTCCGCCGACCTGAGTCTTGCTTTGCTCCAGACGAAAATTCTGGCGCCGCATCTGGGTCCGGCCCCTGCGCAAAAGCTCGCGCCGCAGGTGCAACTCGCATCCGGCCAAACGGGCGACAGCTCCGACCTCGAGACTCGTATCGATCTGGCTCCTGTCCGGGGTTCGGGCGCATCGGACGCCGCGGTCCCCTTGAAAAACCTTCTTCAGACGAACCGCCTTCGCGCCATCTTGCAAGTCCAGGTGACGGAGCAGGACAAAGAGGGCGTCTTCGTCAGGATTCATTCCGGCGTCGCTTTGCTCGGTGATACGGACTGGAATGAAGCATCGGCCCGCTCTGCCTTCGCCGATTTCGTTCGCCCCGCCCTCACGGCCGGCAATCTGGGTGTTGACTGGCAGGCCCAATCCGGCTATCAGGAGCTCGATGGTCTATGGACTTTCGCCGCCGCGGTCCGCGGAAAATACCTACTCGTTTCCGACGATTCCGCCTTGCTCGCCGCCATGGTCGCAAACTTGAACCGCAAGGCAGTCGAGAAACCTGCCGCCTTCCTTGCCGGATTCAACCATGCGCGGGAAAGCGGGAACTTCGTCCGGTTCACCGGCTTGCTCGATAGACGCAACCTCGGCGCCAGGGGTTCTTCGCAAGATGGGCAGTCCCCGCAGTTTTTTTCAGACAATGTCGGCAGCCTGAGCTCCACGCTGTCCGGCGTGTCTTCTCAAAAGATTGTCGTTCGCGACGCGGGCGACAAAATATTTCAAACCGTCACCTACGAATGGTCGCACTGAAAAAGTTCGCCTTTCTTCTGGGCCTCGGGATTCTGCTCTTGCCCGGCCCGCCCGGCCGCAGCGGAACGCAGCTCCCTCCATTGCAAATCGCTGCCGCCCCGGAAAGATCCCTCTTCAGCCAGTCGGCCGTCCAGGTTCTCGGCCGCGAATTTGCGTCGAGTGACATTTCCTTTCTCCTGCTCGATGCCCGCACCGGGGAGCTGCTCTCTTCCCGCTGGGACGACCCGGCGAAGCCTATCCCCCTCGGCTCCCTCGTCAAACCTTTCACCGCTCTCGCCTACGCCGAAGGCCATGGCTTTCAATACCCGGTCCATCTGTGCCGAGGGGAAGCGAGCGGCTGTTGGCGGCCACGCCCGCACGGAAAACTGGACATCGTCTCCGCTATCTCTTTTTCTTGTAACTCTTATTTCCGGGCGCTGGCGTCGAGCCTGACCGGCGAACAGATGCTGCCGACAGCCAGCCGATTCGGCCTCAATCCACCGGATGCCAGTCTGACCGGGCCTTCCCTGATGGGGCTGGGCGACCGGTGGCTAATCTCTCCCCTCAACATGGCTCGCGCATACCTGGAGCTCTCTCGGCGTCGCGACCAGCCCGGTGTCCGAGAGATTCTCGCCGGCATGGCCGCGTCGGCCCGGCACGGCACCGGAATGCAAGTGGGCCGCGCCCTCAAGCACTCTGACGCGCTCGTCAAGACCGGCACTGCGCCGTGCACCCATCCGCATCCGGCTCCGGGCGATGGTCTTGTCGTCGCCCTGGTGCCGGCGGATCACCCGGAGCTTCTCCTCCTGGTTCGCGTTCATTCTGTTCCCGGAGCCACGGCAGCCGTCACCGTCGGCCGGATGCTGAGCCGTCTTGAGGAATAGCGGCGTGCCGGGCAGAGGCTACCTGCTCCTGTTGTTTCTCCTGTTATCCGGTCCGTGCGCCTCCGCGCAAGATGTCCAGATCGGCGTCCTGGGACTTTTTCATCCCCATCAAATTACCCTGAGCGCCACGCGGGGAGAGGCGATAGTCGTCACCGCCGCCGACAGGAATTTCGTGCTGGCACCCGGATCCGGCGTGGGTGCCGCGGAGATTCGAATCTCCGGCAACGCGCTGCTCTTCGATTTTGGGGGCGAAGTCGTTCAGGCTTCTGAAATCCGGGCCGCCGGCCGCAACAACGGCCCCGTCAACTTCGTCCTGGCGGTCCCCGGAAAAATCAGCCGCTTCTATCGTGGGACGCTCGTTGTCAAAGCCGTGGGCGGCATAATCGTTCCAATCGTCACCATGGATTTGGAGACGGCGGTGGCCTCAACCGTTCAGGCGGAATCCGACCCGGATGCTCCGCCCGAGGCCTTGAAGGCTCAGGCCGTGGTG
>DASZZJ010000061.1:0-21307 GCA_035545075.1 Candidatus Acidiferrales bacterium
AGGCTACCTTCGGGGCCAGCACGCTCAAGAAACCACAGACTGAAGTTTGTGCTACCGGGGAAGAGGAACCGCGGAGAAGTAGCGCTCTTCGAAGATGCGCGTGTGGTGCAGCAGGCCCTCACGCGGCGGGAGGAGCCCGTCATCGCCAGTGCGAAACCCTGATTTTACCTAAATAATTTTCAGGAAAGCCCGGCGAGCTTGCCGAGGCCTTTCAACTTGCCGCGGGCGGCCATCGCGCCGTATTGCTTCATCATCTGCCGCATCTGCATGTACTGCTTGAGAACCTGATTGACGTCCTGCACGGAGGTGCCGCTGCCGCGGGCGATGCGCTTGCGGCGCTTGCCGTCGATGAGCGAGTGGTCGCCCCGCTCCTGCGGGGTCATGGAGTTGATGATCGCTTCGACGCGTGTGAGCTTTTTTTCATCCACCTGAGCGTCGCGCGGCAGGTTCTGCAAGGGGCCGAACTTCGGGAGCATGTCCACGATTTGCTCGAGGGGCCCCATCTTGCGGATCTGGCGCAACTGGTCGCGGAAATCCTCCAGGGTGAATTCGTTGTGGCGGATCTTGCGCTCGAGCTCCGCGGCCTCTTTCATGTCCACGGCCTGCTCGGCGCGCTCGATGAGCGACAGGATGTCGCCCATGCCGAGGACGCGCGAGACGATGCGCTCCGGGTAAAAGCCCTCGAGGGCCTCGTATTTTTCGCCCAGCCCCACGAACTTCACCGGCGCTCCCGTCACCTTGCCGATGGAGAGGGCCGCGCCGCCGCGCGCGTCGCCATCGAGCTTCGTCAGGATGACGCCGGTCAGGCCCAGCCGGCGGTGGAATTCGCCGGCGGAGCGCACCGCGTCCTGCCCGAGCATGGAATCGGCGATGAAGAGGATTTCGCTGGGGTTCAGCTCGCGCTTGAGCATCGAGAGCTCGTTCATCAACTCGTCGTCAATGTGCAGGCGGCCGGCGGTGTCCACCAGGATCACGTCGCAGGCGGAGAGCTTGGCTTCCCGGATCGCGCCGCGGACGATCTCGAGCGGCTTCTCCGTGCCCGTGCCGGGCCAGAGAGGCTGGCCAACAGCTTTGGCGACCTGGGCGAGCTGCTCGCGCGCAGCGGGGCGATAGACGTCGGTCGAGACCGACAGCGGCCGGTGTCCGTATTGCGCCAGCCATTTGGCGAGCTTGCCCGTGGTCGTCGTCTTGCCGGAGCCCTGCAGGCCGACCAGCATCCAGACCGAAGGTGGCCGCGAGGCGAAGAGCGGCTTGGCGTGCTTGCCGAGCAGGGCGAGCAGCTCGTCGCGGACGATCTTGACAACCTGCTGGTCGGGCGAGAGCCGCAGCATGACTTCGCTGCCCAGGGCCTTGGTGCGGATGTTGGCGAGCAGCTCGTCGGCGACGCCGACGTTTACGTCGCCCTCGAGCAGCGCCTCGCGGATTTCGCCAAGCGCCGCGTCGAGGTGCTCCTCGTTCAGCTTGCCCTGGCCGCGCAGGTTCTTGAACACGCGCTGCAGCTTTTCGGTCAGGTTCTCAAACATGGCGTGGAAATCCCCGGTGACCTTCGATTGTAGGGGACGCTCCTGGGACGGTCAAACGCGGCAGTAAAGATTGTCTCTGCGCCAGTTTCGTGCCGGTCTGCACGGCGGGGCGACTGCGCGAGGTGTGACTGCCGCCGCAAGTTGATATGTTAAGCTACGGAAACTCGATTGTGTCCTGTCGCCCGCAACCGGGACCGTCGAGATCACCCAAGAGGGGCCGGATGGGAACTCACAGCGTGCGCTTCGCATGCTTGATCCTGCTGTTCACGGGCATCGCTTCGGCACAGACCAGCGTCGACGGAACCGTGCGGGACACCGCCGGTCGTCCAATCCCCGGGGCGGCAGTTTCTCTGCGGCATGAGGGCGGGAAAAGCGTCGCGAGCGCCGCGACGGACAGCGACGGAAAGTTCCGCCTGGCGGGCGTGGAAGCCGGGGCGTACACCCTGCGGGCCGAGGCCGGTGGCTATTACGCTGCCGCCTACGATTTCCTGTTGCGGCCGCGCCAGGTGCTCTCCCTGAAGGTAGAGCTGCAAAGAAAAGAAACGGTCCGGGAACAGGTGGAGATTCGCGCCAATTACCTGACCGTGGAT
The DNA here is from genome assembly GCA_035545075.1 of Candidatus Acidiferrales bacterium. GTDB lineage: Bacteria > Acidobacteriota > Terriglobia > Acidiferrales > UBA7541 > Acidiferrum. The sequence goes on from DASZZJ010000061.1 coordinate 2,114, forward strand.
CCCGAGAAAACGGGCAGTTCGTACACGTTTACCCGGCAGGACCTGGAGCGACTGCCGGAGCCGCTGGTGGAAAGCACGAACGCCCTAGTCAACAACCTGATGCCGGGCGCCAGCGACAGCCACGACAATTTTCTCGCCGTCCGCGGCACCGAGTTTTCGCTGCACGAATTCATCAACGGCGTCTCGTTCCTGGACAACATGCAGCCGCAGTTCTCCCCCGGGGCGAGCCCGCAGATTTTCGAGACCGTGGACTTGATGACGGGCGGCTTCGCGCCGGAATACGGCAACCGCTTCGGGGGCGTGCTGGACATCACCACGCGCTCCGGCGCGAGCCTGGGCGGGCACGGGGACGTCAATTTTCGCGGAGCCACGCTGGATAACCGCGACTTGAACGCGGACTATGGCGGACAAGCGAGCAAGCTCGGTTACTACTTCTTTGTGGACGGGTTCACCTCCGGGCGGTACCTCGACCCGCCCGAGCCGAGGGAGCTTTTCGACATCGGCCAAGGCGCGCGGGCGACCGCGCAGTTTGACTGGCATGCCGCCGCCAAGGACACGTTCAAGCTGCTGCTGCTGGGATCGGGCACGAACTTCCAGCAGCCCAATCTTACCGAGGACCAGGCGGCGGGCCGCAACGCCCAGCGGCACCTCCGCCAGCAGACGGCGATACTGGGCTGGCGGCACACATTTTCCGCGCAAACACTTCTTCAAACTTCCGTCTACCAGCGCACGAGCTCGGACCACGTGTTGCCGACGAGCGACCCGCATACGCCATTGTCGGTTGCGTCGCGGGCGGGATTTACGCTGGGCGTCAAGAGCGACCTGTCCCATTTCTGGCGCGGACATGTCTTCAAGGCGGGCGTGGACCTGGTCCGGTTGCGGGCGGGAGAAAGCTTCTTCTTCGACAGCCGCGGGGACCCGGACGTATTCCCCGCGTTCCGCGGATGGGGCAAGGGCGGGCAGGCCAGTCTGTACGCGCAAGACCACTTTTCGCCGTTCCGGAATCTGACTGTTGATGTGGGGGTGCGCTACGACCACTTCGATCTTGTGGATACCGGCGTACAAGTAAGCCCGCGCGCCGGCTTCGCCTACCACTTCAGGAAGACGAAGTCCGTGTTCCACGCCGCCTACAATCGCTTGTTCTCGCCGCCGTCGGTCGAGTATTCCCTGCTCGCCAGCTTTATCGGGAACAACGCCGTGAATCCGGACCAGCGCGTGGGCAACGTGCGCCCCTACACGCAGCACTATTACGAGGCCGGGTGGTCGCAGGAGCTTTACCCGCGGGTGAGCCTGGAACTCAACGCCTACCTGCACACGGGACGAAATAGCTTCGAGAACCACGAACTCTCGATCTCGCGGATCTTTTTGCCCATCAATTTTGACAGCGCGCGATCGAAAGGCGCCGAGGTGGTCCTGAACGTACGGCAACTTGAACGTCTGGGGATCACCGGGCGATTCCAGTACGCGCTGGCGAAAATATATTTTTATGGCCCGATTACGGGCGGCTTCGCCGGCAACGAGCCGCTGATTGCCGGAGAAAAGATCGTTCCCGCGTTTGATCAGACGCACGCGGGTACGGCGCAGATCTTTTACAGAAACCACTGGCGGGGATTCTGGGGCGGCGGCGCGATGCGCTACGGCAGCGGCACAATCGTGGAACACGGCCCGCGCCTGCCGCAGCACTTCACCGCGGACCTGGCCACGGGATTCACGCTCTGGAGAGCCGAGCCGCGGCACCTGGACCTGAATTTCGACATCACCAACGTCTCGAACAGCATCTACCAAATCGCGAAAGAGAGCGAAGAGATCCCCATCCAGTACGCGCCTTCGCGCACCGTGGGCGGAAGCCTGAAGTTTCACTTCTAGACCAAGGGCGATTGCTGGGACGAGGGGCGGCGCGTAGAATCGCGCCATCTTGAATTACGGGAGATGGCCATGCCAGACCGCCGCGAATTTTTGACGTCAGTTGCGGGTTTCGCCGGAGCGCTGAGCTTCCCTTCGGGAATTCTCGCTCGTTTGCACCAAACGCCGGCCAGCTTGCCCGATGCCGCGCTCTACGAGCAAGACGAAGAGGCGTATTGGGCCGAGTTGCGCAGGCAGTTCCTGATCCCGTCCGATGAGGTCTATCTGAACAACGGCACGGTTGGGTCGAGCCCCGCGCCGGTGCTGCGCGCCGTTTTCGACGGCTACAACGAAACGGAAAAGATGGCGCAAGCCGATCCCGAGGACTATCCGATCTGGGGCTACGCGGCGTGGAACGAGTTCCGCGACCCGCTGGCGGCGTTCGTGGGCTGCTCGCGGGACGAGATTGCGCTGCTGCGCAACGCCACCGAGGCGAACAGCTACATCGCCAACGGCCTCGACCTCAAGGCAGGCGACGAAGTCCTGATGACCGACCAGGAGCACCCGGGCGGCGAGCAGCCGTGGAACTTGCGGGCCAAGCGCTACGGCATCGTGGTGAAAAAAGTCACGCTGCCCAAACCGGTGCGCGACGCAGCACAGGCGCTCAATCTTTTCCAGGATGCGATTACGCCGCGAACGCGGGTGCTCTTCTTCAGCCACATCACGACGGTTACGGGCGTGGTGCTGCCGGCGAAAGAGCTGTGCGCGCTGGCGCGGTCAAAGGGCTTGATCTCCGCCGTGGACGGCGCGCACGTTCCGGGGATGATGCGGCTGAACGTGCGCGAGCTGGGCTGCGATGTTTATACCGCGAGCCCGCACAAGTGGCTGCAGGCGCCGAAAGGATCGGGGTTCCTCTTTGTGCGCGACGAATTGATCGACCGCGTGTGGAACACCATCGCCACCGAGGGCTGGGACGATCCGAAACTGCGCGCGGAGCGTTTCCAGCGCATCGGCAGCTCGAACGTGCCGGCGCTGTGGGGCCTGCGCGCTTCCATCGAGCTGGCAATGCAGATCGGGATGGAACGCATTGAGCGGCGCCACCGCCGGATGGCCGACTACATCCTGAAAGAGATGTTGCAGCGCGGGGCGGAATCGTGGACATCGCCCGACCCGGCGCTGCGCTGCGCCATCGCCACGGTGAACGCTCCGCCGATCCAGCGGATGGAGCTGGAGACGTGGATGTGGAAAACGCACAAAATCCGCATCCGCGGCGGCGAGCCTTCCAAGCTGCGCCTCTCGACGCCGTACTACCTGCTGCAGAAAGATGTGGACCGCTTCCTCGCCGCGTTCGACGAATACCGCCGCACGAAGCACTCCTCTTGAAGCGCAATGTGATTCGTTTGCCGGGAGAGTGCTTCACTTGCCTTGACCGGGCGCGAGGCGCCGAATAGACTATTCGTTTTGATACAGGCCGCTGACGTGGCCGGGGGGAGATTGCTTTGCCGAAGCGTACCTTTCAGCCTCGCGTGCGCCGCCGCAGCAAGACGCACGGATTCCGCGCACGGATGAAAAGCCCGGGCGGACGCAAGGTCCTGGCAGCGCGCCGGAAGAAGGGCCGCCATCGCCTCACGCCCGAATAGTTCGGGCGGGCTGCGCTTTCCGCGCGAGGCGCGCATTGTCCGCCGGGGTGATTTCGACGCCGTCTATCGCGCCGGGAAGCGCCGCACGAGCGCGCACTTCACCGTTTTTTTCCGCGCCAATTCGCTGCCGCACAGCCGCTTCGGCTTCAGCATCAAGAAAGCGCTTGGCGGCGCGGTAGTGCGCAATCGAATCCGGCGGCGCCTGCGGGAGATTGTGCGCCGGCATCGAGAAGGGATACCAGCGGGATGGGACATCGTGGTGCATCCGAAGGGCGCCGTGGCGCGCGCGAACTTCGCGGCGCTGAGCGCGGACTTGGTCCGGCTGCTCCGGAGCGCAGCGTGAGCGCTCCGGCGGAGTTCCGGCCGAAGCCCGCCCCGGCACGGCCCGTCGGCGTAAAGGCCGCTCTCTTTGCGTTGCGCATCTACAAGGCCTGGTTCTCCGCGCTCTTCGCCGGGAGTTGCCGCTTCGAGCCCACCTGCTCGCGCTACGCTTACGAAGCGATTGAGCGCTTTGGTCTGGCGCGGGGCGCGTGGCTGGCGCTGCGGAGGCTGCTGCGCTGCCATCCGTTGTCGCGGAAGTTCGGATTTGATCCGGTGCCGGAGGATGCATCGGCGAACGCTCAGAGGGAACGAGCCTTTTCCGCCGGAGCACGCTCGTGAGCGGGCCGCAAAAGAAAAAGGAGTGGCCGACAGAGCTGCGCATCCTGCTCGCGTCGGTGCTCTCCATGGCGGTGATTTTCGGCTGGGCGAAATTCCTCGCGCCGAAACCGCCGGTGAATCCTCCAGTGGGGAGCGCGGCCCCGGCTGTGACGGCCCCCGCGCCGGCAACGCCGTCGGCGACCCCGTCCGCCGCAGCGGCCAGCACCGGGCCGGCGGGTTCAAGCGCTTCCGCCGCCGCGCATCCCGCGGCTCCGCCCAAGGCGGACACGCAAGAGCGCTCCATCGTCGTCGAGAACGATCTCTACCGCGTGGAATTCTCCAATCGCGGCGCCGTCGTGAAGAGCTGGCAGCTCAAGAATTACACCGATGACGCGAAGCCGCGGCGCGTCCTCGACGTCGTCCATCCGGAAGCGGCGCTGCAAACCGGAGGCTGGCCGTTCTCCCTCGCGCTGGAGGATCCGCAACTCGAAGCGGCTGCGAACAGCGGCCTTTACCAGCTCACTTCCGGCGGGGACTCGCTGCGCGCGCCCGCTGAAGCCGTATTCGCCTGGAGCAACGGTCAACTGGAAGTCACCAAGACATTTCACTTCGATGACAGCTACGTCGTGCGCGTCGAGACCTCGGTCCAGTTGAATGGCGCGCCGATTCCGGCAGGCCTCGCCTGGCGCGGGGGTTTCGGCGACCTCACGGTCGCCAACCCGGCTCCGGTCGAGCAGGTCTTCATCATCCAGAGCCAGAATGGCAAGCTGCAAAACCTGCCCTACAAGAAGCTGAGCCCGCTCGCTCAATCACCCCGCGGAACCTGGCAGCCCGGCAACGATTTTGCCGGGATCGAGGACCGCTACTTCACGGCGGTGTTCCTGCCGGCAAACGGCGCCGCTTCGAAATTGATCGCCACGCGGTATTGGGTTCAGACGCGCGAAGTGCAGGCGGGCGACAAGAAGGTCCAGGAACCTGTCTCCGAGGTTGCCGTGACCGCGGGCTCGCCGCTCGACTTGCGCGTCTTTGTCGGCCCGAAGGATTACGACCTGCTGAAGAAAATGAATCCGCCGCTGCAAGTGCTCGTGCAGTTCGGCTGGCTCGAGTTCATCGCCGACCCCATCTTTCACCTGCTCAAGTGGATCCACAAGTACGTCCCGAATTGGGGCTGGGCCATCATCCTCTTGACGCTCGTCATCAACATGCTCCTGTTCCCGCTGCGCATCACGAGCTATCGCACCTCACAGAAGATGCAGAAGGTTGCCGGGGAGGTGAAGCAGATCCAGGAGCGCTACAAGAAGTACAAGCTCAACGACCCCAAGAAAAGGGAGATGAACGAGCAGGTCATGGCCATCTACAAGCGGGAGGGGATCAATCCAGCCGGCGGCTGCTTCCAGATGTTTCTGCAGATGCCCATCTGGTTCGGGTTGAACACGGCGCTGCGGTATTCCATCGAACTGCGCCACGCCGCGTGGATATGGATCCGGGATCTTTCCACAAGCGATCCGTATTACGTCCTGCCGGTCTCCGTAGGGCTTTCCATGTATCTGGTTTCGAAGATGACGCCAGTGGTGACCACCGATCCCCAGCAGCAGACCATGATGAAGTTCATGCCCATCAGCATGGCCGTCCTCTTCGTGGTTTTTCCGTTTTCGAGCGGCCTGGCATTGTATATTCTTACCAGCAGCGTCGTCGGCATCGGCCAGCAGTGGTACCTGAATAAGACGCATCCCGCGCTCGCGCCGGCAAAGCCCGAGCGAGGCAAGAGAGCCTAGCCGACACAGGAGCGGCCAGCCGGAGAAATTCTCCTTGCAAACATCCATGCCCCCTGAGCTCATCCGCGATGGTCAGCTCGACCGCGCCGCAGCAGCCGAAGCCCTGCGCGGCTTTCTGGAAGAGATCATCCGCACTTCCCGCTGGGAGTTGACGGTCAAGGTGACTGCCGTGGCGCAGCCGGGGGCCGCCGACTCGGCCGAGGTGATTGCCGATTTTGACGGCCGGGACAAAGAACTGCTCCTGGAGCGCGGCGCGGAAGTTCTCAAGGCGCTCGAGCACCTGGCGTTGCGGGCCCTGCGCCTCGATTCGGCCTTCCAGGAGAGAATCCATCTCGACTGCGGCGGTTACCGCGCACTGCGGATGGAAGAGTTGCGCATGACCGCGCGTGTCGCCGCCGAGCGAGTCCAGGCCACCAAGCAGCCGTTCCGGCTGAACCCCATGTCGCCGCGCGAGCGCCGCGTGGTCCATCTGGCATTGAAAGACATGCCCGGCATCCGCACCGAAAGCGCCGGCATGGGCGACGAGCGCCAGGTGGTCATCTATCCGGCCGACAGCAATCCCGCACGGTAGTTCCCAGGATCGCTTCAAAAAGCAGCGTCACCGCCTCACCCAACCCTCATTGAGGACGTGGCCCGCGGCATCGATGCGGACTCGATAGGTAAAAGGCCAGGGGCGCCCCGGGACCATCGAGTGAAATCGTAAATCAACAATTTCAACCACGGACACATCCCCCTCCTTGTGAAATCGCGTGACGGGAAAGCGCGCGAACCCGAGAACCTTCTGCACGGAAGGAAGATTCCGTGCTTCGAGGATCTCCAGATTGACGGGTGCTTCCGGGAACAAACGGTACTCGAGCACGCGCTCTCGGCCGGAACTTGCGGAGTCCCGCTCCGTGAGGTCTATCGGCAGTTCATAGACGCCATGCGGCGTGCGGACCAGCCCATCCCACTGCCAGACCGACGGCGGCAGCGGAAGGGCGCCGAGGGCTACCACCTCGAGTTGCTCGTCTGCGGCGAACTTCCGGACATGGTTGAGGGCCGCGTGGTGTGCCGCGAAGGTCAAACCGATATAAACTAGAAGAACGGTTAACCCGGCGCGACACCACGCAGCGCGCCGAACGCGGAATCCCCAGCCCCGCCAGCGGGGTCCAAAGAACAGGGCTACGAGAAGCGCGATCACCGCTGGCACCGTCGTGCTCTGGATTTTCACTCCCCGCCAGTGCGAGAGGGCCGCGATCAGAAGTGCGGCAAGCACGCAGACGCCCCAGGGTCGGAACGAGCGGAGGAGGAAATTCTCGCGGGTCTCATACAGGCCGGCCAGGACTTGCGGCAGGAGCACGATCCCGCTGACCGTCAAATCGATGATGAAGATCAAGTCCCAGGCGGGCCGCGCCCACGAGAACGGCGCCCAGATCATCGTGCCGAAATTGTTGAGCAGGTCCAGAAGAATGTGGCTCAGGATTCCTGCGGCGTAAACGAGCGCGAGCAGCGCAAAGGAAGGGCACTCCCAGCGGCGGCGCCGCACAAACCACCGCGTGAGAGCCGCGAGCCCCAGAGCGAAGGCCGGCAAGCAAAGCAGGGAGTGCGTGATGCTGCGGTGCCAGGTGATGATAAGGAGTGGGTCGCGTGACAGGACGTCTCGGATGATGTCTGAATCCGGGAAAATCGCGCCGAGCATCGCCGCCCAGGTCAGCACGCGCTCGCGCGAGACCTGCCGCTTGGTGAACAGGTCGTCGCCGCGAAAGAGCGCCTTCCCGATCAGCGCGCCGGCTATTCCGTGGGTAATCGTGTCCATACCTGGACCAGTGTAACCGACGTTAGGGAAGCCGCGGCCCGCGCTGCCGGGGATCAGAGGACGCGAAGGAGAGGGCTGGTCTTTCCCAGGACGCGTCCGATGCGGGCGGCTTTGACGCCGTGCGCCGCGAGGGCCGCCAGCGCGGCTTCTGTCGCATCAGGGGCAAGGGCAATCAGGAGGCCGCCGGAGGTTTGCGGGTCAAAGAACAGGTCGCGGTATTCCTGCTTCACGCGTTTCTCAAACGCGGCGCAGTCGCCGACAAATTCACGGTTATTTTTCAAACCGCCCGAGAGGAAACCTTCACGGGCGGCCTCGACCGCCCCGGGCAGATATGGCACGGCTGTATGATCGAATTCGAGCGAGACGCTTTCAATTCCGGCGCCGGGATCGCCCAGCGCCATTTCGCGCGCGTGCCCCAGCAGGCCGAAACCGGTCACGTCCGTGACGGCGTGAATCGGCCGCATTCCCGGGCTTTTTTCTTCCACTTCGCGGAGTGCTTCGGCAGGGATGCGATTGAGCTGCGTCATCGAGGCGGTGGCCGCAGCGAGCGACGCAGCGGAAAGTTTGTCATTTTTTAGCGCTGTGGAAAGAACACCCGTTCCGATCGCCTTGGTCAGCAGCAGCACATCCCCGGGCCGCGCCCCGACGTTGCGCCAGACGCGCTGGGGGTCAATGACGCCGGTGACCGCGTAGCCAAACTGGATCTCTTCGTTGCGAATCGAGTGCCCGCCGATCACGCTGCAGCGCGCCTCGTTCATCTTGGCCATTCCGCCCCGAATGATCTCCTCAAGAATGGCCGGATCGCCTTTCTCGGGGAAACCCACGATGGAAAGCGCCGACACCGGGCGGCCGCCCATGGCATAGACATCGCTCAGCGAATTCGCAGCGGCAATCTGGCCGAAGAGTTCCGGCTCATCGACAATCGGCGTGAAGAAATCGACCGTCTGGACCAGCGCGAGCCCTTTTTCCAGTAGATACACCCCTGCGTCGTCGTTGGTATGAAACCCAACGAGCACGTTCGGGTCAGTTGGCCGCGGCAGCCGCCGCAAAACGGAGTCCAGGATCCCGGGACTCAGCTTCGCCGCTCAACCGCCTGCCTTGACCATCGCCGTGAGTTTTACCGGCACGGTCAAACCACCTCCTTAGAAAGCCCTTCGATTATAGCGGTGTGCGGTGCCCCGCTCGCAACAGCTTTAGAAGGTGAGTTGCAGTCTGCCGGCGAACGTGCTTCCATCGCGGGATGCCCTGGGACTTCGCCGCGATTCTTTTCGCTCTTGCCGTCCTCGTTCCGTTGCGCGGGCGAGCAAAAATGCGCAGCCTACTCGCCCGGCCTGCGCTGAGCTCGATTGACCGGCTGAGCTTGTACGCTTCGACAATCGCGTTTCAGTGGATTTGCCTGGCCGTGACGGCTTGGCGCGCCTGGGCGCGCGGGCTCGGCGTCGCGGAGCTCGGGATCACGATTCCTGATGCGAAGCAAATCGCATTTGCCGCGGTTGCGGGAGCGGCAATCCTGGGAACCGCGCATTGGATGAACTTGCGCCGCATGGGCCGGATGCAGCCGGAAGCGCGAGGATTTTTCCAGCGGCTGGCAGAACGCATATTCCCCCAATCCGACGTGGAGAAGCTGGTCTATTTTGCGCTGGCTCTGACGGCCGGGCTCTGCGAGGAGTTCCTCTACCGTGGATTCACGATGGCAGCATTGGCTCGATCCGGATTCCCCGTTTGGGCCGTGGTCGCCGCCTCATCTGCTATTTTCGGTCTGGCTCATCTCTACCAGGGTCGCCGCGGAGTCCTCGCCACTTTGGCTTTCGGCATTCTGTTTGGAATTGCAAGAATCGCGTACGATAGTCTCGTACCGGTCGTGGTCTGGCACGTCACCGTGGACGCCGTCGGAGGGTTGGTTGGACCCCGCTACCTCTTGCGGCAAAGCAACACCGTTTCTAGTTAACATAATACATGATTCTGAAATGAGTTCACATCCATCAACGAGCCTCATCGCCGCGAAAATTGAGCGAGCTCTGGGCGAGTACGGAATCGCATCCACTCCCACGCAAACTGAGCAAATCCTGTCCTACCTGAAACTGCTGTCCAGGTGGAACGAAAAGGTGAATCTGACGGCGATTCGCGATCCCCTTGAGATCCTTCATCGCCATTTCTGTGAGTGCATGTTTGCTGGCGTAAGCGTCCCGATCGAGAAAGGCCGGCTCGCGGACGTCGGTTCCGGTGCCGGCTTTCCAGGTTTGCCGCTGAAGATATTGAGGCCTGATCTGCAAGTCCTTTTGATTGAATCTAATATGAAGAAGGCGGCGTTCTTGGCGGAGGTCATCCGTGAGCTGGGAATGGGCGACACCCGCATCATCGTGGGACGATATGAGGCCCTCGGAGAAGAACTTGCACCGATTGATTTTGTGTGCTCTAGAGCTGTTGGCGGGTTCGAAGGCTTTCTTCGCTGGGCTGCGTCAGATTCTGTTGCCGCAAGGCAAGTGATTCTTTGGGCCGGGGGGCGAGACTTGGACCAGATCAGAACGAGTACAGCTTGGACGTGGCGGATATCCATTCAAATACCGCGTTCGCTTCAACGCTTCCTGCTTGTCGGAGACCGAATTGTGTGAGTGTCGGCGCTCCGACATCATGGCCTCCAATCCACGTCTTTTGTTCCACGTGGAACATTCCGTCCGCTCCTAAGCTCCATGGAGTAACTGTTCCACGTGGAACATCTTGCAACTCATGCGCCTGTTTGTTAGATTGGCGTCAGCTTGAGGCAGAATTTGGCCAGAATCATCGCCATCGCAAATCAGAAGGGCGGCGTCGGTAAAACCACAACTGCGATCAATCTTGCCGCTTGCCTTGCCGCAGCGGGACAGAGAACACTCCTGGTTGACTGCGATTCGCAAGCCAATGCTACCGCCGGAATAGGCTTCCGAAAAGATCCCGCCCGGCGCACCCTGTATCAGGCCCTGGTACTCAATGAACCAGTGGATCGCATCATCCAGAAATCCCAGGTGGAAGGTTTGGAAGTGATCCCCGCCGACAAGAACCTGGTTGGCGCCGCCGTCGAACTGGTGAGCGCAGAAGAGCGCGAATTCAAGCTGGAATCAATTCTCCGCGGAGTGCGCGAGAACTATAGCTACATCGTCCTGGACTGCCCGCCAGCGCTCGATCTCCTGACCCTGAATGCCCTCGTCGCGGCCGATTCCGTCCTCGTGCCCATCCAATGTGAGTATCTCGCTCTCGAGGGAGTGTCCGAGTTGCTTGACACTCTGATGCGCATTCGCCGCACGCTAAACCCGGACCTCGAGATCGAAGGTATCCTGCTGACGATGTACGACGAGCGGACGACGCTCTCAAAGCAGGTTGCGACCGACCTGCGCAGCTTCTTTGGCCAGCAGATCTTTGAGACCGTGATCTTCCGAAATGTCCGGCTCGCCGAAGCTCCCAGCTTCGGTAAGCCTATTATTTTGTATGATATACACAGTAAGGGCGCAGAAGGATATCTACAGCTTGCCAGGGAGGTGATTGCCAATGCCACGAAACGCACTAGGACGGGGGCTCGGAGCGCTCATTCGGGAGCCTGAGGCCCAGCCACCAGCGACGCCGCCCGCTACAACCGGTGCCGCCGGCACCGCTGCCGCCACGGCCCGCGAAACTGCCCCATCCGGAACGCGCCTGCTTGACATCGGCCTGATCGATCCAAGTCCCTACCAGCCGCGGACACGATTCCGCGCCGAAGCACTGGACGAATTGGCGCGTTCCATCCGCGCGAACGGAATTATTCAGCCCCTGATTGTGCGCCCCATCGGCAACCGGTTCCAGCTCATCGCCGGCGAGCGGCGCTGGCGAGCGGCGCAAGGGGCAGGGCTTGAACGCGTGCCGGCCATCATTCGGGAAGTTCCGGACGAGCGCGCCCTCGAAATGACGCTGGTTGAAAACATCCAGCGCGAGGATCTGAACCCCATCGAGCAAGCCCGCGCTTTCGACCGGCTCATGGGCGAATTCAAATTGACACAGGAGGCCGTTGCCGAGCGCACCGGCAAAGACCGCGCCACGGTGGCAAACGCGATTCGCCTCTTGAAGCTCGAGCCCAGGATCCTTGCACAGATCGAGGAAGGGCGGTTATCGGCGGGCCACGGCCGCGCGCTTCTTGCGGTTGCCGATTCCGCATTACGGCTGCGTATCGCGGAGCGCGCCTCAAGGGGCGGCCTGACGGTTCGCCAGGTCGAACGGCTTGCTTCGCGGCGCGCGCGCGTTGCGACCCAGCCAGTCGCGGCACACATGGATGCAAATATCCGCGCCGCCATCGAGGAACTCCAGCGGCACCTGGGGACCCGCGTGCAGTTGCGTCCGAAAACACGGACCCGCCCAGGGCAGCTCATTCTCGAGTTCTACGAGGATGCCCAGCTTATGGGCCTCTATGACCTCCTGATGAAATAGCATCAGACCCGCTGCAACCTGTCCCTTCGTTGGGCGATTGATTCGACATCAGGCCCAGAGTCACGGCTTGACTTGTTTCCTCAGCGCGATAGATTCATACGGAGAATTCCCGGGGTGAGTTATGGCCTGGAAGTGGTCCGGCGGTTCAAAAGATTCTACCCACGAGGAGTGGACCGGCTTTATTGATCGGGGCGTGGCGGTGGAGGGGACCCTCAAAGTCTCCGGGACGTTCCGCGTGGACGGCCAGGTCAAGGGAAACATCGTGTCTGAGCAGACTCTGGTGCTCGGAGAAGGCGCAAAGGTCGAGGGGCAGATCGAAGGGAATCGTGTGGTGATTTCGGGCCGCTTCGACGGTGTCATTTTTGCGAAGGGCCGTGTGGAGATTCAGGCCAAGGGTGTCGTCACCGGTGAAGTCCACTCGCCGTGCCTGGTCATCGATCCCGGCGGGATTTTCGACGGCCGCTGCCATATGCTGGGCTCGTCGGATTCCGCATCCGCTGGCGTGACCATTCCAATCCGCGCAAATGCTCAATAGAACCGCTGCGCGGCCCGCAGGAATATTCATATATTATAAATATATATGTAGTAAACATTATAAGTATTCTTGCCTCGCCTCTGCAAGAGTAACTGCTAACGGATTCGACTAATGAATAGGGGGGGCGCCGCGCGCCCCCGGACAACGTGTAGCTCCTTGCCGGACGGGACTCGGCGTGATTTTCGGGCACGGTTGACTCGGCGGGAAAGCGCGTCTATCGTTCCAAATCTCTGGGCAGAGACGGATTCGACGAATGCTCTTTCGGGCAAAGAACCTGTGAAGATCCTGGTCATCGGCGGCGGCGGGCGCGAGCACGCCCTGGTCTGGAAACTGAAGCAAAGCCAGCGCGTGGAGAAGATCTGGTGCGCTCCCGGCAACGGCGGCATAGCGGCGGAAGCGGAATGCGTACGGGCCGACACCGGCGATGTCGCCGGACTCGTTGCTGTCGCCGCGGGTATTTCGCCAGACTTGACCGTTGTCGGTCCCGAGTTGCCGCTGGTGAACGGGATTGCGGATGAGTTTACGCGCCGCGGCTGGCCGCTTGTCGGCCCCTCCAAGCAGGCCGCGCAGCTCGAGGGCAGCAAGATCTTCGCGAAGGAATTCCTGCAACGCCATGGTATTCCCACTGCGAAGCCGTACGGCTGGTTCGACACGCAAACCGACGCCAATGCAGCGCTGCGTGGCGTGGACTGGCCCGTGGTCATCAAGGCTGACGGGTTGTGCGCCGGCAAGGGCGTTCTGGTCGCGCCGGATGCGGACGCCGCCAGCAATTTCATCACGCGGCTGCTAGAAAAGAATGAGCTCGGCCCGGGTGGAAAACGGCTGATGTTCGAAGAAGCGCTCGAGGGTGAGGAGCTTTCCTTCATCATCGTGACGGACGGGGAACGCTATGGTCCCCTGGCGCCGGCGCGCGATTACAAGCGTGTTTTCGACGGAAACCGTGGTCCCAACACGGGTGGGATGGGCGCCTACTCTTGCGACGAGCTTCTGCCCATGGGCCTGCGCGACACACTTGTTTCAACCATCGTCGAGCCAACGATGAAGGGACTCGCCAGCGATGGGATCCGTTACCAGGGCTTTCTCTTCTTCGGCCTGATGCTGACCCCCTCAGGCCCGAAGGTTCTGGAATTCAACTGTCGCCTCGGTGACCCGGAGACCCAGGCCATCGCTGCCAGAATGGACTTCGACCTCGCCGAGGTCCTCACGGACGCCGCCGCCGCAAGGCTCGATCCGAACAAGTTGCGCTGGAAGCCCGGAGCCAGCGTATGCGTCGTCTTGGTCTCGGGTGGTTATCCCGCAAAGTTCGAGACCGGCAAGCCCATCAGCGGACTAACCGTTAAAGGAACTGATGACGGTGTGAAGATCTTGCACGCCGCGACCCAGCAGCAGGGGAACTCGATCCTGACGAGCGGAGGCCGGGTCCTCGGCGTAACCGCCACGGGCCCAACACTGGAGGCCGCGAGCCGCCGCGCCTATGAGGCCGCCTCCCGGATCCGTTTCGATGGGATGCATTTTCGCAAGGACATCGGCGCGCGGACAGGGCGCAGCCACGCCGCGGTCGAGTGACGGCGATGCCTTGCGTACTTTGCTTGTTCCGTGCCAGGGAAGACGGCTTGCCGATGGAGGAGGTCGCCCAGGTCCGGGCCATCAAGGATTCCGGCTTTGAAGGGTGTGCCCATGCGCGTCCGGGAGGACGGCAGGTGTTGGTGATGGACCGGGAGACCCTGGAGGCGCTGGGCTTGACGCCGGGTACGATCCGCGAAAACCTCACTTCGGAGGGGTTGAATGTGAGCAGCCTCAAGGCCGGGCAGCGGCTGAAGGCCGGCGAGGCTCTCCTCGAAGTGAGCGGACCGTGCACACCGTGCGGACTCATGGACGAAATCCGCACCGGGCTGCGGAAGGAGATTCGTGGACGGCGAGGAACGCTCTGCCGCGTGGTAGCGGGTGGCATCATCCGGCGCGGGGATGCCATCGAAGAACTCGCCTGACAATCAGGGCTTGGGTTTGGGCCGCAGGGTCGGCGCCTCCGCCGGCCCCTCTTTGTCTTCCTTTTCGCGTTTCACTTTCTGGATGGGCGCCTCTGGCGGCACGAGCCACTCGAGTCCGCCTCTCTCGCTCAAGGTGCCGACGGCGAAGCGCGCTTTGCCCGCCAGCGGCACAACAACCGCTCGCAGGAAATCGGCGGCGGCGGAGGCTTTGGCCCCATTTGCCTTGCCCGCCTGAATCTTTTCGACGACGCGCGCAAATCTCGGATCCGCGCTCGCGAGACGCGAGATCAGCGGATCATTCCGCTGAATCCGCTCGACAAGCGACGGCCCAGCGGAATTCGCCGGATAACAAATCTCGACCATTGTCCGCGGCTCGTGCTTCGCCGGGGGGTAGAGCTGCGTCGTGCGCGGGCGCAAAACACGCGTCTGATAGTAATCGCCGCGGATGGCCTCCTGCACCATGCGGTATTCATAGAGCCAGATCTCGGGTCCGTAGCTTTGGGGGGCGTGACCGATTACGACGATCTCCAGCAACGGCTCGTCCGGACCGAGCTCGACCTTGTGGTGGAGCTGGCTGGCAAGCGGACGCAAGGCCTCGAGAAATGCGACGCCGATGAGCTCGAGGTCGGCGTTCTCGTCCTCGAGACGCACGAGCCCGTCCGCTCGGGGAGTCAAGCTGGCCGCGCTCCCGGCGCGGGGGAGCTTCTTCTCGACGAAAATCGGTTCCGACCCCGCCGGGATTTGCCATTGGGCGGCACCCAGCAGAATGCCGATGTGGCCGGAGTCGATGGAGATGACGCGGGGGGCCACGGAATCGGCCTCCGCGGACTGTTCGATGGTGGCGAAGACGATTCCTTCGATCGCCACATGCACGATGACGCGCCCGGCCGCAAGATTGGCCACGATCTCTTCTTCGCGCCCCTGCGCAAGAGAGGCTGCGGCAAAGGCGCAGAGCAGAAAAGCGAATCCAAGGAAGCGCTTCGGCCCGTCCAGGCTCTTTCGCCATCGCAAGAATTGCAGCGGCATAACGCGTGTTATTATCGCACCGTTTCGCCGGGCGCAACGAAGCCCCCGATGCGACTGAGCGCGCAGGATCCATGAAGATCGTCGGAATTGAGCGCATGTCGACTTCGGAGCTCGACTTCGAGCTTCAGCGGGGGGCCAAGTTCGTCTATTTTCAATACTGCATCTCGATCATTATTCTGACTTTCAAGCGGCCGTCGAACATCTATTTCTTCCGCACCGGTGAAAACGCTCTCGGGAAAAGCCTGCCCTTCACGCTGCTATCGCTGGTTGCCGGATGGTGGGGCTTTCCCTGGGGACCCATCTACACGATTCAGTCGGTGTACAATAATTTTCGCGGCGGGAAAGATGTGACCCAGTCAGTGGTAAATTCGATGCGCGCGCCGAAAGCCGCCGCGCCGTCTCCCGTCCCCTCGGCGCAGTCGGGATCTTGATGGGCCTCCCGGTGCGTGCACCCGCAACCGCGCTTCCGGTAAGATAAGAAATTGAACGGAGTGCGACAGGGCACATCATGGGACTTCGGAATCCGAAAAAGATCGAACACAAGGGCCGGCGCGTCTCCGAAATCCTCGCCGCGCACGAGCGCTTCTTCCGCGGGGAGGATGGCGGCGCGCGGGCCGACCTCGAAGGCGCCGACCTCTCGCGCGCCGACCTGCAGGGCGCGAATCTGAGCGGGGCGATCCTGCGCCGAGCAAACCTCGAGGGCGCTGATCTGCGCGGCGCAAAGCTTCCGGGAGCGGATTTTTCCGGTGCAAAGTTGCGCCGGGCGGACCTGCGGAACACGGACATGACGGAATCGGTTCTCCCGGCGGCGGACCTATCCGAAGCGCAGGCGAGCGGGGTCGAGTTCTTCCGCTGCGACTTGTCGAACGTGAATTTCGAGCGCGCCCTGCTGCGCAACGCGAACTTCCGCCGCGCGAACGTCCATGGAGCGCGATTTGCGGGCGCGGATCTGGGCGTCACCATCTTCCGCGAGACCGACCTGAGCGGCGTGGACCTTTCGGGCGTGGACCTCTCAACGACGCTGCTTCCGCGCAATTATTCGCCGGAGCTGGCGAAGAAGAGTACCACGTGAACAAGGCGCGGCAGGGGCTGAGTTCCTCGCCATCTCCATGACAAGCCTGCGCGCCCGTGATAGCCTCACGGGAAGAACGCCTGCAAAGCGGTAGAACGGTGGCCACCCCGATCCCCATCGCGCAGTTCGACCTCACCGACGCCCGGGACCGCGTCCTGGAGGTTCTCCGCGAATTATTGGAGGAGCTGGGCAGCCAGGGCGCTCTGCCCGTGCTCGGCCCAAACTCGCACCTCGAGCGCGACTTGGGTCTCGGCAGCCTGGAACGCGTCGAATTGATGGCCCGGCTGGAGACCGCGTTTAGCGTGCGCCTGCCGGAATCCGTCGTCACCGAGGCAAACACACCTGAAGAAATCACCGCAGCGCTCGCCAGCCTACCGGCGGCGGAAGCCGGGAGCGGTTATTCGGCCGGCAGTTCGGGGCTGCGCGCAGCGGTTACCACACAGGCGCTGCACGGCGCGGCGGCAGCAGGCCCTCGGCGCGGCGTCGAGACCGCGGAAACTCTTCTCGATGTTCTCCGCTACCGCGCCACCCACGATGCCGGCCGAACGCACCTGAGCATCCAGGAAGACGAAGGCCGCGAGGTCTCCATGACCTTCGGGGAACTGCATGCGGCGGCCCAGAAGTGCGCTGCGGAGTTGGCGCGCCGCGGCGTTCCGCCGGGCGGCCGCGTGGCGCTGATGTTGCCGACCTCCCGGGAGTTCTTCGTCTCCTATGCGGGGATCCTGCTGACGGGTGCGATCCCCGTGCCGATCTATCCCCCTTTTCGAGCCGACCGCATCGAAGAGTACGCTTCGCGCCAGGCGGCCATTCTCAATAATGCCGAGGTCTGCCTGCTCCTGACCTTTCGCCGCGCGGAGGCTGTGGCGCGCCTGCTCAAACCGCGCGTGCGCTCGCTCGAGGAGGTCGCCGATGCGCAGAAGCTCATCGCCACGGCGGAAAGTGCTCCGCCGCCCGCGCCGGGCGCCCTGCCCGTTCATCTGAGTGGCAACCGCGCCCGCAAGTCCGGCGACATCGCGCTGCTGCAGTACACCTCCGGCTCGACGGGCGATCCGAAGGGCGTCGTGCTCACTCACGCCAATCTGCTGGCGAACATGCGCGCCATCGGCGAGGTGGTGCAGATCCGGGGCGACGACGTCTGCGCGAGTTGGCTGCCGCTCTATCACGACATGGGCCTGATCGGCGCCTGGCTGACGATCCTCTATTTCGGCATTCCGCTGAACGTCATGTCGCCGATCGCCTTCCTCACTCGCCCGGAGCGCTGGCTGTGGAGCTTTCATCGCCATCGCGCAACGCTTGCCGCCGCGCCGAATTTTGCCTACGAACTGTGCGTGCGCAAGATCGCCGACCGCGACATCGAAGGGCTGGACCTCAGCTCCTGGCGCGCGGCGCTCAACGGCGCCGAGCCCGTACACCCGGAGACCCTCGAGCGGTTTGCATCGCGCTTCGCGCGCTACGGCTTTCGCCGCGAGGCGCTTCTTCCGGTCTACGGGCTGGCGGAGGCTGCGCTCGCCATCGCAGTGCCACCGGTAGGCCGCGGCCCCCTGGTGGACCGCATTGACCGCGAAACCTTTGCGGGCGAGGGCCGCGCCTTTCCCGCCGCTCCGGACGACGCGAACGCGATCGCCTTCGTCTCCGCCGGGTCCCCGCTCCCGCGCCACGAAGTGCGCATCGTGGACGAAGGCGGGCGCGAGCTGCCGGAGCGCACCGAGGGGTTCTTGTGGTTCCGCGGGCCGTCGGTTACGAGCGGCTATTACCGCAACCCCGCGGCCACCGAAAAACTTTTCCCGCTCGGACCGGCCCCCTCCGAGAACGATTTTGCCTGGGTAGATTCAGGCGATCGCGCTTATTGCGCCGGGGGCGAGATTTACCTCACCGGCCGCGTCAAAGACATCATCATCAAGGGCGGGCGCAATATCTATCCGCACGAAGTCGAGGATCTCGCTGCCCGCGCGGAGGGAATCCGTAAAGGCTGCGTCGTGGCCTTCGGTCTGCGGGACGAAACAAGCGGCACGGAAAAGCTCGTCGTGGTGGCCGAATCACGCACGGGTGCATCTTCAGAGCGCGCCAAAATCTCCGCCTCCGTGACGCAAAAAGTGTCCGAGGGCCTCGGCCTGCCGCCGGACCGCGTCGAGCTGCTCCCTCCCGGAAGCATTCCCAAGACCTCCAGCGGAAAGCTGCGCCGCGAAGAGACCAAGCGGCTCTACCTGGAAGGAACGCTGGCGGCGCGCAAGCCGCCCGCCTGGCTGCAGATCGCTCGCCTCGGCGCGGCCGGCGCCGCCCGGGGGTCGGTGAGCACGGTTTCCTCCGGCGCACGGCGCGCGCTGCAATTCCTCTATGGAGTTTATGCCGGGGCCGTCTTTGTAGTGTGGATCGTGCCGGCCTGGGCGATCGTGCATCTCTATCGCGACCACCGGGCAGCGGGGCGCTTCACGTCGGCTGCACTGAAAGTCT
>DASZZJ010000062.1:0-9822 GCA_035545075.1 Candidatus Acidiferrales bacterium
ATCGTCGAGTAGGATGATGAGACAGGGCGACAAAATTCGCATTCGTTTGAAGGCCTACGACCACCGGATCCTGGACCAGTCCACGCGGGAGATCGTGGAGACGGCCAAGCGCACCGGAGCGGAAGTGGCCGGGCCGATTCCCCTGCCGACGACGATCAACCGGTGGACGGTGCTGCGGTCGCCGCACGTGGACAAGAAATCGCGCGAGCAGTTCGAGATGCGCACTCACAAGCGGCTGATCGACATCCTGGAGCCGACGCCGGACACGGTGGACGCGCTGATGAAGTTGGATTTGCCGCCGGGCGTGGACGTCGAGATCAAGGCGTTCGGCCACGCGGCGAAGTGAAGAAGCTCACAGCCAAGGGTTGACAGGGAATAGAGAAGAGACGAGGAAATGGCGGTCAACGGGATTATCGGAATCAAGCTGGGGACGACGCAGGTCTTCCGCCCTGACGGCACGCTGGTGGGGTGCACCGTGTTACAGGCGGGCCCGTGCGTGGTTGTGCAGCGCCGGACGAAAGACAAGGACGGCTACGACGCCGTGCAACTGGGCCTCGTGGAATTCGTCAAGCCGCAGCGGGTGAACAAGGCGATGACGGGGCATTTCAAAAAGGCCAGCGTCGCGTCGATGAAAGTTCTCCGCGAGGTACGCATCGAGGAATCGAGCGACGAAACGAAAACCGGTGACCGCGTCCTGGTGGGCGGCTTCCAGCCGGGAGAGCTGGTGGACGTTACCGGAGTGAGCAAGGGCAAGGGGTTTCAGGGCGGCGTGAAGCGCTGGCACTTTCGCGGCGGCGACGCGACGCACGGCTCGATGTTCCACCGCGCGCCGGGCAGCATCGGCGCCAGCTCGTTTCCATCGCGCGTGTGGAAGGGCCAGCATTCTCCGGGTCACATGGGCAACGTGCGAGTGACGGCGAAGAATTTGGAAGTCGTGAAGGTGGACGCGGACGAAAACCTGCTGCTGGTGCGCGGGTCGGTGCCGGGGCCGAGCGGCGCCTATTTGCTGATCCGCAAGACCAAGCGGGCGAAATAAGAGTTACTTTCCGCTCGAAGCGAGCGACGCAAAGGAAGCAGACGAGATGCCGGTCGTGGATGTGGTGAATCTGAGCGGGAAGAAAGTCGGCCAGGTGGATCTGGCGGACAGCGTATTTGGTGCAAGGTGAACCCGCATCTGTTGCACGAGGCGTCGCGGTGGTACTTGGCCGGAGAGCGCGCGGGCACGCACAAGACGAAGGTCCGCTCCGAAGTGCAGGGCTCGGGGAAGAAATTGTGGAAGCAGAAGGGAACAGGCCGCGCGCGCATGGGGTCGCTGCGCTCGTCGATCTGGCGCAAGGGTGGCACGGTCCACGGGCCACAACCGCGGGATTACAGCTACGCGTTGCCGAAGAAAATGGTAGTGGGCGCGCTACGCTCGGCGCTTTCATTGAAGCTTGCGGAGGAAAAGCTGACGGTCGTGGATGCGTGGACGCTCGAGACGCACAAGACCAAGTCGCTGCGCTCGGCGCTGGACAAGCTGAACGGCAACAAGACAATCCTGCTGGTGGAAAGCGGCGAGAACCGCAACTTGCAGCTCGCCAGCCGGAATCTCGAGGGCGTGAAGCTGGTCGCTCCAAACGTCTTGCAGCCTTACGACCTGATGCGGCACGACCGCCTGATTTGTTCGAAGGACGCAGCGGCGCGGCTGGGCCGTGCGCTCGATCCGGAGAGGGCGCCGGCGGTCCCGCTGGTTGAAACGATTGCTCCGGCGGCGCCGGCGAAACCGGTTACGAAAGCAAAGCCCGCGGCGAAAAAAGCGGCGAAGGCGAAGAAGCCAGCCGGCAAGAAAAAGGGCAAGGACTAAGCCATGGTGACGTCGCAGTATCAGATCATTCGCCGGCCGATTATCACGGAGAAGGGGCTCGGCGTGAAGGAAACGCAGCACACGGTGGTCTTCGAGGTCGCGGTGGGCGCAACGAAGACGCAGATCAAAGAGGCCGTGCAGCAGGTTTTCAAGGTGAAGGTTGTGGACGTGCGCACTGCGAATTATCCGGGGAAGATGCGGCGTCGCGGGCGGTTCGAGGGCTACCGCCGCGACTGGAAGAAGGCGTACGTCAAGCTCGCTGAAGGCGAAAAGATGATCGAGTACGCGGAGAATTTGTAACGGGGTTTTTCGAGCGGGACGCGGACGTCCGGAAGGCTAGAGGCGAAAATGGGACTCAAGAGCTTCAACCCATACACAGCGTCGCGGCGGTTCATCACCGTCCTGGACAAGAGCGAGATCACCAAGCAACAGCCGGAGAAATCGCTCGTTGAATCGAAGAAGCGCACCGGCGGGCGGAACAGCCACGGCGAAATCACCGCGTGGCACCGCGGTGGCGGGCACAAGAAGCAGTACCGGAAGATTGACTTCAAGCGGGAGAAGACGGGAATTTCCGCTAAAGTCGCGGCGATTGAATACGACCCGAACCGCTCGGCGCGGCTGGCCCTGCTGCACTATGCCGACGGCGAGAAGCGTTACATCCTGCATCCGGTGGGGCTCGAAGTGGGGATGACGGTGCAGACCGGCGAGGGCGCGGACATCCTGCCGGGGAACGCCATGGCGTTCCGGCACATCCCGCCGGGGACGATGGTGCACAACCTGGAGCTTTATCCCGGTCGCGGTGGACAGGTAGTGCGCTCGGCGGGCGGTGCGGCGCAACTGCTGAGCAAAGAAGGAGAGTTGGCGCTCGTGAAGCTGCCTTCGGGGGAAGTGCGGAAGTTTCTCGTGGACTGCATGGCGACGATCGGACAGGTGGGCAACCTGGACCACGAGAACGTCACCTACGGCAAGGCGGGACGCACGCGCTGGCACGGCAAGCGTCCGACGACCCGCGGCGTGGCGATGAATCCGGTGGATCACCCGCACGGTGGCGGAGAAGGCCGCGTGAAGGGCAATCACCCGCAGACGCCGTGGGGCTTCCCGACCCTGGGGGCCAAGACGCGCCGGACCAAACGCACAGGAAAGATGATCGTGCAGCGGCGAAAGGGCTGAGGGAGAAATCGGGCAGGGCTTTGAGGGCTGCCCGGCGAGAGAAAAAAGATGCGTGCGACACGTACAAACCGATCCTCAGCGCGGCGCTCCAGTCATCGGAGCCGCGCGGGAAAGCGCGTAGTGGCGAAGCGCGCCGCCAAGCCGGCGCGTCCGGCCGTGAAAGCGGCTGTGAAGGGGCACGAGCCGGTGCTCTACCGGCTGTGCAAGGCGGGATGGTCTGTGATCGTGGAGCGGACGCCGAACGCGCTGGGCACGCGCTTTGTTTGCCCGTTCTGCCCGCAGTCTCACCGCGTGCCCGGGCCGGTGAGGGGATTCAAGAAGATCCGGCGCGCGCAGTGGGGGCGGCTGCGCCGCGTGGAGGAATAGGGAGAAAATGCCGCGTTCTTTGAAAAAAGGGCCGTTTGTGGACGGCCACCTGCGCGAAAAAGTGGAAGCACTGAACGCGCGGAATGAGAAAAAAGTGGTGAAGACGTGGTCGCGGCGCTCGATGATCGTGCCGGATATGATCGGACACACCATCGCGGTGCACAACGGAAGGAAGTTTATCCCCGTGTACGTGACCGAACAGATGGTCGGGCACAAGCTGGGAGAATTTGCGCCGACGCGCACCTTCAAGGGCCATGCCGTGAAAGCGGCGCTCGAGAAGCTCGCTGCGGCTGCCGGGGCACCGGCTGGAGCGGGAGGAGCGGGAGGAGCCGCGGCACCGGCGCCCGCCGCGCCTGCACCGAAGGCATAGACCATGGCTGAGCTGACGACACAATCTTCCGCAATCGAAGCGCACGCGCTGGCGCGGCATGTGCGGCTTTCGCCGCAGAAGGCGCGGTTGGTCATCGACCTGATCCGCGGGCTTCCCTATGGCCAGGCGAAGCAAGTGCTGGCCTACACCACGAAGCGGGCATCGCGGCAAATTGCAAAGCTGCTGGAAAGCGCAGTGGCCAATGCGGAGCGCAAGGCGGAGGACGCCGGCGCGCCGCTCGACAAGGATGAGTTGTATGTCTCGCAGTGCTTCGTGAATGAAGGGCCGCGGTGGAAGCGGCTGCGTCCCGCGCCCATGGGGCGGGCGTTCCGCTACCAGAAGCGCACGGCGCATATCCTGGTCGAGGTGAAAGAAGCGCGCGCAGCGGCCGCCGAGCGCCATGCCGTGAATGTCGCGGAAGCTGAGGCGCAGAAGGGCGTACGCGGGACGGCGCGGCGGGTGAGGAAGGCGCTGACGGGAAAGCGCGCGCCGGCGAAGAAGGGCAAGAAGTAGGGAGGCTCGAGAGTGGGACAGAAAACGCACCCGTACGGGTTCCGGCTGGGCTACAACAAGGTGTGGAAGTCGCGCTGGTACGCCGACCGCGACTACGCCGACCTGCTCTACGAGGATACGGTACTGCGCAAGGATTTGAAGGAGCGGCTGAAGTCCGCCGGGATCAGCTCGATCGACATCGAGCGCGCCGCGAACAAGCTGGTGGTGCGGATCTACACGGCGCGGCCGGGAATCATCATCGGCCGGAAGGGCGCGGAGATCGACAAGCTGAAGAACGAGATCCAGAAGCGCACCAAACGCGAGGTGCACATCGACATCCAGGAAGTGCACCGGCCGGAGTTGGATGCGCAGCTCGTCGCGGAATCCATCGCGCTGCAGCTTGAGAAGCGCGTGGCGTTCCGCCGGGCGATGCGCAAGGCCGTGGATTCGGCGCTGCGCTTCGGTTGCAAGGGAATCAAGGTGCGCGTGGCGGGCCGGTTGAACGGAGCCGAGATCGCCCGCAAGGAGTGGTACCTGCAGGGCCGGCTGCCGCTGCAGACTCTCCGCGCGGACATCGATTTCGGATTTGCCCAGGCCTATACGACATACGGGGTCATCGGCGTGAAGTGCTGGGTCTACCAGGGCGAGAGCATCCCGCGGCGCGGTCAGGACAAGGAGCGCGCGATGGCCGGGGCGGCCGCTTAGCAAGCGGCAGAAGAACCGAGGAAGCGAGAAATCGACGATGTTGATGCCGAAGAAAGTGAAGTACCGGAAGCAGCAGCGCGGGCGGCGCTCGGGCAAGGCGTGGCGCGGCAGCAAGCTGGCTTTCGGCGAGTACGGATTGAAGGCGCTCGAAGCGGCGTGGATCACCGACCGGCAGATCGAGGCGTCGCGCGTGGCCATCACGCGGTTCATCAAGCGCGGCGGAAAGCTCTGGATCCGGATTTTTCCGGACAAGCCGTTCACGAAAAAGCCGGCGGAAACGAGAATGGGCAAGGGCAAGGGAGCGCCGGAGCGATGGGTGGCGGTGGTGAAGCCAGGGCGGATCATGTTCGAGATGGCGGGAGTCGACGAGGCCGCGGCGAAAGAGGCGATGGACCTGGCGGCGCACAAGCTGCCGATTCCGACGAAGTTCGTCACCCGCGCGGGAGGATTCTAGCGATGCCGCGGCGTATCGAAAAGCTGCGCGAGGCGGACCCCAGAGAACTGGAGCTGCGGCAGCGCGAGCTCGCCGAGCAGATCTTCCGGCTGAGGTTCCAGCTTTCAACCGGTCAGGCCGAGGCGGTCAAACGGCTGCGGGAAGCAAAGAAGGATCTCGCGCGCGTGAAGACGCTGCTGCGCGCCCGCGAGCTTGCGAAATCGAGGAACGGGAAATGACGACCGGAACACAAGCCACACCTACAGAACGACCGGGGCGCCACCAGCGGCAGGAGCTGATCGGCAAGGTGACCAGCGCAAAGATGGAGAAGACCATTGTGGTTGAGGTCACCCGGCTGGTGCAGCACCCGAGGTATCACCGCGTGATGCACCTCTCGAAAAAGTTTTACGCCCACGACGAACAGCGCGAAGCGAAGCAGGGCGATACGGTGCGCATCATCGCTTCGCGCCCCATTTCGCGTCTGAAGCGCTGGCGGCTCGCAGAAGTGCTGACGCGGAACACGTCGGCGGAATAATGGAAGACCGGGGAGCGGACCGATGATTCAGATGCGAACCTGGCTGACGGTGGCCGACAACTCCGGCGCGCGCAAGCTGATGTGCATTTTGCCGCTGGGCGGGGACGTGGGGCTGAAGGCGGGCCTCGGCGACATCGTTACGGCCTCGGTGAAGGAAGCGACGCCCGAGAGCCAGGTGAAGAAGGGAACTGTCGTGAAAGCGGTCATCGTGCGCATGCGCAAAGAACACCGGCGCAAGGACGGCAGTTACATCCGGTTTGACGACAACGCCGCGGTGCTGATCAACGACGCGAACGAGCCGATCGGCACGCGCGTGTTCGGGCCGGTGGCGCGGGAGCTGCGCGACAAGCAGTTTACCAAGATCGCTTCGCTGGCCCCGGAGGTCTGGTAGGCAAAGGCCATGAGCAACCAGGAAACAGCGGCAAACGTTTTCACCATCCGCAAGGGTGACCAGGTGAAGGTGATGAGCGGCCGCGACCGGGGCAAGACCGGCCGCGTGCTTTCCGTGCATCCGAAAAAAAACCGGATCGTGGTGGAGCACGCGAACATCATCAAGCGGCACACGCGGCCGAACCCGGCGAAGAACATCAAGGGCGGAATCGTGGAGAAGGAAGGCTCGATGCACGTCTCCAACGTGATGCTGGTCTGCCCGTCGTGCGGAAAGCATACGCGCGTGGGCCACACGAAGCTGCCGGATGGATCGAGCGTGCGGGCGTGCCGGCGGTGCGCAACGACGCTGGACAAGTAGGGGCGAGGCCGAAGAATTTATGATCAGCCGATTGCAGGATCGTTACCGGAAAGAGGCCGTGCCGGCGCTGATGAAGCGCTTCGGCCGGGAAAACCCCATGGCCGTGCCGAAGCTGCAGAAGATCACGCTGAACATCGGGCTCGGCGAGGCGAGCCAGAACGCGAAGCTGGTGGACACCTCCGCCGCCGAACTCGGGCAGATCACGGGACAGAAGGCGATCGTTACGCGGGCGAAAAAATCGATCGCCAACTTTAAGATTCGCAAGGGCATGCCGATTGGCTGCGCGGTCACGCTGCGCGGCGGCCGCATGTACGAATTCCTCGACCGCCTGTGCAACGTCGTGCTGCCCCGCGTGCGGGACTTCAAGGGACTGCCGCCGAGCTCCTTCGACGGCCGGGGCAACTACACCCTGGGGCTGAAGGACCAGTTGGTATTCCCGGAGATTGATTACACCCGGGTGGATAAAATCAAGGGCATGAATATCACGCTCACGACGACTGCGAAGAACGATGAAGAAGGGCGCGAGCTGTTGAAGCTGCTGGGCGTGCCGCTGCGCCCGTGAGCTGCACGGAGAGAGGGAACGCATGGCGCGGACTGCCAAGATTGCGAAGAGTCGGAAGAAGCCGAAGTTCAAGGTGAGGGTGCGCAACCGCTGCCGGCTGTGCGGGCGCGCGCGGGGCTATATCCGCAAGTTCAAGCTGTGCCGCATCTGTTTCCGCGGCATGGCGCTGCGGGGTGAAATCCCCGGCGTAGTGAAGGCGAGCTGGTAAGGACATAACGATGCAGACCGATCCCATTGCTGATTTTGTCACGCGCATCCGCAACGCCGTCGCGGCCAAGCACGCGCGGCTCGATCTTCCTTCTTCGAAGCTGAAGATCGAGATCGCGCGCATCCTGAAGGAAGAGGGCTACATCGCCACCTACAAGATGGTGGACGAAAACAAGGTGCGGAAAACGCTGCGCGTCTTTTTGAAGTACACGCCCGATCGGCGCAGCGTGATCACCGGGCTGCGGCGGATATCGAGGCCGGGCGCGCGGCGCTACATCGGCGCCGCGGAGATCAAGCCCGTGGTGGGGGGGCTGGGGATCAGCATCCTGACCACTCCGAAAGGTTTGATGAGCGGCCGGGCGGCGCGGCGGGCGCGCGTCGGCGGCGAAGTGCTCTGCGAGGTCTGGTAGGGAACGGCGGGAAGGGGACGAGGATACAACGATGTCGCGCATCGGACGGAAACCGATTGTGGTGCCCAGCGGCGTGAAGGTTGCGCTGGGGGGCGGCCGCGTCGAAGTGCAAGGGCCGAAGGGTAAGCTGGCCGTGGCGATTCCGGCGGGCATTCAGTTTGAACAGCAGGAAGGCGTGCTGACGGCGACGCGCTCGAGCGAAGAGCACAGCGCGCTGCACGGTCTGGCGCGGGCGCTGGTGGCCAACGCCGTGCGCGGCGTCACGGAAGGATTCAAGAAGGAACTGGACATTTTCGGCGTCGGCTACCGCGCGGAGGTTAAGGGCAAGGCGGTGAATTTCGCCCTCGGCTATTCGCACCCGGTGGAGTTTCCCATCCCGGAAGGCATCTTCATCACGGTGGAGAAGCTGACGCACATCGTGGTAAGCGGCGCGGACAAGGCCCGTGTAGGTCAGGCCGCCGCAAACATCCGCGCGCTGCGTCCGCCGGATCCGTACAAGCAGAAAGGCGTACGCATCACCGGCGAGCGGCTGAAGAAGAAGGCCGGCAAGGCCGGCGTCAAGGCCGGAGCGGCGTAAGGAGAAGCGACAGTGGCCAGGGTATCGGTGCGAAGGGTTTCGAGAGACGAGCATCGCCGGCGGATTCACGAGCGCGTGCGCGCGAAAATGGACGGCACGCCGGAGAGACCGCGCCTGTGCGTCTATCGGTCGCTCGGGCATATCTACGCGCAGTTGGTGGACGACCGCAGCGGACGCACGCTGGCCTCCGCCAGCTCGCTCGACAAAGAGACGCGAAAGCAGATCAAGGGCGGCGGCAACGTTTCCGCGGCCAAGGTGATCGGCAAGGTGATCGCCGAGCGTGCCCGGGCCGCAAAGATCGAAAAGGTCGTGTTCGACCGTGGTGGATACAAGTATCACGGCCGCGTCAAGGCGCTGGCCGACGCGGCACGGGAAGCGGGGTTACAGTTTTAGCCTATGTCCAAGCAAATCTTGCGTGATTACCTGGCGGTGCGGCGCCTGCTCGACGTGAATCCCGCCGACCTGAAGGATGACGTCGTCGCGATCAACCGCGTCACAAAAGTGGTGAAGGGCGGGAAGAACCTGAGCTTTTCGGCGCTCGTCGTGGTGGGCGACCAGCATGGACACGCCGGGTTCGGCATGGGCAAGGCGCGGGAAGTGCCCATGGCGATCAAGAAGGGCATCGAACAGGCCAAGAAGAACCTCATCAAGCTGAACATGAAGGGCTCGACGATTCCCCACCAAGTCCTCGGGCGGTACGGCTCGGCGCAGGTGCTGCTGAAGCCCGCTTCGGAGGGCACCGGCGTGATTGCCGGCGGCCCGGTGCGCAAGGTCATGCAGGTGGCGGGCATCCACAACGTGCTGACGAAATCCATCGGCACGTCGAACCCGCACAACGTCGTCAAGGCGACCTTCGCTGCGCTGCTCAGTTTGAAGGACGCGGGGCAGGTGGCCGAGACACGGTCGAAGTCGCTGGACGAAATGATGGGCAGGCCAAAAGAAAAGGCGGCGAGTGAGAGCTGATGGCGGGCGAGAAAAAAGCAGCGGCGAAAAAACCGGCTGGGACGGTGAAGATCAAGTGGGTGAAGAGCTTCATCGGCTGCACCGATGACATGCGGCAAACCATCCGCGGGCTCGGCCTGCGGCGGATGCACCACGTCGTCGAACGGCAGGATACGCCTGCGGTGCGCGGGATGATTCACAAGGTGCGGCATCTGGTGGAAGTGTTGGAGTAGGGAGCAGGAGATGGCGACAAAAGAATCAGGCGGGCCGAAATCAGCCGCGGGGCCGGGCGGAGGCAAGGCGATCAGCCTTTCCAACCTGAGGCCGCCGAAGGGCTCGCGCCACCGCAAGGTGCGTGTAGGACGCGGGATCGGCTCGAAGCTGGGCAGGACGTCCGGCAAGGGAAACAAAGGACAGCAGTCGCGCACGGGGTATTCGCGCCGGCGCGGCTTTGAAGGCGGG
>DASZZJ010000063.1:0-6714 GCA_035545075.1 Candidatus Acidiferrales bacterium
AGGCGATCTCCGGATTCACTAGCTGGCCGGGGCGTAATATCCTTTCCGTGCCTGCACCTTGTAGCCGTTCTTCGACTGGACTTCAATCTTTCGAAAGCTGCCATCGCGCCTGGCATCCTCCGACGAGTAGCCAAGGCTGTACTGGCTGCGCAATTCGGCTGAGATCTGGCGGAAGGCATCGCCGATTTTGTCCGGGCGATTGATCTCAATCACGCGGCCGCCGGTTTGCTCCGCGAGTTGTCTCATATCGCCCATGTTGGATAAATGTTGTGGATCGACCAGGAGAAGCACGTAGCAGATGGCGTCCGCCTTTTGCGCGGCTTCGAGGGCGTCCCGCAGCTTCAGCCTGCTGCCAACGTCCTCGCCATCCGTAAGGATCACCATCACCTTGCGGCCCACTTGCTCGCCTAGCATTTCATGTGAAATCACATAAATTGCGTCAAATAACCGTGCGCCGCTGCTCCCTCGGCCCTCAGGGATGATTCCTTCCACGGCGCGGCGCATTCTTTGGATATTCGTAGTAAAGCCCTGTTCCAGGGTCGCGCCGTCTTCCGAACTGTCAAAGCTTGCGACAAAAATAGAGCCTTTATCCGTAATGATTTGGCGGAGAAAATCGGCGGCGGCCGCTTTCTCCGCGTGCAGCGTCCCTTGCGCGCCGCTGCTGGTGTCCACAAGCAGGCCGAGCGTCAGAGGCAGGTCCGACATGGCTGAAAAATACTTGATCGTCTGCGGCTTGCCGTTCTCGAGAACTTCAAACTCATCCTTATTGAGGTTCGCGAGCAGCGCTCCATGGTGATCATTTACCGTGAAAAAGACATTCACCAGATTCACGTTATTGCGAATCGTGGGCAGCCCGCCTTGCTGGTCTTGGCTGCTTCCCTGCCCCTGGCCGGGCAGCGGCAGGAGCAGCGCGAGGAGCACGACACCGCACACAATGAAACTCGCCGCGGTCGGCTTCATTTTGGAGCTTCCCTTCTCCCGCATCCGGCGTTTAATATCTATCGCAGCGGCCTATTGTAGCTCGGGTGACGCGCCCGAACGGAAGATAAGTCTGACATCCGCTCAATGATCCGAGGCAGTGAAAGCAGTGTGAAGAATCGCCAACCGAATTCGAGCAGGATGACGCGCGCGGGCTTTTGCCTCTTCGCGGCCGTACTTCTCTACACGCCGTTCGCCGCGGCCGTCTTCACTGCGCATTCCATGGCCTGCTGCACCACGGGTCAGTGCCCCATCCCCGCTCATCACCACGGCGCGCAGCCGTCGCCGGCGCCCGCCGCGCACGATTGTGAGCACGCATCTCCCGCGGTCGCCTCTTGCTCTCTCCATTGTTGTCAGGAGCCCGAAAGGCAATTCGTCCACGCTCTCGCCTTCGAGTTGCCGGTCACGGCCGTTCCCGCAGTTCCTCTGCACAGCGAGCGGGCCGCGTCCTTCGCCTTCGCCAAAGAGATCCTCTCTCTCCGCCAGCCTCTCTCCCCGCCCCCTCGCGCCGCTCTCTCCGTCTGACGCTTGGCCATCTAAAAACTGTCCAAACAGAATTGCCCGGCCGCGGCGAACTCGCCACCCGACGGCCCATTCCATTGAGAAGAGAAGAACGGATGCGACGTACGCTTTATCTGCTCGCCCTGGCGAGCGCAATCGTGCTGCCCGCCGCCGCGGGGATCTTTGGAACCGTGCGCGGCATCGTTCATGATCTCCAGCACCACCCCATCGAGGGCGCTGGGATCCTGCTCCGCGCGCGCTTCGCCGATTGGCAACGGGAGGCGGTCACCGACGCGGAAGGCCGCTTCCAGATCGACGCCGTGCCGGCCGGCCAGTACACGATTCGTATTCGTCACGATGGCTTCCACGACGCCGAGCGAAACCTCACCGTGGCCACGGACTCCGCCCCTTTGCTCCATTTCCCTTTGGCCGTGGCAAGCCTGGCTCAGCGCGTCGAGGTCAACGAGTCCGCGTCTGCCGTGGACCCCACCTCATCCTCGTCCTCTTCCACGCTCACGCGCAGCGACCTCAGCGCCATGCCCGGCGCTACGCGCACCAACAGCCTCGACTTCATCACGAACATCACTCCGGGCGCCACGATGGTCCACGACCAGCTGCACATCCGCGGCGGTCACCAGGTCTCCTGGCTCGTGGATGGAGTCCCCGTGCCGAATACCAATATCGCATCGAACCTCGGCGCGCAGTTCGACCCGAAAGACATCGACGTCATCGAAATCCAGCGCGGCGGCTATTCCGCGGAGTACGGCGACCGCACCTTTGGCGTCATCAACGTGATCCCGCGCTCCGGCTTCGAGCGCGACCGCGAAATGGAGATCGCGGCGACCTACGGGAGCTATCACTCCACCGACAGCCAGATCAGCCTCGGCGACCACACCAACCGCTTCGCCTA
Source organism: Candidatus Acidiferrales bacterium (assembly GCA_035545075.1). Classification (GTDB taxonomy): domain Bacteria; phylum Acidobacteriota; class Terriglobia; order Acidiferrales; family UBA7541; genus Acidiferrum. The sequence continues at coordinate 2,390 of DASZZJ010000063.1, forward strand.
CTACGCCAGCCTCAGCGCCAGCCGCACCGACGCCGGCTTGATGACGCCCGAGCCCGGCGTTCTCCACGACAACACGCTCGCCGGCGGCGGCTTCACCTCGCTCATTTTCAACGCGACGCCCAACGATCAATTCCGCCTGGTCGCGTCCGTGCGCGCCGATTACTTTCAGATCCCCAATACCGCGGACCAGCAGGCGGCCGGCTTCCGCGACGCACAGCGCGAGCGCGACGCCTTCGCGAATTTTTCCTGGCTGCATACGGCCGGACCGGGACTTCTCTTCACCCTGGCTCCCTTCTACCACTGGAATCACGTGGCCTACGATGGGTCACCGCGAGCGTTCGGCGACAGCGGCACCCCGGCCGACGCGCCTCCTACGCCGGCGGATCATCGCGATTCGTACTATGAAGGCGCCCTCGCTTCGCTCGCCGTCACCCGCGGCCGCCACAATGCCCGCGTCGGCCTCTACGGATTCGCGCAACAGGACGACGCGCGCTTCGCCCTCGTCGCCAACGACGGTTCCGGCAGTTCTCTATCCCAAACCGAAAAGCCTCGCGGCGGCCTTTTCGCTCTCTTCGCTGAAGACCAGTTCCGCCTGACCGAATGGTTCACTGTCAACGGCGGCATTCGCTACAGCCACTTTTCCGGCGGGCTCACCGAGGACAAAGCCAGCCCGCGCATCGGCGGGGCGCTGCGCGTCCCCAAGCTCAACTGGGTATTTCGCGCCTTCTACGGCCGCTACTACCAGGCGCCGCCGCTCTCCACCGTTTCCGGCCCGCTCCTGCAGTTTGCCCTCGATCAAGGGTTCGGCTTTCTGCCCCTGCGCGGCGAAACCGACGAGCAGCGCGAGTTCGGCGTCGCCATCCCGCTGCGCGGCTGGACCTTCGACGTTTCGAATTTCCAGACACACGCCCGCAACTTCTTCGATCACGCCGTGCTGGGCAACTCCAACATCTTCTTTCCCGTGACCATCGCCCGCGCCCGCATCCGCGGCACGGAAGTCACCCTGCGCTCTCCCCGCCTCGCCGGCCGCGTGCAGCTTCGCCTCGCCTACTCGCGCCAGACCGCCGAAGGCGCCGGCGGCGTCGCCGGCGGCCTGACCGATTTCTCGCCGCCCGCCGCGGGCTTCTTCTTCCTCGACCACGATCAGCACGACACGCTCGCCACCGGCTTCCACGTCCTGCTCCCGTCTCGCGCCTGGGTCTCCGGCAATTTCGCCTACGGGTCGGGGTTCCTCGACGGCAACGGTCCGGGCCACCTGCCGGGCCATCAAAGCTTTGACTTGGCGGCGGGCAAGTCTTTCGGCGAGCGGTTCAGCTTGAGCTTCACGGCGCAAAATCTCGGCAACACGCGCTACCTCATCGACAGTTCCAACACCTTCGGCGGCACCCACTGGAACTATCCGCGGCAGTTCACCGGCGAGATGCGCTACCGTTTTCGCTACTGAGCGGTTTGCCTTTGCGGAACCACGGATAGGCGACCTGGTTGCGGTTGGCGCAGAGGCACGCTAGAATGAGAATTGAATTCAAAGGCGATGGAGTTCGCCACAACCGGGCCGCCCAAATACAGCGGCTCTGATGACTCCTGGCAGCGGGGCGCCAGGAGTTTCTCTTTTTTGAGCGCGCCGGCTGCCGGAACGGAGCACTCTTGCGAATCGCACTCATAGCACTTTTCGGAGCCCTCGGCACGCTGGCCCGCTATGCGCTCCAGGGCGTCGTTCAGATCCGCAGCGGAACGACGTTTCCCTACGGAACGCTGGCCGTCAACCTCACCGGCTGTTTCGTGCTCGGCCTTCTCGGCCAGCTCACGCTTAACCGCATGGTGATCTCGCCGGACTGGCGCGCCGCCTTGACCATCGGCTTTTTCGGCGGCTACACCACCTTTTCGAGCTTCGGCTGGGAAACCGCCAAAATGCTCGAAGACGGCGAATGGCTCCGCGCCGGCACCTACGTGGGCGCGAGCGTCTTCGCCGGATTGCTGCTTACGGTCACCGGCATCCACCTTGCGAACCGTTTCTAGGAGCCTCCATGACACACGAAAAGTTCGAAGGCGAGCGCACGCTGATGCGCATCCACATCGGCGAATCGGACAAATGGCACGGCAAGCCGCTTCACGAAGCCATCGTCGAGCTCTTGCGCAAGGAAGGTTTCTCCGGCGCCACGGTGCTGCGGGGCGTGGGAGGTTACGGCGGCTCGAGCATCTACCACACGGACAAACTCCTGCGGCTCTCCCAGGACCTGCCCATCATCGTCGAAATCGTCGAGGCGCAGGAGCGCATTGACGCCATCCTTCCCCGCCTCGACGAAATGGTGGAGGGAGGCCTGATCACACTTGAAAAGGTCCGCGTCATTCTCTACCGCGCCGCAAAAAAATAACCTCGCCGCGGCCATTTCGCCGACCAGAAACAATTGTCTGGCGCAGGAATAAACCCTACAATGGCACGTTCTCACTGCGGAGGTGAATTCATGCGCTACTTTCTCATCCGGTTGCTTGGCGTAGTGTTGCTGGTTGCCGCCGCGGCCGCGGCCCAAACCCAATCACCGCAGCCGCCTGTCTCCGCGGCCGGGATAAGATCCGCCGGCGCGCCGGACACCCATCCCGCGCCCAAGTTCGATATCGCCAACATTGATAAGTCGGTTGACCCCTGCGTTGATTTTTACCAATACGCTTGCGGCAACTGGATCAAGAACAATCCCATTCCGCCGGATTATCCCGACTGGATCAGCTTTTCCGAAGTCTATGAGCACAACCTGGGTGTGCTGCGCCAGATCCTGGATAAAGCCAGCGCCAACGATTCCAAGCGCAGCCCGGTCGAGCAGAAGATCGGCGACTTTTACGCCTCCTGCATGGATGAAGCGGCGGCGAACAAGGCCGGATATTCGCCGTTGAAGCCGGAACTGGCACGCATTGCGGCCATCAAGGACAAGACGCAAATGATTGAGGTGATGTCCCGCCAGCAGCTCATCGGTCCCAATCCTCTGTTGGGTTTCGGCGCCAGGCCGGACTTCCACGATGCCGACATGACCATCGCCTCCTTGGACCAGAACGGTCTCACTCTGCCCGACAAGGATTACTACCTCAAGGATGACGCCCCCACAGTGGAGATCCGCAAGGCCTATCTCGATCACATGACGAAGATGTTCATTCTGCTCGGCCAGACGCAGCAGCAAGCCGCTCACAACGCCGAAACCGTCCTGAAGATCGAGACGCAACTGGCCCGGGCCTTCATGGACCGCACCCTGCGCCGCGATCCCAAAAACCGCGACCACAGAATGACCGTCACGGAGATTTCGGCGATCGCCCCCAATTTCCATCTGGACCGCTACTTTGCCGTTTCCGGCGCGCCGGCTTTCAAAGATCTGAACGTGGTCAACCCCGACTACTTCAAGCAAATCAACCCGGTCATCGAGTCCACGCCGCTCGAAGACTGGAAGGTCTACATGACCTGGCAGATGCTGAGCAACGCCGCCACCTGGCTCTCCGACGATTTCGTCCAGCAAGACTTCAAGTTCCAGCAGGCCATTACCGGACAGAAAGAGCTTCCCGTCCGCTGGAAGCGCTGCGTGAACGCCCTCGATAATTCTCTGGGCGAGGCCCTGGGCCAGCCGTATGTGGATGCCACTTTCGGCGAGGAAGGCAAGCGGCGCATGCTGAAAATGGTTGACGCGCTGGAAAAGGCCTTGCACACCGACATCACGGGACTCCCCTGGATGACCGACGAGACCAAGAAGCAGGCCCTCATCAAACTGGCAGCCATCCGCAACAAGATCGGCTATCCCGACAAATGGCGCGATTACAGCAAGCTCAACGTCGTCCGCGGCGATCTTCTTGGCAACATATTTCGCGCCGCGGAGTTCGAATCCAACCGCCAGTTGGCCAAGATCGGCAAACCCGTGGACAAGCTGGAATGGGGCATGACGCCGCCCACGGTGAACGCCTATTACAGCGGCAGCCACAATGAGATCGTCTTTCCCGCCGGCATTTTGCAGCCGCCATTTTTCGATCGCTCCATGGATGATGCCGTGAACTTTGGGGGTATCGGCCTGGTCATCGGCCACGAACTCACTCACGGCTTCGACGATCAGGGGCGCAAGTTCGATCCCAAAGGCAACCTGCGCGATTGGTGGACCGCCCAGGACGCCCAGGAATTCGAGAAGCGCGCCGGCTGCGTTGACACTGAATACAGCGGGTTCGTGACCGCGGATGATCTTCACCTGAACGGCAAGCTGACCTTAGGCGAGAACACGGCGGACAATGGCGGCGCTCGCATCGCCCTGATGGCGCTGCATGATCTGATGGCCGACAACAAGCAGGATCCCAATAGGAAG
>DASZZJ010000064.1:0-9683 GCA_035545075.1 Candidatus Acidiferrales bacterium
CACCCTTATCCTGCGGCTGCGCGACACTTATGGAGTAACCTCTCTGCTCGCCACGCACCGGCTGCAGGACGGATTTGGGCTGGCGAATTTTCTCTTTGATCCGCAGTCGGGCCGCGTGCTGCACGTGAACGGCACCAGCCCAGGTGCGGCGGGGCCGGACGGTGCGTTGACAAAGTTCCTCGTCCTTCGCGAAGGCCGGGTGTATTTCGAGGGCTCGCCGGAAGAGATTGCAAAGGCGGAGGATCCGTATTTGCGGCGGTTCCTGGTGTGACCTTGGAAAAGCCGATGAGCAGGACAGGAGAGGAGAGCAGATCATGGCACAGCGCAAGCAGTTGACTTGGTCGGAGCTTCGCGTTGGTTTGTTCGTTCTGGTGGGGTTGTTCGTCCTTGGCGCGGGCATCTTTTATGTGACCGGTACCGGCATCCTTGGGCCGAAATACCGGCTCAAGACGTTTCTCCCGGAGGTCTCCGGTCTGGCGAATGGCGCGCCGGTCCGCCTGGACGGCGTGGAAGTCGGAAATGTGGAGTCCATCCGCATCGTGCCGCGTACGAAGGGGAAGGCCCCGGAAAAGAACCGAAACATCGAGGTGATTTTCCGCATGGACCGGCGCTACCAGGATGACGTACTGACGGATTCGACTGCGAGCCTGGTGACGGAAGGACTGCTCGGCAACCGCTACGTGAACATCTCGCGCGGTTTTACGGGCGTGCCGCTGAAGGAAGGCGAGGAGCTCAAAGGCGTCGAGGAAAAGGCGATCAAGGAGGTCGTGCAGCGGAGCGCGGACTTGCTCGGAAACCTGAACGCTCTTTCCGAAGACGTCCGCGATCTGATCTCGGGCGTGAAAGAAGGGCGTGGCTCGCTCGGCAAGCTGCTCAACGATGAACAGGTCTACTACCACCTGAACAGCATCCTGGCCAAGAGCGATCAGATCGTCACGAATGTCCAGGCGGGAGAGGGATCACTCGGCAAGATCGTCGCGTCGGACGAGCTCTATCAAAAAGCCAACGCAGCCGTGGGCCGCGTCGATACCTTGCTTGCCGACATCCATGGTCAGAAAGGGACGCTTGGAAAGATGATCTACGATTCGGCTTTCTATGATAGCGCCAAGGATACCCTCGAAAAGGGGAACGCCCTCCTGACCGACGTGCGGGCGGGGAAGGGGACACTCGGCAAATTGGCGACCGAAGAAACTTTGTATAACAATTGGCGCGATACTGGCGCGCACCTCGCAGCAGCGTCGGCGAAGCTGAACGAGAATACGACGACAGCCGGCAGGATGTTCAGCGATCCGAAGCTCTACGACAATTTGGCGGGACTCTCCGGTGATCTCCGGCTCTTTATCGGGGACCTCCGGCAGAATCCGAAAAAGTTTCTGCGGATCAAACTGGGGCTCTTCTGATGGCCGAATGCACCGGCCGGGGGAGGCCCGGCGAAGGGGCGCTCGCGCAGTGACGCAGCTGTAACAAAGCACCGGTACTCTTTTGAGGCAGCATGGAGACCTGCCGAGAATGACCGAAGCTCAAGAGACACAGCCGAAGCCGCCGCCGCAGCCCGCGGCGAAGTCCACACTGCCGCAGCCGGGCCGCCCGGTGCCCAGCCGCGCCTATCCGGGCGCTTTGATCGTGGTCGAGGGTACGGACGGCTCGGGAAAGAGCACGCAGCTCTATCTCTTGAAGCGCTGGCTGGAGATCGGCGGCTACCGGCTGCACTTCACGGAATGGAATTCTTCTCCGCTGGTGAAGTCCACCACGCGGCGCGGGAAACAGCGGCGCTTACTGACGCCGGTGACCTATTCGCTGCTGCATGCGGCGGATTTTGCGGACCGCTGCGAGCGCCAGATCATGCCTCTGTTGCAGGGCGACTATCTGGTGCTGGCGGACCGCTACATCTATACGGCGTTTGCGCGCGATGCTGCCCGCGGATGCCCGCCACGCTGGCTGCGCAATCTATACCGTTTTGCGCCCGTGCCGGATATCACGTTTTATTTCCGCGCTCCCCTGGAGGTAGCGGTGCACCGGATCTTGAGCGGGCGCCCGAAGCTGAAATACTACGAAGCCGGAATGGACCTGGGCCTTTCCTACGACCGCGCGGAGAGTTTCAAGCTTTTCCAGGCGCGCATTCTGGATGAATACGACAAGATGGTCGAGAGCGACAATTTCGTCGTCCTGGACGGGACCATCCCCGTGAACAAGTTGCAAAAACAGATGCGCGATATTGTGGCGGAGCGCATCGATCTGAAGCGTTTCGCGCCACGCGTAGAGGAAGCCGAATGAGCGCCCCGGAAACAGAAAAGCCCCAGGCTGATGCGGGGGCGGCGGCTCCGGTCACGGGAACGGCCCCTGCGAAAGCCGCACCCGCGCCTCCCGCAGCGGACGATGGAGCGGCGCAGCATTTCTTCGGCGAGCCGCTCGTGGGATTCGATCCCAGCGAGATCACCGGGACGCTCGTGGTCATCGAAGGGATGGATGGCTCGGGGCGCTCGACGCAAATCGCCTTGCTGCAGGAGTGGCTCGAGTCGGAAGGCTTTGCGGTGCAGACCAGCGGCCTGCGGCGTTCAAACCTCGTCGGACAGGACATCGACGAGCTGTTGGCGAAAAACGCGGCGACGCGCCTGACCCTCGCGCTGATGTACGCGACGGACTTCTTCGATCAACTCGAGCACCGCATCGTCCCGGCGCTTCGCGCGGGGACCGTGGTTCTGGCGGACCGCTTCATCTATACGCTGATCGCTCGGGGTGTTGTCCGCGGGATCAATCGCGATTACCTCAGCGGGCTCTACGAAATGGCCCTGCGGCCGCACCTGACTTTCTGGCTGAACGTGCGGCCCGAAACGGCGTTTGCACGCGAATTCAAAAAGGCGCAGGCCATCAGTTACTGGGAGGCCGGGCGGGACATGTCCCTCTCGCACGACTTGTACTGGTCCTTTATCCGCTATCAGACCATGATCCAGCGCGAGTTCGAGGTGATGGCCAAGCGCCACGGCTTCATCGAGCTGAACGGTGAAGCGAGCGTCCCCGCGGTCAACAAGCTACTGCGGCAGAAAATCGCCGAGCAACTCGGCATCCGCGCGACCAAATACACTCCTTCGGTGGCGCTGGCGCATCTCTGGCGGTGAAAACGAGCTTGGCTGATCCCGTCCACATCGCTGCCATTGACGCCGGTTCGAACGCCATCCGCCTCTCCATTGCGCGCGCCTATTCCGCAATCGACATCGAACCCATTCAGACGGAACGATTTCCGCTGCGTCTCGGCGAGAATGTTTTTTTGCGGCAGCGCTTCAGCGAAGAAACCCTGTCGAAAGCGGTGACTGCGTTCCGGCACTTCCGCGGCCTTCTCGATGAACAGGGAGTCACGAAGTACCGCGCCGTCGCCACGAGCGCTTCGCGCGAGGCGCGCAATCGGGGCTCCCTGGTGCGGCGGATCAAGCAGAAAACCGGAATCGCGCTGGAAGTGATCAGCGGCGCGGAAGAGTCCCGGCTGGGCCGGGAGGCCGTGCTCGCGGCGGTGAATCCCGAGGCGCAACCCGGATGCATCGTGGACCTGGGCGGCGGAAGCCTCGAGGTCAGCCTGCTCAGAGAACACTTGCTCGAGGAAAGCGTTCAACTCCCGGCCGGGACGGTGCGCTTGATGACGACCTTGGAGCTTCCGGGCGTGATCCGGCCCGTGCAGGCCGAGCAGGTGCGGCGGTACGTCCGAGCGCTGCTGGAATCGCGGCTGCCGGCAAGGCCGAATCTCGCGGGCCGCATCGCCGTTGCCTGTGGTGGCAATGCCGAAATGCTTGCGAATGTCGCGCCTGGCCCGCGGCAGTACGGGGTGCGCACGCTGGAACTCTCCCTGTTGCGTGAGCGCCTGGCATCGATTTTGGAACGGGACGTGCGCGAGCGCATGAAGTCCTTCGGCGTACGCCGGGACCGCGCCGACGTGATGGGTATTGCAGCGATCACCTTGCTGGCTCTCGGGCGTTACTTGAATCTGCGGACCCTGCTGGTGCCTGGCGTCGGCGTGCGCGAAGGGCTGCTGCAGGAAACAGCGCGATTGGCGTTCGCGCGGACGGAGCGCCACCGCTACGATGCCGCGGCGCGCCAAATGCTCGCTGGCGTGCGTAGCTTCGCCAGGCGCCTGGCGCCGCTGGCATTTGACCAGCAGCACGCGGAGCACGTCCGCGAACTCAGCCTTATTCTGTTCGACCAGCTTCAGCCCGTGCACCATCTCCCGCCGCGTACGCGTGTGCTACTGGAGGCCGGTGCGCTCCTCCATGACTTGGGCCATATCGTGAGTCATCGCGGGCATCACAAACATGGCGAGTACCTCGTTTACAATGGGGACATCCCGGGGCTGAATGGGCGGGACCGGGCGATCGTGGCCGCTCTTGTGCGCTATCATAACAAGAAAGCGGAACCCTCCGGCCGCCACGCCGTCTACTCCCTGCTCGGACGCACTGAGCAGCAAACGGTGCGGCGAATCGCTTCTCTCCTGCGCATCGCCGAGGCGCTCGATCATTCTCACCGGGAGAGAGTGCTCAAAATGAAGCCGGTATATCGAGGCGGCGCGGTCGCCCTGCAGGTCCACGCACGGGGTGATGCACGCGACGATCTACTCGATGCCGGCCAAAGCAGCGGCCTGTTTGAAAAGGAATTTCACGTAAGGATTTTCTTCCGGTTGGCGGTCAAGTGAAGTACGCGTGGAAGGATCGGTAATGAAGCTCTTTGTCGTTCGGCACGGAATCGCCATCGATCGGAAAGCACCGGATTGTCCGCCGGATCCGGAGCGGTTTTTGACAGAGGATGGAATCAAGAAGACGGCCCAGGTGGCCAAAGCGGTGGCCGCGCTGGGAGAAAAGGCGGATCTGCTGATCTCAAGCCCCTATGTGCGCGCCACGCAGACCGCGGAGATTTTCGCCGCCTCACTGGGGCACGCGGAAGGGAAGATCCGGAGATCCGAGGCGCTGCTCCCCGGAACTGACCCCCTTCTCCTGTTTCGAGAGCTGGCGAAGGAGAAAGAGACGGATTCGGTGTTTGTGTTCGGACATGCGCCGCAACTCGATGAGGTGATCGCCTATGCGATCGGATCGAAGCGTACGGTCACGGAGTTGAAAAAAGCCGGCGTGGCGCAACTCGAATTGACCAGGATTTCGCCGCCCGCCGGGGTTCTCGTCTGGGTCTGCCCGCCGAAGGTGCTGCGCCGCCACGGGAAATAGGAATCTCAGCCCGATGGGGCGATAGGATCCAGCGCAAGCTCTTCCACAACCGGGCGAGTCGTGTCGATTCTCTCGACAGGCAGCAGCAGAAGCGGCCGCTTCAGCGCGCGTTCGAGAAGGTGCTTGCCCTTGGCGAGGCAGGATTCGTTTTCCGGCGTACTGACCCAGCCCGGGGCGCGAAGGATGATTGCTTCCGCCGACGAGTCCACTCTGAGGCCGGGCGAGAGTTCGACACCGCCACGGCGAAGCGCCCTTGCAAGCCTCAAGAGCCCGGCGAGCGTCTCGACGAGTTGTTTCGCCTCTTGGGACAATGCGGCATAGCGGGCAGCTTGTGGCTCTGGCTCTTTGCCGCGATGGTAGCGGATCACCCACCCCAGAATCTCCCACTCCGATGGGCTCCAGCCCGGGGGAACGGGCAATTGCAGCAGAATGGACCGGGCAGCCTTTTCCGGCGGCTTGCGGCGACGGCTGCGGCCGATGCCGTGCAAAGAAGCGGAAGCGCGGAAGATGCGGCGAACCGCCGTGTCGCGAAAAAGCGGCGAAATGCGCGCTCTGGCGAACGCGTCGAATAATCGCATGCTGAGCCGGGAAATTGCTGTGGTGCGGCGAGGCCGAGGGTCGAGGGCACGCGCGGTGGCGCGCAGGCGGGCGGTCGCAACGGAATTCAAAGCCATCCCGTGCGGGAAAGCACTGCGCCAGACCTGCCACTGGCCCGTGCGGCCCAGGGTGAGCTGGCGATAAGCCAGGATTCGGCTGTTCCGCTCGCGGTGCAGGCTTTCGCGGAAGGCCGCGACCGTTTCCGGGGGGATCTTTTCCGCTTCGTCCTTGAGAAAGGCGGCGAGCACGTCGAGATCGTGCACATCCCCCAGCAGGTCCTGCAAGCGCTTGAGCTGGTCTTCCCAGGCTGCATACTCGAGCGGCAGCAGGTTTTCGACCACGTAGCGAAACCGCTTCAGCCCAATCCTCAGCTTGTGCCAGGGTCTCGCTCTAATCGAGCGCAGCGCGCGGGCGTGTAATTCGCGGGCTTCTTCCAGCCGTTCAACGGCCAGGCAATGCGCGGCCCGACCTCCCAGGGGCACGATCCGCGCGCGGCGGCGCACCACGCGGCCGAGTTGCCTCCATTCCAGGCCGTCAAACTTTTCCGCGGCGAGCAACGCTTCCGCCCGGCCCTTGGCCGCGCGTTCGCCCAGGATTGCGACGAGCCGCTCGCGGACCGGGTCTCCCGCCGGCGCCAGCTTCGCGGACCAGTTCGCGAGAACCTGGGCATCGCGCCAGTCGCCGAGCAAGCGAAAAAGTTTCCGCGGTTGTCTGCGGAGTTCCTCCCACGCACGCGAGGGATCTACTTCCCGGAGGACGGCAGCGAGGGAGCGGCATCGGCGTATGGCCACGCGGAGGTCGTGGACGGTCTCATCGGTATCCTTGTCGGAAGAGCGATGCAGGTGGTCGAGTTCGTTGCGGACGCGGCCCATCCAATACGAGAGGCCGAACCGCTCAACGCGGGCGCGGGTAGGGATGAGGGTAACGCTTGCCATGGATTCACGTACGCGGGGGGCCGCCAGGGAGGCTATAGACTAGCCTTTCTGTAGATGCGCGTCCAGGCGAGCTTCGAAATTCGATTGTTTCTCTCAGGCCCGCCTGAACCGACACTCCCCGATCTGCAGAATTGGCCCATGTCTTGAGCCACCGTCCTACGCATGCTATGTTGAACAATGTATAGCCGGAGTGGCGGAACTGGCAGACGCGCGAGACTCAAAATCTCGTGGCCTGTAAAGGCCGTGTGGGTTCAACTCCCTCCTCCGGCACCAATCATCCCCTCCCACAATGCAGTCGGCGTAGAGATGTTTCGATGTACCCCGGCATAAATCGCGGGAAGTGGGTCCTGCGGCGCATCCCGGCCATCTTCCTTGCGGCCCGCAGCATCGAAAAGGCTTAGAATCGAGGAAGCCCAGCCAACGAATGCAGCAGGAGAGTTTTCCGCGAATGAGGCCTGACACCACCGCGGGACCCGAGCTAAGGGAGGGAGTGATGAGGGGAATCGCCAAGGTATTTTTCGTCGCGGCGCTCGCGCTGCTTTTCGCTGGCGGGGTTCCGGCGGATACGTTGGAACTGAAGGATGGCCGTGTCCTGCATGGGCGCTATCTCGGCGGGACGCAGGCCCAGTTGCGGTTTGAAGTGCACGGCCGGGTGGAAACGTTCTCCGTGACTCAGATCGTGGCGCTGACATTCACTTCCAGCTATGGAGGCTCCGCGGTTCCCGAGGCCGCACCTGCACCAGCACCGGCTCCAGCACCAGCACCGGAGCCGGAGCCGATGCCGAGCGAAGGGATCGTCAACGTCCCAGCGGGGACGCCCCTCTTGGTTCGGATGATCGACGGAGTGGACTCCTCGAAAAACTACGTCGGCGATATCTTTCACGCCAGCCTGGAGACTGATCTTGTGGTGAATGACGTCACCGTGGCACGCAGGGGAACAGACGTCTATGGCCGCCTTGCCGAGGCGAAACAGGCCGGGCACTACTCCGGCAGTTCTGAGTTACAGCTCGAATTGACGAGAATGGTGATTGACGACAGGGATTACCCGGTCGTCAGCAGCAACTACGATCTCAAGGGCAAGGGCCGTGGCGGGGATACCGCGCAGAAGGTGGGCGGCGGAGCCGTGGTCGGAGCCATCATCGGTGCGATCGCCGGTGGCGGCAAGGGAGCTGCCATTGGCGCGGGCGCAGGCTCGGCGGCAGGTGGCGGTGTGCAGATCTTTACGCGCGGACAGAAGGTAAAGATTCCCAGCGAAACCCTGCTCGAATTCCGCCTTCAGCAGCCGGTTTCCGTGCAGCCGACCACCGGAACGGCCCGATAAGCCACAGACTAAGGACCAGATTCCCGTTTCCGGGCGGGTGCGCTGGATTCATCCGCCCGGTGTTTTTCCTTGTCCTTACTTGTTGTCGAGTAGGCAGCGCACCGCGGAAATTGCCTCTTGCCGTGAGCGTGTGTTGCTGAGTATGCTACCCCGTGCAAGCGGGGGTAACATGCCGAAAGAAAAGCCAAGAGTGAATATTGGGGCAGTCATCCGAACCTACCGGGGCCAGCGAGGTCTGTCGCAGGGGGACATCGAGCGGCGCACGGGGCTGCTGCGCTGTTATCTTTCCCGGGTTGAGAATGGACATACCGTGCCCTCCTTGGAGACGCTTGCCAAAATCGCCGAAGCGATGGATATCACCCTGGCCGAGTTTTTCCCCGGAACGGAGACGCCACGCGACCGGGAGACGCAGAAGATGCTGGGCGAGCTTTCGCAGGACGAGATTCGTTTTCTGGTGGAGATAAAGAGATATACCACGACCCTGTCCGATGGGGACAAGCGTCTCGTGCTGGCGATGATCCGGAAGATGGCCAGCCTCGTGCCGTCGCTGGCGCGAAAGCCCCTCGCGCGGCGTCCCAATCTATGACGCTCTGCGGTTTGGCGCCGGGCTTCACGGATGGCGACGGGAGCCCCGCCTACACTTTCAGTCGGCCCGGCTGCTCGCTTCGGATGCCTGGTGCTCGAAATTGAGTACGCTGGCGATAAACTCGCTCACCGTAATCCCCAGCTGACCCCAGAGGCGCCGTTTCAAGCTGGCGTAGTCCTGTACGCCGCTGAAGAGATCGCTCATCAGTTGGCGGAAGAGTGCGCTGCGCCGGAGGAACTGAACCATGCGAGTGGTCACGGCGCCGCCGAGGAAACTGCCGCGATAGAATCGTCGAACGATGCGCGCGGCGAATTCGAGATCCGCGGAGAAAGCCGCCTTCACACGGGCGGGATATTTCTCCGGGGCGCCCTCGGCGAGCGATCGGCCCAACAGTTCACCGGAGAGCATGGCGTAGAAGAGGCCTTCCCCGGTCAAAGGGTCCACCCAGGCGGCGGCATCGCCCACGAGCGCCCAGTTTTTCCCGACAACCGGACGCTTGGAAAGCGTTTTCTCCGCCGGGGAGGGCAGAACGTGGCTGTAGAAGCGCCCGCCTTCCGTGGGGATGTTCTCCCGGCGCATGAATTCGTTGAGGTGATTACGCAGCTCGCGGCTCGTATGGGCGGCCATGTTTCCGCAGATGCCCACGGAAAGATGATCGCTGCGGGGGAATGACCAAATGTAGCCTTCGAAGTCGCGCACGAATTTCACCTGGATGATGTCATTCTCCAAGGGCACAAAATAGCCCTGCGTCATCTCGAGTTCGCGGCGCTCGAACGGGCGCGCCTCGGAGACAAACCGGCTGCGGGCGCCGGCCGCCAGAACGAGGAAGTCAGCCGTGCGCCACTCCCCGTCAAGGCAGTAGCGTGGACGGTCGGATTTCGTATCAATTTCGGTGACGTGCGAGCGGCGCACCCGGCAGCCGCTTTCCGCGGCGCGGTCGAGCAGGAGTCCGTTCAGGACAGCGCGGGAATAGACGACGATCGGATGCGACAGTTCCAGGCGCGCGCGCTGATCATTGCTGTTGATCAACTCCACCGCATGGACAA
>DASZZJ010000065.1:0-30664 GCA_035545075.1 Candidatus Acidiferrales bacterium
CACCGGCGGCCTCCTCGCGGAGCATCGCGGCGTCCGCGGCTCGGTCGGCGTCTTCGACGTCAGCCACATGGGCGACATCCGCATCCGCACCGGCCGCGCGCCGGGCGGAGCGCTGGCAGCCATCCAGCACATCAGCATGAACGACGCTTCGCAGTTGGCGGTAGGTCAAGCCCACTATTCGGCCATGCTCTATCCCGAAGGCACTTTCGTGGACGACATCATTGTTCACCGCCTGGGCGAAGACGACTACCTGCTGGTCATTAACGCCGGCACGCGGGAAAAAGATGTCGCTTGGGCGAAGCAGAACACGGCGGGATTCGATTGCATCGTCGAAAACTTGAGTGACGCCTTCACGCAACTCGCCATTCAGGGCCCGCGCGCGGCTGCGCTTCTGCAGAAGCTCACGGATGCGGACCTCGGCTCCGTCAAGAACTACTGGTTCACCCGCGGCACCGTCTGCGGATTGAAGAACACGCTCATCGCCCGCACCGGCTACACCGGCGAAGACGGCTTTGAGATCTACGTGCCCTCGGACGTCGCAACGAGCGAGATGGCATGGAATCGCGTCCTGGAAGCCGGCAAGGAATTCGGCGTCCGCCCCTGCGGCCTCGGTGCGCGTAACACGCTGCGTCTCGAAGCCAAGATGGCCCTCTACGGCCACGAAATCAGCGATAGCATCAACGTCTGGGAAGCCGGCCTCGACCGCTTCTGCAAGATGGAAAAGCGAGACTTCCTGGGCCGCGCCGCGCTCGAGCGGGCCAAGACCGCGGGACAGGCGCGCACCCTGGTGGGCCTGGAGATGCTCGACCGGGGCATTGCCCGCGACGCCTATCGCGTCTTTAGCGAAGCCGGCGGCGGGATCGGAGTCGTCACCAGCGGCTCGCCTTCTCCCACGCTGGGCAAGAACATTGCATTGGCCTACGTGCCCCCGGCCGAATCCGCAATCGGGCGCGTGCTGCTGGTGGAAGTGCGAACTCAGAAGCTCAGGGCGCAGGTTGTTCCGACGCCGTTCTACAAACGAGAGAGGAAGGCGCCCGCGCCGGCAGTGGCTCCGCAGGCCGCCCGAAACGCCTGATGGCCAGCCAAGGAGAATGAGATGGCGTATCCCGCAAAATTCCGCTACACGCAGGAACACGAGTGGATTCTCGTGGAGGGTGATACCGGCACGATCGGCATTACCGACTACGCTCAGCACGAACTTGGAGACGTGGTGTTCGTCGAGCTGCCCAAACCCGGCGCGAAGATCGAGGCCGGCAAGTCTTTCGGCACGGTCGAATCCGTCAAGGCCGTGAGCGAAATCTACGCGCCGGCCACCGGACAGGTCCTCGAAACGAACTCTACGCTCGTGGATACCCCTGAAAAAATCAATCAAGACCCGCACGGCGCGGCATGGCTTATCAAGATTCGCCTCGCAAATCCCGCCGAGGTCAAGGCTCTGATGGACGCCTCCGCCTACGAGGTTTTCCTCGCGGGCAAAGCCAAGGACGCTACCGCCTGATGCGCTACTTGCCAAAAAGCGCGACCGAACGCGGACAGATGCTCGCCGCCATCGGCGCAAAATCGATCGAGGAGCTTTTTGCCTGTATCCCGGAGCGTTATCGCCTCCGCAGGGCGCTGTCCTTGCCCGGCCCGCTCTCCGAGGCGGAGATCATCGCCTACTTCAAGGAACGCGCCGCGGAGAATTCCCTCGGTTACACGAGCTTTCTTGGCGCCGGCGTCTATCAGCACCTGCGTTCGGTCGTCACCGACGTAATTCTTCAGCGCGGCGAATTCCTCACCTCGTATACGCCGTACCAGCCGGAAATCAGCCAGGGCACGCTGCAGGCGATCTTCGAATTCCAGACGCTGATGTGCCAGCTCACGGGCCAGGAAGTCGCTAACGCATCCATGTACGACGGCTCGACCGCCGCCACGGAAGCGGTCCTCATGGCCGAGCGCGTCACCTCTCGGCGCCGCGTCCTCGTGGCACGCACCCTGCATCCCGAATACCGGCAGGTCCTCCGCACTTCGGCGAAGAATTCCGGCCTGCTCGTCGAAGAGCTTCCGTTCGGCGCCGATGGGACGCTCGACACAGGGGCGCTCAAGGCCGCGCTCAGAAACGACGTCTGCGCTTTGGTCGTGCAATCGCCGAACTACTTCGGCTGCCTCGAGCCGGTCGCCGCGCTCGCCGCAAAGGTCCAGCCGGCCGGCGCTCTACTCGTGGTCGCCATCACCGAAGCCGTATCGCTCGGGGTGGTGCGCCCGCCCGCGGAAGCCGATATCGTCGCGCTCGAAGGCCAGAGCTTCGGCCTGCCGCCGAGCTACGGCGGGCCGTTCGTGGGGGTTCTCGCCACGCGCGAGAAATTCGTGCGGCAGATGCCCGGCCGGCTGGCGGGCCAAACCACGGATTCGGAAGGCCGCCGCGGGTTTGTCCTCACGCTGGCCACGCGCGAGCAGCACATCCGCCGCGAGAAGGCCACCTCGAACATCTGCACCAACCAGGCGCTCTGCGCCCTCGCCGCCGCGGTGCACCTCTGCCTCCTGGGTAAAGAAGGACTTCGCGAAATGGCGCACCAGAATCTCTCGAAGGCGCAATTCGCCCTCGCCGCGCTGGAAAAAATCCCCGGTGTGCGTCGGGCTTTTTCCGCGCCTTTCTTCAATGAATTTACGATCGAGCTGCCGCGCTCGGTGAAGATGGTCAACGCCGACCTGCTGCGGGAGAAAATCGTCGGTCCGCTCGTGCTCGGCACGGACTATCCCGAGCTGTCCAAGCGCGCCCTCGTGTGCGTAACGGAGACGACTCCGCGCGTGGAGATCGAGCGCTTCGCGGAAGCTTTGCGCCGCGTGCTCGAGCGGCCAGTTTAGGGGCGACGTCTAGCGCGCCCGCAGAGTTGATGGAGAAAAATGACGGACGGAATCAAGAAAGCTTCGCGCCACACGAGCCAGAGCGAAGGCCTCATCTTCGAGAAATCCTCGCCGGGTAAGCGCGCCTTCGAGCTGCCGCCGCTGGACCTTCCCGCAGCGGATGCGGCGCGCTCCCTCGGCGCGCAGCATCGCACCGCCGGCGTTGAGGATTTTCCCGAAGTGAGCGAGATCGAAGTCCTTCGCCACTTTACCCGCCTCTCGACGTGGAACTACGCCATAGACCTCGGCATGTACCCGCTGGGCTCCTGCACGATGAAGTACAATCCGCGGGTCAACGAATACGTCGCGCGGCTCGACGGCATCGCCACCGAGCACCCCTATCAACCGCAGTCCCTCTCCCAGGGCTGCTTGAAAATTCTGCGCCTCCTTGAGAAGTGCCTCCTCGAAATCACCGGCATGGACGCCATCACGCTCCAGCCGGCCGCGGGCGCCCACGGCGAGCTCACCGGCCTGCTTCTCATCCGCGCTTATCTCGAAAAGCAAGGCAATCCACGCAAGAAAGTTTTGATTCCGGATTCCGCGCACGGCACCAACCCCGCCACCGCCGTCATCGCGGGCTACGAAGTCGAGAACATCAAGTCCCAAGCGCAAGGTCAGATAGACGTCGAAAAGCTCCGCGAGCAGGTCACCGAGGACGTCGCTGCGTTGATGGTCACCAACCCTTCGACCCTCGGCATCTTTGAGCAGCGCATTCCGGAGATCGCTGAAATCCTCCACGCCCGGGGCGCGCTACTCTACATGGATGGCGCCAACATGAACGCCCTTGCCGGAATCACCCGCCCCGGTGATTTCGGCGTGGACGTCATGCACCTGAATCTGCACAAGACCTTTTCCACGCCGCATGGCGGCGGCGGGCCCGGCGCCGGCCCCGTCGCCATGAAAAAACCCCTTGAGCCATTCCTTCCCGTCCCCGTTCTTGTCGAAAAGCAGGACGGCACTCTCGCCCTCGATGCCAATCGTCCGCACTCGATCGGCCGAGTCCGCGCCTTCACCGGCAATTTCGGCGTCCTCGTCCGCGCCCTTGCCTACACGCTTGCCTACGGCCCCGGCATTCGCCAGGCCACCGAAGACGCCGTTCTCAACGCGAATTACATTCGCAGGCATCTCGAAGGCGTTTACGATCTGCCCTATTCCCTGCCTTCCATGCACGAAGTGGTCTTCAGCGACGCGAAGCAAAAGAAAAACGGCGTCAGCACCACAGACATCGCCAAGCGCCTGATTGACTATGGCTTCCATCCATACACCACCGCGTTCCCGCTCATCGTCCACGGCGCCATGATGATTGAGCCGACCGAGTCCGAATCGAAGGAAGAGTGCGACCTCTTCATTGACGCCATGCGCTCGATCGCCGAAGAAGCCGCTGCGAATCCCGGCCTCGTCAAGACCGCTCCGCACACCACGCGCGTCCGCCGGCTCGACGAAGTCGCCGCCGCGCGCAAGCCCGTCCTGCGCTGGAAGCCCGCTTCGCGCACGGAAGCCGCCGACTGAGCGATCCCGCAAAAAGAGAAGGCGCAGCTTCCGGCTGCGCCCTGTCGGTTCCCTCAGGACCGCTACGGACTCAGCGCGCGAAGCGCACGGAATCCAGGATGCTTACAAATGTTTTGTCGTAGTTGCTGTATTCCGCCTGTGGCGCCACGCAGATGTAATACAGCAGCCCCTCCGGCCGCATTACAGTCACAACCCAGTCCGTCTCCTGCCCGCCCAGTGGCGAATCGTTGCTCATGTAGGTTGAAATCGCTCGCTGGCCGTTCAGCCGGATCCTTTCCGACTTCCGCAGCGGCCGCATCCCGGGATTGGAATGCTTCAATTCACCAATCAGGCGGTCCGTGGACTCCTCGAGCGCATTCGGCGCGTTCGGGTCTCCGTGCGGATCCGCCAGGCTGACGAGCATTCCGTAGGCCAGCGACTGATTTCCGTTCCGGTCCGGCACCAATCCGCCGTCCGGCGCAAACGACGGTGCGTCGCCCTCACCGTAGGCCTTCCAGTTATCCGGAAACTTCAGTGAGAAAACCCGGCCCTGGTACAAAGTGTAGTTGGTGGACGGCGCCGGCGGACGGCCGCCTCCGCTTCCGGCCACGCCCGGCTTGCCTCTCCCGACAGTTAGTGCGAGCACCTCGCGCCGGATCGCGTGAAACTCCGCCGAATCGCGCTGCGCATTCGCCGGCGGCCCGCCGAGCTTCTCGATCTCATCGTCAACGCGCCCGATCCGGTGCTCCGGGTTCGGGTGGTCGGAGAAAAACTCCGCTGCACTCCTACCCTTGCTTTGGGCCTCGATTTTCTCGAAAAACTGCGCCATGCCGCGCGGGTCGTACCCGGCGTCATAAAGAATTTGCGTGCCCATCACGTCCGCCTGCGTCTCCGCCGTGCGCGAATACTTCAGCAGCACCGAGCCCGCCGTGAACGCCCCAAGCTGCGTGATCAACCCCCCGGTCGTGCTCCAGCCGAGGATCACTCCCGTCAGCCCTACGAGCCCCTGCCCGATCTGCGTCCTCGTCACCTGAGTCGTCCCGTGGCGCAGCACGACGTGCGAAATCTCGTGCGCCAACACGCCGGCAAGCTGTGCCTCCGTGTCCGCCGCCTCGATCGCCCCGCGGTTGATGAAGAGGTAGCCGCCCGGCAGCGCCAAAGCGTTGATCGCCTTGTCGTTTACGCAATGGAATTCGAATGGGTACTGCACACCGCCCGTAGGCGCTTTTGCCGCGAGGCGCCTCCCCAGTTGCGTCAGGTAGGCGTCAACCTTCGGGTCGTTGCACATGAAAAACTTCTTTTCCGCGTCCTGGGCCGCCTTCCCACCGAGCTGAATGTCCGACTGCGGCGAAAACATGTTCCAGCCCGGCTTGAGCTGGGTGCGCTGCTTGTTTTGAGAGCTGGTCCATGGCGCGGCCGCGAGGCACAAAACCGCCAATAGCGACGCCCGCCACCGGTAAGCACGAGGGCGAGAAATTCGCGCGCGCCTATGCGTCAAACTCAACCGGAGTTCTCTCCTGCCTGCAGCCAGCATGGCGTCCTCCAGCGATTCCCTCCGGGCAACAGCACGAGATTTGACGGTCCTGTTCCTGGATGTGGCATCCTGCCCGGGAGTTCGATCGTTCGGCCGCTCCCTTCAGACAGGTTCCAGGTGCCCTTTTACTTTACACCGCGTTGGGGCAAAAAAGAAAAAGTCCGGGTGGGCTTGGAAACCTCAGCCACTCGGACTCGCACAGGAGAAGGAAAACGTTTCTTGGAAAAACTCGCCGGCGTTTATCGCGCCATCCGCGGTGCAGCCTCCGGTGTCGCCGCTCCCTCTGGAGCTTCCACGGCCTTCCCGCTGCGCGCCAGAGCTGCGCGCGCGGCTGCCGGGGGCTCGCTCTTTCGCGGAGGGAGCACGAGGTTTTCGCTCTCGCGCGCGAACGAAAGTTGATCGCGGCGTTTGTCCCGGTCGATGCAGATAAAGTCGCCGAGGTGCACCTGCTCGGTCGCCAGCAGGTTCGCCAGCGGATAGACCACATGCCTCTCAATCGCCCGCTTCAAATGCCGCGCCCCGTACCGCGCGTCCGTTCCTTCCTCCAGCAAGAACTCACGCCCCGCTCCCGTCACCCGAAACAAAAACTGCCCCTTCGCCGTCTCCAATACTCGCCGCTGCACCTGCCCCAGCTCGATCTCCAACACTTCTTCCAATTGCTCCCGGTGCAACGGGTGGAACACCACCACCTTGTCCAACCTGTTCATGAACTCCGGCGAAAACTTCCTCCGCGCTGCTTCCATCGCCGTCCGCGCCACCTTCTCGTCCAGCCCCGCCGTTGACTTCTCCCCCGCCTGGATGAACCCGTATCCTCCCCCCATCAGTTCCGTGATCTCTCCTCCCCCCAGGTTCGACGTCAGAAAGATCACCGTCTGCGACAAATCCACCCGCCGGTTATCCCCCAGCGTCAATGTCGCCTTGTCCAGCATCCCCAGCAATAGTTGCCAGAGTGCGTCCGAAGCCTTCTCAATCTCGTCGAATAGCAAAAAACTCAGCTTCAGCTTCTCCGTGTGAGACTTCGACAGCTCTTCCTGGGTGATCAGCGGGTGCGTCTCCCGGTGCCCCAGATACCCCGGCGGCGAACCGATCAACTTCGCTATCTCGTGCGAGTGCTGAAACTCCGCACAGTCCACCTTGATCACCGCTCGCGCATCCCCAAACAAAATCTCTGCCGCCGCCTCCACAATGCGCGTCTTCCCGGACCCCGTCGGCCCCAGAAACAGCAGGTTCCCCACCGGACGGCCCGGCGAGTTCAGCCCGGCGCAGTACACCTGGTAGAGGTCCACCAGCGCCTGGACTCCTTCCGCCTGCCCCACGATCTTGGCCCGCAGCGCCGCATCAAACTCCAGCGTCTCCCCGCTGCGAATCCCGGGATCGAGTTTGGGTGTTCTGCTACTCATGGCCGCCTCCCCCCTGCCAATCCAGCTCGTTCGAGCAGATAAACTTCTCCTTGTCTGACCTCCGAGTCTCCGAATTGTGTACAAGCGTCATCGGCGCATCCCGTTGGTACGGAACTAGCGAACCCCAAGTGGCGCGCCTGCCGGGCCCTGCCCCCGCCGCTCCCGGTCAAACTGGTCGAGCTTGACCTGGATGGTGGAGTGCAGCAGCCGCAATTGCAGGAGGATCTCCCGCGCCACGCGGGGCGATTCGGAAATCCGCAGCAGAGGCGGAAAGAGGTCCGCCAGATCGAGATTGAGCGTTCGCAGACTCGACACCAAGTTTTGAACGGCGGGCGATTCCGGGTCCGCCAGTTCGAGCTGGCTGTTGAGCTGCTCACGAAGCGATTTCCAATTGAGCTCGACGAAAGGGTGCCGCTTCGAAGCTTCGCGCACCACCTCATCGGTAATGCGCGCGCGGTCGCCGAGGCGCGCCAGGTAGAGCTGCCTCACCTTGGCGCCGCGGCGCACGTTATGCACGAGGTAGAAGGTATTTCCTTTGCGGCGAACAAACGCCATCGGTGCACCTCGGAATCCCGAAACTGTTCGTAGTGTATTCATGTTCCACTACACTCGTCAAGTTCGATGCGGCCCGCCGCCCGGGGTTGTCTCGTATCCGTCAACTGGCCCTTCGTGCACATCGCTCGCTCACTTTCGCTTCTTCCGATGCCTTTCCTTCCCCGCCGCTTCCGAAATCAGCGGCTGGACCTTACGCTAGATTAAACCCTCCTCGGGCAATTTTTATTCTTGTGTGCGCGCCACGAACTACGTACCATCTCGCTTTCTTCCCTCGATCCGGTTGATTCGCAATGTCTTGGGCGCCCGTCTACGAGCTGGTGAAACAAATTCCCCGCGGCCGTGTTTTAACCTATGGGGTGATTGCAAAATACCTGCGCCTCCGCGGTGGCGCCCGTAGCGTGGGGCACGCCATGGCCGCAACTCCCCGGGGCCAGGGAATCCCCTGGCATCGCGTGGTAGGCGAGCGCGGGCGCATTCTGATCCGCGAGCCCTACGCTTCCCTACAGAGAAAACTCCTCGAAACCGAAGGTGTCGCGGTCCTCGAATCCTGCGTAAGCCTCAAACGCTGCCTCTGGGCACCCGCCGTTCCGCGAAGAAAGGCCCTCGTAAAGCGAAAGTTACATCGCCTGCGTAAAAGCAGGTGAAGCGGATCTGTTGTCCCCCCGCAGCGTTCGGGCATAAGATGCAATCTGCGGTAAGCTAGGAACGCTTCGGCCATGTCCAATACCGCCCTGCAAGTCGAAAATCTGACCAAGCGTTACGGCGACGTGGAAGCGCTTCGCGGCGTGAGCTTCGCCGTCGAAGAAGGCGAAGTCTTCGGCCTGCTCGGCCCGAACGGCGCAGGCAAGACCACCACGGTAGAGATCCTCGAAGGACTTCGACGGCGGGATGGCGGAAGTGTTTCCGTCTGCGGCATGGATCCGCAGCGCGACCCGCAAAAGCTAAAAAGCGAAATTGGGGCTGCGCTGCAGGCCACGGCTCTCCCTGAAAAAATGCGCGTCATCGAAGCGCTCCGCCTTTTTGCGCATTTCTACAAGCGCCGCCGCAATCCCGAAGAGCTCCTCAAGCGCTTCGGCCTCGAGGAAAAGCGCAATGCGTTCTACAACCAGCTATCGGGCGGGCAGAAGCAGCGCCTGGCCCTGGCGATGGCTCTGGTCAACGATCCGCGCGTGCTGTTTTTCGACGAGCCCACAGCGGGGCTCGATCCGCAAGTGCGCCGCGAAATCTACGACATCATCGAAGAACTGCGCCGCGAGAAGAAAACCATCGTCCTCACCACTCATTACATCGAAGAGGCCGAGCGCCTGTGCGACCGCGTGGCCATCGTGGATCACGGCAAGATCATCGCTCTCGGCACCCCGCGCGAGCTCAAGCAGCGCTCCGGCAACACCACGCGCCTCGAAGTGCGCCTCGCGAAGCCCGCTGTGGTAGCAACCCTGAAAGGCCTCGACGGCGTGGCCGACTGCCGCTCCTTCGACGGAACCTACATCCTCCATTGCCAGCGCCCGCCGCAGGCCATCGTCGCGCTGGTCAAGCACCTCGAAGCGGAAGGCAACGAACTGGTCAGCCTGGAGATTTCCACGCCATCTCTCGAGGATGTCTTCATCGAGCTGACCGGAAAGAGGCTCCGGGATTGAAACACTTCGGCATACTCACGGCCAGCCGCATGAGCCTGGCCATGCGCAACAAAGCCTTCTTGTTCTTCAGCCTCGTCATGCCTCTGGCCTTTTTCTTTCTCTTCGCCGGAATATTCGGCAAGGGTCAGCCGGAGAAGGTGGCTTACTTGATGGGCCCGGTGATCGGGCTCACCGTGATGGGCGGCTTCTGGGGACTCTCGGCCTCGCTGGTGATGTACCGCGAGCAGGGAATTCTCCGCCGCTATCGCCTGGCCCCGCTCACGGCATCGGACATGCTCGCCTCGAGCATCGCCGCGAACTACATCCTCACACTGCCTACCGTGGCCGTCGAGATCATTCTCGCGCGCTTGCTCTTTCATGTTACGCACATGGGTGACCTGCTCTCGCTCGCCATCCTCGTCACAGTGGCCACGATTGCCTTCGCCGCGCTCGGCCTGGTGGTCGCCAGCGTAACGAACACCATGCAGGAGACCCAGGTCATCTGCCAGATCATCTGGTTCGCGCTGCTTTTCTTCTCCGGCGCAACGTTTCCGCTTCCGATTCTTCCCCGGATCGTGCAACGCTTCTCGGTCTTCCTGCCGGCGACCTATCTGGTCACCGGCCTGCAGAAGGCCATGGTGCAGTCCAAACCATTCTGGCAATTGTCGGTTGAGCTCGTCGCCCTGGCCGCCTGGGCGGTGCTGGCATTTTTCGTTGCCGCGAAGCTCTTCCGCTGGGAGACGGAAGAAAAGCTTCCGCGAAACGCGAAGCTTTGGGCCGTGGCCACGATTGTTCCCTTCCTGATTCTCGGGGCGTGGGAAAGCAAGCACGGCACGATCCTGGCGCAATCGAAGACCATTTATCAATCGCTTGACGCCCCGTCGCCCCCGCAGAAATAGCTCATGGCACTGAGTCCTGGATGATTTAGGCCGTACACGATTTTGGGGCTGCGTCTCGCCCGCCCATATTGGCTGAGGCCTGCACCCTCGTTGATACTCGCAACGCATTGACCGGACACCGCGGCTGCCGTATCCTGCCGCGTGGGCCCATGAGGCCGCAAACCGCCGGCCGGGAGCTGACATGCCGATTCAGAAAACCGAGAAGATCTGGCACAACGGGCATTGGATCAACTGGGACGATGCCACGCTGCACGTCGCTTCGCACGTAATCAGCTACGGCTCCGCCGTTTTCGAAGGCATCCGCTGCTACGACACGAAGCAGGGTGCCGCCATCTTCCGGCTCCGCGATCACATGCAGCGCCTCATCAACTCCGCGAAAATCTACCGGATGGAGCTTCCCCACTCCCTCGACGAATTCTGCAACGTCGCCACCGAGTTGGTGCGCCGCAACAAGCTCAACGCCTGCTACATCAAGCCGATTGTGCTTCGCGGATACGGCGAGGCCGGAGTCAACCCTCTCACTTCCCCGATTGAGTGCTACATGGCCTGCTGGCCGTGGGGCGCTTATCTCGGACCCGATGCTCAGACCAGAGGCGTGGATGTCTGCGTCAGCTCCTGGACCCGCATCGCTCCCAACACGCTCCCCGCCATGTCCAAAGCCGCCGCGAATTACATGAACTCCCAGCTCATCCGGATGGAAGCCTCCTTCAACGGCTTCGCCGAAGGAATCGCCCTCGACGCCTCCGGTTACCTCAGCGAAGGCTCCGGCATGAACATCTTTCTAGTGCATGAGGGTACCGTCTCTACGCCGCCGCTCGCCGCCAGCGTCCTCCCCGGAATCACGCGCGCATCGGTCATCACCCTGTGCGAAGACATGCGCATTCCGGTGAAAGAGCAGGTCATCCCGCGCGAGATGCTGTACATCGCGGATGAAGTTTTCTTTGCGGGCACCGCCGTCGAGATCACGCCGATCCGCTCCGTGGACCGCATCCCGGTCGCCAAGGGTGAGCCCGGCGCCATCACCAAGCGCCTCCAGGGGGAGTTCTTCGCCATCACCTCCGGCACGAAGCCAGACCGCCACCACTGGCTCACGCCATGCAACGCCCCCGTCAGCGCCGCCGTCAGCTAACGCTGGCTGTCCACGAAGTGCGCCTCGCGCGCTAGCACGCCTTGCTCCCCCATCCTGGTGGTGCGGTTCGCCCCGGCCTTTTGACTGCCTGCTGGCGTTCCAGTAGAATCCGCGCGAGGCGTGTACCGGACGCTGGCCGCATTCTCCGCCGGTTGGAGGCGATTCGGATGTACAACATGCCGCAAAAGCTTTTCGCAGAGTTCATCGGTACCTTCGCGCTCATCTTTTTCGGCGCCGGGTCCATTTGCATGGAGCAGTTCCAACATGGCGCCGGCGGCCCCGGCCTGCTCGGCATCGCCCTCGCGCATGGCTTGGCCATCGGCATCATGGTCTCGGCCCTCGGCCACGTCTCGGGAGGACATTTCAATCCCGCCGTGTCCATCGGGTTCTGGGTGACAAAGCGCATCAGTACGCTCGACGTCATTCTCTACTGGGCCGCGCAACTTGCCGGCGCCGTTGCCGCGGCCTACCTGCTCAAGGTTGTCGTTCCGGAAGAAGCCTGGCGCGCTGTGGCCCTCGGCACGCCGGATCTGGCCCGTGATTTCTCTCGCCTGAACGGCATGATCCTCGAGGCCGTCATGACCTTCTTCCTCGTCTGGGTCGTATTCGCCACGGCCGTGGACGAAAAAGGCGCCTTCAACAAAATCGCCGGATTCGCTATCGGCCTGACGATCACCGTGGACTTCCTCGCGGGAGGCCCGCTGACCGGCGCGGCCATGAACCCCGCGCGCGCTCTCGGTCCGGCACTGGCTGCGGGCCATTGGGCAAATCACGGCATCTATTGGGTCGGCCCGCTCGCCGGCGGCTTCGTCGCGGGGCTGCTCTACGACACGTTCTATCTCAAGAAGAGATAATCCCCGGCCCAACCGCCGAGCCGCGCCTTGGGTTACCGGCCGGGCAACTCCCCTGCCTCTGGTGCTTGCCGCACCCCGGTACGGATGCTAGTGTCGCAATAGGAGCCGCTTCCGCGGCCTTCTCCGGGGTTCAGGCGACATGGCACTGAATATTGATGACCTTCTGCGCCGCGCGGTCGAAAGCAAAGCTTCCGACCTCCATCTGAAGGTGGGCAACCACCCCTATCTCCGCGTCGACGGCGTCCTCAACGCACTTGCCGACGTACCTCGCGTCACACCCGAAGAGATGCTTTCCATGGCGTTCAGCATGATGACGAACCGCCAGAAGCAGAAATTCAAGGAAACCGCCGAGCTCGATATGGCCTATGGCATTGCAGGTCTCGGCCGGTTTCGCGTTAACGTCTTCCAGCAGCGCGGCAACGTAGGCATGGTCCTGCGCGTCATCCCGACCAAGATTCGCACCGCGGAGGAATTGAACCTGCCTAGCATCATCGACCGCATCTGCGAGGAGCAGCGCGGGCTTGTCCTGGTTACCGGAACGACCGGCTGCGGTAAGTCCACTACCCTCGCGGCGATGATCGATCGCATCAATGCAACGCGCCCCGATCACGTCGTCACCATCGAGGACCCCATCGAATTTCTCCACCGCGACAAGCGCAGTTTCATCAACCAGCGCGAAGTCGAAGTGGACACCGCCAGCTTCTCCACCGCCCTCCGCGCCGCTCTCCGCCAGGACCCCGACGTCATCCTCGTCGGCGAGATGCGCGACCTCGAAACCATTTCCACCGCGCTGCTCGCCGCGGAAACCGGCCACCTTGTTCTGTCCACCTTGCATACACTGGACGCCACGGAGACCATTCAGCGCATCATCGCCGTCTTTCCCCCGCCCGAGCAGAAACAGGTTCGCCTTCAGATGGCCGCCACCCTCAAGGCCGTCATCAGCCAGCGCCTAGTCAGCCGCGCCGACAACAAGGGCCGCGTGCCCGCCGTCGAAGTGCTGATCGCCACGGCCTACATCCGGGATTGCATCATCAATCCGGACAAGACGCGCCTCATCCACGATGCCATCGCCGCCGGCACCTCCCAGTACGCCATGCAAACCTTCGATCAGTCGATGTTTGACCTCTACACGAAGCAGCTCATCACCCTGGACGAAGCTCTCTTGCGCGCCTCGAATCCTGATGAGTTCAAGCTGCGCATCCAGGGTATCCGCTCCGCCGGCGACGCCGCTCGCGAAGAGATGGAGCGGCAAATGGTGGACTTCGAGCGCTTCGCCCGGCGTTAGCCGCGCACCTCCTCCCGAATGTAGCGCCGGCCTTTCCCGGTTGATGACACCCGGCCCGTTCTTCTCCTCCCTTCTCTGTGCGCCTCTGCGCTCTCTGTGGTTAGTCTTTTCTCTCTTCCTCCCTACTTCGTTGCTTCTTTGCCTCGTTGCTTCTATTCTCCGGACATGTTCCGGCCCGGCCGCAAGCTTGAAACCGAAGAGGAGCTATACGATGTAGCTCTCCGCGCCCTCATGCGCCGCGCTCACTCCATCCATGAAATGAAGCAAAAACTCTCCCGCCGCACGGACAATAAGCTCCTCGTCCAAGTCGTCATGGCCCGCCTGAAAGAAAACGGGCTCATCGAGGACGCGCGCTACGCCAAGCAGTTCGCCCGCCACCGCGCCGAATCCCGCCGCCAGGGAAAATTCCGCATCGCGCGCGAACTCCGCGCCCGCGGCGTTCCCGACCGCCACATCGAAGCCGCCCTCGCCGATCTTTCCGCCCAGACCGACGAGAGCGCTCTTGTCCGCGCGCGCATCGAACGCAAGCTTCGCTCGTTCGGGGGCGAAATTGACGACCGCAAATTCGCTTCCATTTATCGCAGCCTGTTGCGCGCCGGATTCCCCGCCGACCTCATCCGCCGCGAACTGCGCTCCCTCACCCGCGAAGACGTCCCCGGGACAGAGAGCACCGAGGAATAGCCGTGGCCCTGGTTTATCTTCGCGGACTTTAGTAGTATCCTCCCAGGATACATCAGTGACCTGTGCCCACAGGCCGCTCTGTAAAAAGCGAATGGAAGAGGACAGCTCATAGGGAGGAAAAAATGAAAAATATCGGCGTGAAGGTTTGCCTGGCGATATTTTGCGTATTGGCGCTCGTGGGCTTCGCTGCCCGTGCCGATGACGACGAGCTCGTGCTGAAGGCCAAGCTCAACGGCTTCGAAGAGGTGCCGTCCCACCTCACGAATGGGAACGGCACATTCCGGGCGACAGTGGCTGGAGGCGCGATCTCATACACCTTGACGTTTGCCGACCTGACGTCCACCGCAGTGGCTTCCCACATCCACTTCGCCCAACGCGGGGTGAGCGGGGGAATCTTCGCCTTCCTCTGTGGTGGCGGTGGCAAACCGGCTTGTCCGCCCGCAGGAGGCACGGTAACTGGAACGATCGTTGCCGCCGACATATTGGCAGTGCCTGCCCAAGGTATCGCGGCTGGGGATTTCGCCGGGGCTCTCCGTGCCATCCGCAGCGGAAATACTTACGCCAACGTTCACTCCACCACATTCCCAGCAGGTGAGATTCGGGGACAAATCCGCGTGCAGGAAGACTAGCAACTGGTCTGCCGCGGGAAGCTCATCTGAAACCCCAGCCGGCGAGCGCCATCCAGGGAATTGACCCTGGGATTTCGCAGACTTCCTTAAGTTCACTCGCGTCGGCGAGGCCTATTTGAATGTCCTCGCCTCCATCTATCGCAGCTTACTCCGCGCCATCACTCGCGAAGACGTCCCCGACGTGGACACGACCACCGGCGAGAACACGTAGTGGCCAGCAGGCCGCCTTCTTTCCGCGTTTCCTCTCCCCTATTTCCTTTACATCCTTTGACTCCTTTGCCTCCTTTTCTTACCTCTGCCATAATCATTCGCGGTGCGACTCCCGCTGAGGCCTTCTTGACCGGCAACGAAATCCGCGAAATGTTCCTGCGCTACTTCGAAGGGCAGGGCCATCGAAGGGTCCGCAGCGGGTCGCTCGTGCCCATCGGCGATCCCACGCTGCTTTTCACCAACGCCGGCATGAACCAGTTCAAGGACGTCTTCCTCGGCCTCGAAACGCGGGACTACAAGCGGGCCACCAGTTGCCAGAAATGCGTCCGCGCCGGCGGCAAGCACAACGACCTCGAAAACGTCGGCTTCACCCGTCGCCATCACACTTTTTTCGAGATGCTCGGCAACTTCTCCTTCGGTGACTATTTCAAGAAGGAAGCCATCGCCTACGCCTGGGAGCTGATCACTTCCCCGAAATGGTTCAACATTCCAAAGGAAAAGCTCTACGTGACGATTTTCGGTGGCGCCGAACTCATTCCGCTTGTGGACCTCAAGGAGGACGGCGAGGCGCGAGACTTCTGGCTCGGGCAGAATGTTCCAGGGGATCGCATTTTCGCGATCCCCGGCCTCGAAGAAAACTTCTGGGCCATGGGCGATACCGGTCCGTGCGGCCCTTGCAGCGAGATTCTCTACGACATGGGCCCCGCCGCCTCCGACCTCGGCCACACCGATTGCAAGTTCCCGTGTGATTGCGGCCGCTACGTCGAAATCTGGAATCTCGTCTTCATGCAGTTCAATCGGGAGGCTGACGGCAAGGTCGCACCCCTGCCAAAACCTTGCGTGGACACCGGCATGGGTCTCGAGCGCGTCGCCGCTGTCCTGCTAAACCTCGAAGACCCAAAGAAAACCTCTAATTACGACACAGACCTTTTTCAATCGCTCATATATGTTACGCGAGCACGTACGAACCAACGAGACAGCACCTCACCCCTCACAATGGCGTCCCTCCGAATCGTTGCAGACCACGCGCGCGCCGTGACCTTCCTGATTTCCGACGGCGTATTTCCGTCGAACGAAGGGCGCGGCTATGTTCTGAGGAAAATTATGCGGAGGGCCGTTCGACATGCCCGCTTATTGGGCGGGGATTTTTACGTACTTTCTAACACTGCTGCAAACGTAGCAGACGTTATGAGGAATGCTTACCCCGAGCTTTCCGAGAATCTAGGCCGGATTCGAGAAGTAATTTACGCTGAGGAGGAAAGGTTCTCGCGCACGATCGATCTAGGATTGAAAAAGCTGGAGGCTGACATAGATCTTTTGACAAAGGACAGCCGAAAGCAGCGCGAGGGCTTAGAAAAAATCCGAGGGATCTTTGACGAACAACTCGCCGCCGCGAAAACGGGCGACGCTTCCGAGTTGGTTAGTCCCTCGGTTGTGTCGAAACTGGTTAACGAATTCAAGGTTCCTCTTGAATGGGTCCAAGACGCTGCTGAGGATCGCGCGATCAGGCTGGTATCAAACCCGGAGAGGTTCAGTCCCGTGGCCTTGCCACCTTATTCCGGAGAAAACGCCTTCAAAATTTATGATACCTTCGGCCTGCCGCTGGATTTCATAAAGGACGTGTTGCGCGACCAAGGACTTTCTCTTGATGAAGCGAGCTTCGACTCGGCGATGGAAGAGCAACGCAAGCGCGCGCGCGCGTCCTGGAAAGGCATCGCGAAGGAAGCCCCGAATCCGGCATACGCCAAACTCGCGGAAACATTTAAGACCGAGCCTGACTTCTATCAAGGCACGAACACGCGCGACTGCCGGATCGAAGCCATCATCTCGAAAAGCGGGCCGGTGAATGAACTGAAACCCGGCGAGTCCGCGGAGATCGTTCTCGATCGCACGGTCTTCTACCCCGAATCCGGCGGACAGGTCTCCGATGTCGGCGGGTTCTATGACAACTCCGAGTCGCTCGTGCTCGCCACGGTCACTGCCGCTTACTATCCCGTCGCCGGCCTCATCGCTCATAAAGTCACCGCGAAGGAAACCCTGCGCGTCGGCGACCGCGTCGCTGTCGTCGCGGACGCTACGCGCCGCGAGCTCGTCAAGCGCAACCACACCGGCACGCACCTCGTTCACGCCGCCCTGCGCAACATCCTCGGCACCCACGTCAAGCAGGCCGGCTCGCTCAATTCTCCCGAGGGCTTGCGCTTCGATTTTTCCCACTTTGCCTCCGTGGACCCGGAGGAGCTCCGCGACATCGAGCAGCAGGTCAACGAACAGATCCGCCTCAACGCCGAAATCGAGACCGGCGTCTCTTCCCTCGACGAAGCGCTCGCCTCCGGCGCTCTGGCCTTCTTTGGCGACAAGTATCCCGAGCACAACGTCCGCGTCGTCACCATCCCCGACCCGAACGCCCCGCGCGGCTTCTACTCCAAGGAGCTGTGCGGCGGCACGCACGTCCGCCGCTCCGGCGACATCGGCGTCTTGAAGATTGTCTCCGAGCAGTCCGTCGCTGCAGGCGTGCGCCGCATCGAAGCGGTCACCGGGACCGGCGCCCTCGAGAGCTACCAGCGCGCTGCTTCGCTCCTAGCTCACCTCGCCCGCACCCTCAACGTCGGCGAAGACGCCCTCCTCGCCGCAGTCGAAAAGCAGTCTCAAACCGTCAAGCAGCTCGAAAAACAGCTCCAGGTGCAGAAGCAGAAGAGCGCCCTCTCCCTGCTGGACGACCTGGCTTCCCGGGTCCAGCTCGTCAAAGGGGTCAAAGTCCTCGCGGCCCAGGTCGAGGGGGTGGACCGCGCGGGCATGCGCCAGCTCGTTGACAGCCTGCGGCAGAAACTTGGCTCCGGGGTTGTTGCCCTGGGCACAACCGAAGACGGCAAAGTCGCTCTAATTACAGGAGTTACAAAGGACCTTACGGGCAAGATCCATGCCGGAAAGCTCGTTCAGGCCCTTGCGAAGCTGGTCGGCGGCACCGGCGGCGGCAGGGCTGAACTGGCGGAGGCTGGCGGAAAAGACACATCTGCCCTAAAAAGTACCTTGCAGACCCTCCCTTCGCTCATAGACCACCTGCTATAATTGACCCCAGCGCCAGAAATGTGTCCGGCAGGAGACACTCCTGTCTTCGGGCACAGTTTCTACGGAGTCAAACGGAAGTCAAATCGTAGTGCCTTCCCCGAGGCTGATGGCAAAACGGACCCTTATCGCGGCAACTATCGCTCTGGAAATGCTGGTCTTGTGTGTCTCCACGACCAGCGCCCAGATCGCTACAGTGACCAACGAGAGCGGCCGGCGGTTGTTCATCAATGACAATCCGCCGATGCTGATCCGTCGGGCGCACGCGAAAACCCGCGCAACCATCTACCTTCCCGCTGAATCTTCCTTTGCGGGGCGTTCTCACCCGGCCCTGAATCTTGACCGGGACGGCGTGGAGCGCATCGTACGGGAAGCTGCAGAGAGGCATCGTGTGGACCCGGCTCTTATCCGCGCGGTGATTCAAACCGAGTCCGGCTGGAACCCGGCGGCTGTTTCGCGCAAGGGTGCAGTGGGGCTCATGCAGCTTGTACCGGCAACGGCACAACGATTTGGAGTGCACGACGTGTTCAACCCGCAGCAGAACGTGGACGCAGGGGCGCGTTACCTGAAGACGTTGCTGGAACGATACAAAGGCAACCTGGATCTGGCCCTGGCGGCGTACAATGCGGGTGAGGGGGCCGTGGATCGCCACGGCGGTATTCCCCCGTTCCGCGAGACGCGGAACTACGTCATGAAAGTGCAGTATGAATACTTCCGGCCTGGCTCCGGCCACCTGGACAGCGCTTGGGGTTCTTACCGTCCCATCCGCAGGGAGACCGACGCACAGGGCCGCATCATCTTCACCAACGACTGATTGTCCAAGGAAGATGGTTCGCGTGCTCGACTTCAGCTACTGCCGCGCAATGGCCACGGCTTTCGCCGCCGCTTCGCTGTTTTTTGTCTCGCCTGCTCCCGCTTCCGCCACGCAAAAGAGTTCCGCAAAGCTCCAGGCCGCGCAATCTCAGTTCGTCCGGGCGGAAGAGCAGCGCGCAAGCTTGAACAGCAAGCCGCTTGCGGATCGTACTCTGGCCGATTACAAGCAAGTGGCCGGCGCTTTCCGGCGTGTCACCCTTATCACGCCACACGCGCCGGAGGTTCCCGAGGCGTTCTTCGCCGTCGCCGAGCTCAATTCCGAAATGGGCGACCATTTTGGCCGCAGCTATTATCAAGTCGCCGTGGACGCCTACCAATTCCTCGTGCGCGAGTATCCCGGGAACCGCCACTGCTCCGATGCGCTCCTCCGCGCCGCCCAACTCCAGAGAGACCGCTTGGGCGATCCGGCGCTCGCCGCCGGGACGTACGAACGATTCTTGAAGCTCTACCCGCGTTCCTCTCACCGCCGCGAAGTCATGGAAGCGCTCGCCGATCTGGCCCTTCTGCAGCGCAGTAACAATTCCGACGCCGCCGACTCGTCGAAGACGACGGCCGTTTCCGCGGCCCGCACCGAGGAGAAGCTCCGTGAAGTCCAGCCTTCGCCTTCCGCCGCGTTCACGGGAGTTCCACGCGTCAAAAAAATCTCCGCCACCGCGTCGGCTGATTCGACCCGGGTGATCATCGAGCTCGATCACAAGACCGACTACTTCTCCGCCCGCATCAAGAATCCCGACCGCATCTATTTCGATTTTCACGTTGCGCGTCTCGGCCCGGGAATTGCCGACCGGGATCTCCGCGGGAAGGGCGATCTCCTGAAACAAGTGCGTCTCGCTCAGAACTCGGCCGGCGTGGTGCGCGTCGTCCTCGAAGTCTCCGGCGTGGAAGATTACAGCGCTTCGCTCGCCAATGATCCTCCGCAACTCATCGTGGACCTTTATCGCACGAAGCCCGCCCTGCGCGCCTCGAGCGAAGGGGAAAAGCCATCCGCCACCGCGGCCCCGCAGCCGGCAGCCGCCAATGGCAGCCCCGCCGGCAAAGAATCAGCCGTCAACCGTTCCATCTCCAACCGAAAATCCAAGGCCGCTCCCCCGCCGCCCGATTCCTTGCCGGTGAACAACACCTCCCTTGACCGCAGTGCCAAGAAAGATTCCGCCCGAACCAAGGCGGCTGCGCCGGCTCCGGCGCCCACACGCGACGGCCAGTCCACGCTCACCCGCACGCTCGGCCTCAAAATCGGGCGCATCGTGATTGACGCCGGCCACGGCGGCTACGACACCGGCACAATCGGCCCAACCGGCCTGATGGAAAAAGACCTGTGCCTCGACCTCGCAGTGCGCCTGGGCAAAATCATCGAGCAGCGCCTGCCGGGCGCCGAAGTGGTCTTGACGCGCACGGACGACAGCTTCATCTCGCTCGAGCGCCGCACGGAAATCGCCAACGAAGTGAAAGCCGACCTCTTCATTTCCATCCACGCCAACTCCAGTCAAGACCAGGGCGCGCGCGGCATCGAAACCTATTACCTCAACCTCAAGGGCACACCCGAAGCCATGGACGTGGCGGCTCGTGAAAACGCCACGGCCAACGGCGGCATTCACGACCTGGAAGACCTGGTGAAGAAAATCACGCGCACCGAGAAAATCGAAGAGTCGCGCGAATTCGCCCGCGACGTCCAGGATTCGCTCTCTCGGCGCGTCCAGAAAACCAGCCGCTCGGTGCGAAACCGCGGCGTGCGCAAAGCGCCCTTCGTCGTTCTCATTGGCGCGGACATGCCCTCGATCCTCACGGAGATTTCCTTCCTCAGCAATCGGTCCGACGAGCAGTTGCTCCGGAAGCCGGAATACCGCCAGCGCGTCGCCGACGGCCTCTATCAGGGAGTTGCCAGCTATCTCCAGAGCCTCAACAGCGTCACTTACAATCTGCCTTCCCGCCATCCGGCTGGACGCTCCCGGTCTTCTGGCGTTCCGGTTGAACAATCCCGCAACCAACAGTAGTCTAGTGGTGTCCAATCGAATGACAGGGATGCCCCGTATTCTATTCTTCGCGTCGGTTTTCGGCCTGATGCTCGCGCCGAGCCTCTCCGCGCAGCAATCCTTGCCCGACAACTTTGCCGGTTGGTCGGCCTCCGGACCTGCCATCCGCCTCGGCCCCGAAGCCACCGGGAAACAGCCGGGCGAGGCTGCGGCTGTCCTGACGGAGGCCGGTCTCGCGGGCGCGACCCGGCGGGGCTATTCCCAGGACTCCCGCACACTGACGCTCACGCTGTATCAGTTGCGCGACCCAAGCGGCGCTCTCGCGGCCTTCACCTATCTTCGCGCGCCCGGCATGATCCCTTCCGATCTCGAAATCTACGCCGCGCTCGCGCGGGACCGCGCTATCTTTCTTTCCGGCAGCGCCGTCGTGGACGTCACCGGCCTCACCGGCGCCACCATCTCCGATCTTCGCGAGCTGGCGGCCGCCTTTCGCCTCTCCGCTGACAAGACTCCTCTTCCACCCATCCGCAACTATCTGCCCGCGGCCGGCCGGATCGCCGGCTCGGAAAAATATATACTCGGCCCGGAGGGTTTCCGTGCCGCGGCAGCCGATCTTTCCCGGCCGGAACTCGCGCCGCTGGCTGATAAAATCGGTTTTGACTCAGGCGCGGAGGCGATGCTCGCCCGCTACCGCATTGGCCGCGCGGAAACCGGCCTCTTCCTCTTTGAATATCCCACGCCGCAATCGGCCGGCCTGCATCAGAAGCACATCGAAGCGGCGCTCGCCCCCGGCGCGCAGCCCTCCGGGCTCCCCATCCGCCGCAAGGGCTCTCTGCTCTCTCTTGTGTTGCCCGGCGCGTCTCCCGCCACGGCGCAGGCTCTTCTCGACGGCGTGCGCTACGAAACCAACATCACCTGGAACGAACCCGCGCAAACCCTCACCGATCCGCCCTGGCCGGTCGTCGTCGTCAACACCATCATCGGCACCGGCGTCTTCCTCGGTGCAGCGATCGTCTTCGGGATCGCCTTCGGCGGCGTTCGCCTGATCACGAAGCTCATTCTGCCCGGCAAAGTCTTCGACCGCCGCGACCAGATGCAGATCCTTCAGCTCGGTCTTTCGGCGAAACCCATTGACTCCAACGATTTCTACGCCAGTTGGAATCCCCGCGGCTGAGCTTCATCTCGGATAGAAATCATGAACGATGCGGCCGGATACCGCGCGGCATCCGAACCGCCACGGCCAGGGCCACGTTTGTCCAGGCTTTCGCGCAGCGCCAAGCGCCTAGATTTCGGGGTGAATGAGGCTGGAGCCGAGGGCGAGAGTTGAACTCGCGACCTGCCGATTACGAATCGGCTGCTCTACCACTGAGCTACCTCGGCTTGATTCTTTCACTGTAGCATCCGCTGAAATATACCGCAAATCGCGCGAAAAATTGGCCTTCCTGCGGACTCGCGCCGCTCACCTCGAAAACGGATACATCGCCCACCCGACCGCGATCCCCACCAGCAAAAACACAAACAGCGTCCACGCGATGTATTTCACGCGGTCGAGCGGCCGCCGCCGGCTCAGGAATCCGAACGCCACCGAGACGATCACGGCGAATAAAACCATGCCCTGAAAATGGCTGAGTGTCATGGCTGGAGCCGGTCAGGCTTTCCTTTTCCGCGCCGCCTCAAAGGCGTGCAATGCCGCGAGCAGGTTCAACACCCCGGCCGCCGCCAGAAACCGCGTCCCGTAATCCCCGCCGACTTTCGAGATATCGGCGCCATTACTCTCGAGCGACCGCGCCAAAAAATAAAAACTTCCTGTTCCCAGGTCCGCCGCATACCCCAGCCGGTCGAACGCGTCGTCCGCCGCCGCGGTGAACAGATTCCCCCTCAGCCGCGCGCCCAGCACCACCAGCAATGCGACGCAGAGGAAAAACGCCGCCGCCCGGCCCCACATCCGTTGCAGCGCATGTCCCAGCCCCGGCACGAGCCACCCCGCGAGCCCGATTCCCAGCGCGTAGCCCTCGCGGCTCGCGCCGGCCCGTGTTTCCCCGGATTGCTGCTTTCCTTCCGCCATCATCCCGCCAGCAGAGGAAGTATTTCGGTTTGCACCGCGCCCGTGATCCGCGCCTCGTTCCCGTCAATGTACACGTTGAATTCGCTGCGAATCCCGAACTCGGGCAGGTAAATCCCCGGCTCGATGGAAAAGCAAGTCCGGGGAATCAGGCGCCGCACGTCGTGCGTTTCGAGGCCGTCCATGTTCGCGCCGTTCCCGTGCACTGCTTCGCCGATGCTGTGCCCCGTGCGGTGAAAGAAAAACTTTCCGTAGCCCGCCTTCTCAATCACCTTTCGCGCCGCGTTGTCCACCTGGCAGCCCTGCGGCGGCTTCCCCGCGGCCAGGCCCGCCCGGATGAATTCCAAAGCCGCGTCCCGCGCCTCGCGCACGAGCCGGAAGATTTTCGCCTGCTTCTCCGGCACCTTTGCGCCGAGAAATCCCATCCACGTCACGTCGTAATAGACGCTCCCCGCCTTCTTCTGCTTGGCCCAAACATCCAGCAGCAGCAAATCCCCTTCCTGTATCGGCGCGGCCTTCTCCGCCGTGGGACAGTAATGCGGATCGCTCGCGTTCGCGTTCACCGCAATGTCCGGCCCCTCGTCGGTCCGCAACCCCGCCGTGTCGAACTCCGCCAGGATCCATTGCTTCAGGTCGAATTCCGTGAGTGCCTTCTTCTCTCGCACACATTTCGCCGCGACCGCGAACGCCCCGCGCACAATGCGGTCCACCTCGCGCCCTGCCGCCAGGTGCCCCTCAAACTGCTCCTCGCTCCAGCACGCTTCATATTTCTGCACCAGGTCCGCCGATGTCACCACCCTAACGCCCGCGCTGCGCACCTGCTCGATCGTGCCTGCATCCACCATCGCCACATAGGGAATCCCGTTCTTGGGCGAGTATTGCATCGCCACTCGCTTCGCCCGTCCCAGGAGCTTCTTCAGGTTCCTCTTCAGCTCTTCCTGCCCCGCGTAGTACAGCGTCTCCCCGGGCAGCGGCGCCAGCGACTCTTTCTCGATCCGATGCACCAGTTTCCGTGGCTTCCCCTTCGCCGGCACGAAGTAATACCATCGTCGCGTCCGCATCCCTTCGGGCAGTTGCAAAATCCGCTGCGCGATGGGGTCGCGCCCGCGAAAATCGTAGAAAAGCCAGCCGTCTAGCTTCGCCCCGCGCAAGTCTTCTTGTATCGCCGATATCTCCGCCGCCATCCCTATCCGCCTCTTCTTCCTCTTCCTTCGCCGCGCCCTACGCCTCTTCCTCCAACAACCCTCTTACCTGCTCCGAAGTCACTCCGCGAATCTCGACGCGCTTGTTTTGGCTCCGCTCGCCGCCCAGAATTCTAACAGCCGCCTTCGGGATTCTCAAAACTCCCGCCAGAAACTCCACGAGCGCTTCGTTCGCCCGGTCTTCCACCGCCGGCGCCTGCAAGCGCACCTTCAGCGCGCCGTTCCATTCCCCGGCAATCTCGTCCTTGCTCGCCCGCGGCTGCACCCGCACCGCCACGACCCCCGCGCCGTCCCTCTGCTGAATCTCGACCACGCCTCCTCATCCCTTCGCCGTTCGTTCTCCGAAAAGCGCCGTTCCCACCCGCACTTCCGTTGCGCCTTCTTCGATCGCCGCCTCAAAATCGTGCGACATTCCCATCGAGAGTACCGGCAATCCCCGCCCCAACACTCGGGCCAGCGCGTCGCGCAATTCCCGCAACCGGTGGAAATAGGGGCGTGACGCCTCGGGGTTTCCGCCCAGCGGCGGAATGCACATCAGCCCTGCCAGTTCGAGCCGCGGCAGCTCGACGATCTTTTCGGCCAGCTTCGGCACGTCTGTCACCCCCACTCCGCTCTTTGTCTCTTCCGGCGCCAGCCGGACCTCGATCAGCACCCGAACCGGTTTCGCCCCTTGCACCTCGGCCCTTGCCCGGTCCAGACGCTGCGCCACAGCCAGGTCATCCACCGAATCCACGCAATCAAAAATCCGCGCCGCCCGCGCCGCCTTGTTGCTCTGCAAGTGCCCGACCAGGTGCCACAGCGCCGCCAGGTGTTCCACGCCGCCTCGTTTCGCTTCCCACTCCTGCACGCGGTTCTCGCCAAAATGCCGGACGCCCGCCGCAAACGCCTCGCGGATGCTCTCCGCCGGAAACGTCTTCGAAACGCCCACCAGCGTAATCTCTTCCTCGCGCCGCCCCGCTCGCGCCGCCGCGCGTGCGATTCGCTCTTGAATCCTGAGCAGGTTTTCGCGGATCGTGTTCAGCGTCATCCCACCCCGCATCCTAGCATGTCCTCCTCGACGCCTCGCCGTTGCAGCGCCCCCGGTCTGCGGTTAGACTCTCGATGTCCATGGCGTTCACCGGCACATTCATCGCCGTCGAAGGGATCGACGGCAGCGGGAAGCGCACCCAGGTCGCTCTGCTTGAAAAGGCCCTCGCCGCCCGCGGCCACTCCGTTGTCCGCGTCGCCTTCCCCCAATACGACTCCTGGTTCGGCGGCATGGTCGCGCAATTCCTCAACGGTGATTTCGGCCCCCTCGAAACCGTGGACCCGCGTTTCACCGCGCTGCTCTACGCCGGCGACCGTTTCGAAGCCAAGCCGCGCCTCGAAGCGGCCCTCGCCGCGGGCTCCATCGTTCTCGCCGACCGCTACGTCGGCTCCAATCTCGCGCACCAGACCGCGCGCGCCCCCCGCGAAGAACGCGAAGCCTTCATCGCCTGGATCGAGCATCTCGAATATGAGCTCTACGCCCTTCCCCGCGAGACTCGCGTCCTCTACCTTCGCGTTCCGCCGCGCCAGGCCCACGCGCTCATCGCGCAGAAGTCCGCGCGCGACTATACCGCCGCCCAACGCGACCTCCAGGAAGCCAGCCTGCGCCATCTCGAGGAAGCCGCCGCCATCTACGACATCCTCGCCCTACGCCCCAACTGGGTGCGCATCGAATGCTACGACTCCGCCGGCGCCGCCATGCGCCCTCCCGAAGACATCGCCCGCGAACTCCTCGCCGCCGTCGAGCCCGTCCTCTCCGCGCCCGCGGCCCGCGCTTCGCGGCCCTAGGCCCGCCGATGCCCTTCTCCGAATTCTACGGCAACGAACCAATCGTCACGGCGCTCCGCGGGGCGCTTCGCACCGGCCGCGTTCCCCACGCGCTTCTTTTCACTGGCCCGCGCGGCCTCGGCAAATTCACGCTCGCGCGCATGTTCGCCCAGGCCGCCAATTGCGAGCGCCTGAGCGACGATTTCTGCGGCGCATGCCCCCATTGCCAGCAGATCAGCCTCCTGTCGGACCCGGTGCCGCTCATCGAGCAGGGCCTCGCCGAACGCGGAGAGAGCGCCGACGCCTCCATGGTCGAGCGCGTGCCCCTCATTTTGCAGACCCACCCCGACGTCTGGGCTTTGGTTCCCGATCCCGTCCGCCTGCGCAGTCCCGTGGTTCGCCCCATGCTGCGCATCGGACAGATCCGCGCCATGCAGCGCGCCGCCTATTTCGCGCCGCAGGGCCGGCGGCGGGTCTTCATCCTCGACGGCGCGGACACCATGCGCTGGGACGTCTCCGGCGTCTTCCTGAAAATCCTCGAGGAACCGCCGCCCACGTCCACTCTGATCCTCCTTGCGCCTTCGCCGTCGTCTCTGCTGCTGACCATCGTCTCGCGCTGTCTTCAATTTCATTTCGCCCCGCTCGCGGACTCCGACATGGAAAAGCTCCTTGCCGCACGCACCAGCCGCAAGCCCTCCGAGCGCGCCCTCGCCGCGCAACTTTCCGAAGGCAGCCCCGGCCTGGCCATGGTCATGGATGTTGAAGCCGAATCAGACCTCCGCCGCGGCGCCCTGCGCATCCTCGAAGCTGCCGCCCGCGGCGCCGGCTTCGCAGGCCTCTTCGCTGGTACCGCCGCCCTGGCGAAGAACCGTGAAATCCCCTTCGAACAGCAACTCGCCGCCTTCTATATGCTTCTCACCGATCTTCTCGAGCTAACCGCCGGCGTGAAGCGTCCCGCTCTTCGCAATCCCGCGCTCGCCAGCGAGCTCGAAGATCTCGCCCGCTCCGTGGACACTTCATGGGTCGAGCATGCCATCGAAGGAATCGACTCTATCGCCGCGGGCACCCGCCGGAACCTCAACCGCCAGCTCGGCCTCGACGCCCTTGCCGCCGGCCTCTCTCCCGCCTCAACCGGGGGCGCGTCCCCTCCCCGCTGACCCGGCCGGAGCCCCGCCAATTTCTCTTCGCCGGATTTCGTAAATGGTGTAACCTGAACTCACGACCACGCATCTCACGGAGTAGGAACGCATCTCTCCTAATCTCGATTGCGTCGAGGAGCTTCCATGATTAACCGCAGGTTATTTCGCCCAGGTTTACCCGAACAGAAGGAACAATTGCCGGGCCGCACTATTCACGGCCTGGCCCCGAACAAGAAGCCCGCGCCGCCTGAGCAGACCCACGCCGAGAATTTTTACTGGGTCAAACAGATGCAGGCTCACACGCCCATGACCATCGTCCTCATGGACGGAGAGGCGCTTCACGGCACAGTCGAGTGGTACGACCGCGATTGCATCAAGCTCACGCGGTCCGGCAGTCCGAATCTCCTGATCTACAAGAAGGGCATCAAGTACGTCTTCAAGGAAGGCGAAGACGGCTCGTCCAACGGCAACCGCGACTAGTCCGTCCCTGTTCGGCGGCTCCGGTTCCTTTTCTTGTAGGGGCAGACTTTAGTCTGTCCTGCGTACCTTGCCCTTGTAGGGGCGAACTTTAGTTCGCCCTTCTTCTCTTCATTCCCTCTCGCTTCTCTACCTCAACGACTTTCCGCTTGCCGCCCCAAACGTCAGCAGCGCCTTCGCGGCCAGTTCCCCCTTGCGCGTCCGGATCTCGCATTCCGTCACGATGAAGTTCCGCCCCGCGCGCAGCACGCGCCCCTCGGCAATCGCGTGGCCGTCCGCAATCGGCAGCATGTAATTGATCTTCAGCTCGATCGTGGCCAGCTCCCGGCCCCGCCGAAGCACCGAATACGCCGCCAGCGCCGCCGTGGTGTCCGCCAGAGTGGCCAGCACGCCGCCATGCACCACGCCGTGAATCTGCTTGTGCCGTTCGCGCACATCCATGCGCATCACCGCGCGCCCCTTCTCCAGCACCTCCAGGGAGAACCCCATCAACCGCGTCGCGCCGCTCGCCTGCATGCGCTTGCGCACCGCCTCTTTCATCTGCCGCGCGTCTTCCATCAACTTCGAGCTCATCTCTTTTCTCCCCTCCGCCGGAGAACGACTCTAGCATAGCCTTCGACTCAGCCGACGCCCTCGCCCGCCGTAGCCTTGGCGTAGGTCGACCAGACCTGCCGTAGGAGGGCGGGTCGCCTCGCCCTCTGCTCGATTATTGTGGGTCGCACCTTCAGGTGCGACATCACCCCGGATTCCCTAGACCGGCTTCAGCCGCTGCTGCCCTCTCTGACTTCTCTTCGCCGAAACCTACGGGCATCCGTCGCCGACTGTGGTACCGCGTCCCCCTCATTGACGTGCGCTCGCCCCATCGGCAATGATGGACCGCAGCTCGGTCCCGATCTGCCGGAAGTGCGTCCTTGCGCTCCCGGCCAAAGGAGCCCGAGCGTGCCGAACGGAGCAATTATGAACAACCGATTTCGCGCCGGAGCTTCTATCATCGCGGCCTTCTGCCTGATCCTCGGCATTGGCACCTCGATGCAGACGCAGACCCATCCACAGGTTTCAAGCGCAACCCAGAAAGGGGTCCTCGTGACCACTCATGCGAGCGGAACATTTGAAGTGAAGGTGTTGCCTCAGGCGGACGAACAGGCCACGGAGGCTCCCTTCGGCAGGTTGACCGTCGACAAGCAGTTCCACGGCGATCTCGAAGGCACTGGCAAGGGCCAGATGCTCGCCTTCGGCACCGGCGCCAAAGGCTCCACCGGCGCCTATGTCGCCCTCGAGAAGGTCAGCGGAACGCTCAAGGGCCGCAGCGGCACGTTCGTCCTCCAGCACAGCGGCACGATGACGCGCGGCGCGATGCAGTTCA
The DNA here is from genome assembly GCA_035545075.1 of Candidatus Acidiferrales bacterium. Lineage (GTDB taxonomy): Bacteria > Acidobacteriota > Terriglobia > Acidiferrales > UBA7541 > Acidiferrum. Next base: position 29,107 of record DASZZJ010000065.1, read on the forward strand.
ACATTACCGTCGTGCCGGACTCCGCCACCGGCCAGCTAACCGGCCTCGCGGGCAAAATGAACATCATCATTACCGACGGAAAACATTCCTACGACTTCGACTACACCCTCCCTGAAACCCCCTGAAAACGCCAGCCCTCGGTAGCTTCAGCGTAGGAGGGCCAGCCACCCGATCCAAGATTCCGGCCTTGCCGGAAAGCCTTGGCGTAGGATGGCGCGCCCGCCATAGCCTTTGCGTAGGCGGGTGCCCGCCCTGGTAGCGCCGGCTTTTACGCCGGCACGGTTCGTCTCTGCGTCGCATGATCTGCCATTCCGCTTGCCCTCAATGTTTTGTGAAGGGAGCCTAGCCGCGGGGTCCGGGCCACAGGTGCCCGGCTCAGGATTAAGGGAATCCCTCTGCTTTCCCCCCTCTTTGAAAGCAAAACCCGCCTGCTAATTATTCACGGTTTGCGCGATTGGATGTGCTAATGGCTTGTTCCTGAGGGCCTGGCTAACCAGACGCAGAAGCATGTCGCGAGAGAATGGTTTCTGAAGGTAGAATGATTCTTCCAAGAGCCTTCTACAGTCCTCGTTTTGTTCGATGTAGCCAGACATATAGACAATCTTCAGGTCGGGCAGGAGAGGCCTCAGCCGTTTGACGAGTTCCGGCCCGCTCATTTTCGGCATGACCACATCCGTGACCAGAAGATGAATCGTCTTGCCCAGGCGTTCCACAATCTTCAGCCCTTCGGCCCCGTCCTGAGCGGCGAGCACTCTGTAACCCGCTGCCCGCAGGAACTCGGAGGCCAGCGCTCGAACTTCCTCCTCGTCTTCCACAATGAGCACGGTCTCAGATCTGCGAGCGGACCCGGCAGTAGCGTTCTCCAGCGTGGAGTGGTCTGACTGCTCGCGAACTCGCGGTAGGTAGATCTCGAATCGGGATCCCTTGCCTGGCGCAGTGTCCACCCAGATGAAGCCATCACTTTGCATTACCACGCCATACACGGTCGCAAGGCCCAGCCCCGTTCCTTTCCCTGGTTCCTTTGTGGTGAAAAACGGCTCAAATATCCGTGCCTTGGTGGCTGCATCCATCCCGTGCCCGGTATCGCTGACAGCAAGCATCACGTAACGACCGGGCTGGATCGAGGGACGTCTTCGCGCGTATTCCTTGTCAACTACCACGTTATGCGTTTCGATGGTCAACCTGCCGCCCTGTGGCATCGCATCGCAGGCATTGACGGTCAAGTTCAAGAGCACCTGTTCGATCTGTCCCGGGTCCGCTTTCACCCGGCCAAGGGATTCGCCAAGTCGGATGAGGAACTCGATATCTTCGCGAATCAGCCGCCTTAGCAGTTTACCGATCTCGGCGATGAGCGTGTTCACGTCGAGGACCTTCGGCTGTAGCACTTGCCTTCGGCTGAAGGCTAGTAATTGCCGGGTGAGTGAAGCCGCACGGTCGGCCGTTTTTTGGATCTGTTCACTGCTGCCGTAAGCAGGGTCTCCGCGTTCAATCCGCGCCAGCAGCAAATCGCTATGGCCCTTGATCACCGTCAGCAGATTGTTGAAATCGTGAGCCACCC
>DASZZJ010000066.1:0-2727 GCA_035545075.1 Candidatus Acidiferrales bacterium
GGTCGCGATCCCACACGCCAATCAGGAGGACCTTTGTGCCGCTCGGATATTTGAAAATGTAAAATACGCTGGTTGACCCTTGGATCTCAAAGAAACGCGGGCGCCGCGGATCGGGGCGCGCGGGCGCCTCCGCCTCGAGGAGCATCCGCAGCTCGGCAAGCTGCTCCGGAGAGTGGTTCCTCAGGTCCTCAACGATGGGCGGATGTTTCAGAATGTTCATAATTGCCGCCTTTTCCGCTTGCCCCCTCACCTCTATAAGACGCAATAAACTCAAAAATGTTTCGCTTTTCGCCTATTTTCTCCCCCCGTTGGCACCTTGCGGCCCGGGAGGCAAAACCCCGCTTTCTCGCACAGTCGTTGGATGCGGCAGAATCCCGGATGGTTTGGTGAGGCCGGCTCCTGATTCTCGAAATGGCGCGGCCACGCCGAAAATCGAACGGCACATCGGGGCCTTCACTCCGGCGGATGATGATACCTATGGCCTGCACCTGACGTTTCATCTCCTTAGAAGCGAGAGCACGCCCGCCGACAACAGTTGTTGGCGGGGCCTGCAACGGGTATGGCGTATCGGTAGCGGTCTCTTTCATCGGTAATCCGGAATTCTTGCGGGCGCAGTTGTATGGGATGGAGATAGCTCGGCCCTATATTCCCACCATGTCAGTAGCTCACACGTTACTTGCGTATGATCGGCAGAACTGCGATAGTTGCCCGGTTATCTTCATCGAGGGGACGAATCTTGAAAAAGAAAAGGAAGAAAGCTTCCTTCAGCAGTGATCGTCGCCGCAGGCATCATCACTGGCTCGTTACCGTGTACTATGCGGACGGTGAAAAATTCGGCCGCGTGTACACGGACCGCGACAAAGCTGCTCGCTTCGCCGAACGGCAGAGAAAGTCGCCCGTGGTCAAGAGCGCACGGGTCAGCCAGCTCTCCTAGAAGATCAGAGACGCTGATTCGCTGTTTGCTGCCATAGACGGAACGGCGCGCACGTGTGCTCGCAGGTCGGCTTGTGGGCTGTGAGTGAAAGTGCTATAAAAGAAGTGCGTTGGGCGGCCTTAGTATAGTGGTAGTACGGAACCTTGCCAAGGTTCAGGTGTCGGTTCGATTCCGATAGGCCGCTCCAGATGCCTCCTCGGATTTCCTCAACCCTCTCGTCCCCCTCATTCTTTCCGCGTGAAATTCTCCATGACCTGCCGTTACAATCTCACTCGGCAGGTCAGGGACGCGGATGGAAAAGATCATCGTCGCGGTCGGCAGTCGGCGCCGCCCGAAGCTGAATGCCGTCCGAGAGGCGCTGGGGTTCATCGGGGCGGCGCTCGATCCCGGCGCTGCGTTTGACGTTGCGGGCGTGGAAGTGGAGAGCGGAGTCAGCCATACTCCGCTCAGCCGGGAAGAGTTGATGCGCGGAGCGCGGCGGCGCGCCGAACGACTGATTCAACTCGCGCGGAGTCACGCCGAGCCCTGGCGCTATTTCGTCGGGCTCGAGGGCGGGCTCGACGTCTTGCACGAAGATGGCCGGCGCCGAGTCTTCCTGGAAAGCTGGGCTTACGTGAGCGATGGCGCTCTGGGATTCTTTGGATGCAGCGGCGGAATCGAAATGCCGGAGGCGCTCGCCCGTGAAGTTCTCGAAGACGGAGTGGAACTGGCCGCAGCCATCGACCGCTTTGCCGGGGCGGCGGGAATCCGCGATGCACAGGGCGCCTGGGGCGTGCTCTCCCGCGACCTCATCACCCGGCAGGAGGCTTTTCGCGTGGCGGTGGTGAGCGCCTTCGCTCCGTTCTACAATGCGAAGATGTATCGCACAGCCGGTGCGGCGCGCTAGGGATGGATGCCGGGATTCGTTCGATACCAAAACGGAGGCTGCGAACGTGGACATCGTCAAAGGCAATATGGGCTGGATCGAAGTCATCGTGGGCCCGATGTTTTCCGGGAAGAGCGAAGAGCTGATCCGGCGCTTGCGCCGCGCGGAGATCGCCCGCCAGCGGGTGCAGATCTTCAAGCCGGCGATTGACGCGCGGTATGCGGCGAACGAGATCGTATCGCACTCCGGGCTGGGAATCGCCTCGGAGAACGTGACGAGGGGAGAGGAAGTCCTGGCGCGCGTGACGGCGCGAACCGAAGTCGTCGGCATTGACGAAGCCCAATTCCTCGGCGAAGAAGTCGTCGGTGTTTGCACCAAGCTCGCGGACATGGGGAAGCGCGTCATCGTCGCGGGCCTGGATACGGATTATCGCGGCAGGCCCTTCGAGCCGATGCCCCGGCTGCTCTCCGTGGCGGAAGAGATCACCAAGCTGCTCGCCATCTGTGTCCGCTGCGGCAATCCCGCCGTGCACACGCAGCGCTTGGTGGAATCGGAAGAGCTGATCGTCGTCGGGGCGAGCGGGATGTACGAAGCCCGTTGCCGCCGCTGCTTCGAAGCGAACATCGCGCAGGCCGAGAAGGAGCCCAGCCCGCTTACCCCGTCGCGCATCCGCGCCGTCGGAAGCGGCAACAAGTGAGAATCGAGGCCAGAGCCCCGACGCGCGTGGATCTGGCCGGCGGCACGCTCGACATTTGGCCGCTCTATCTCTTCCACCCAGGCGCAGTCACGGTGAACGCGGCGATCACGCGCTACGCCTCCTGCGTCCTGGAGACGCACCCGGCGGGCAACGCGAAGATCCAGCTCGTCTCCCGCGACACCAAGAGGGAAGAGAGCTTCGCTTCGCTCTCCGCCTTAGCCGATGCAAAGA
>DASZZJ010000067.1:0-8784 GCA_035545075.1 Candidatus Acidiferrales bacterium
CATTAAGAAGACGGTTCCCTTCTATGACGGGACCTGCCCCGAAGGCGGCAGCGTTCTCGACCGCATCGCCGAGGCCGTCCGCCAGCTTCTCCAGGCGCGTCAGCTCCAGGTCGCCGTCGAACACGAGTACATTGCCAACCCGATCGGGGAAGGCATGGTCCAGGTATTTCGCATCACCGGGGCCTCCCTGCGGATTGCGCGCATCGAGTTCTCTGACCCGCTTGCCTCCTCTTCCCGCGGCCTGCAGGTCCACGTGTCCGAGCTTCTCGGCAAACCCTATTCGCGCATGCAGATCGATCTGTTCCTTGCCGAACACGTGAGACCGGTCTATCTGCAGAAGGGATATCTCAGGGCAAAAATCGGGCCGCCGGAGATACGCCTCACCGGAAACCCTGCCCGGCCACTACCGGAAATGCTTCCTGTGTTTGTGCCCGTAACCCCAGGAGCGGTCTACCACTGGCAGGGCGCACAGTGGTCGGGGAATGCCTCCTTGACGATTTCCCAATTGAACGACGCTCTCGCTTTGAAATCCGGAGAGACCGCGGACGGGCTGGCTATCCAGGCAGCGCTCGACCGCGCGCAGGAAGAATACGGCCATCGGGGTTATCTTGAAGTCCAACTCGACCCGCAGCCGGTCTACGACGATCAGGCGCACACCGTTTCCTATCGCATTGCCGTGGCGGAAGGCCCTCAATACCGCTATGGCGAGCTCGTCCTCACCGGCGCTTCCCTCGCCGCCGAAAAGCGCATCCGCGCATCCTGGCCGATGGCGGCCGGAGAACTCTTCGACAAGCTGAAGTACGAACAATTCCTCACCAGGCTCCAGTCGCACGGAGAGGAAGTACTCGGCGATTTGCCCGTCCACTACGCCGAAGTCGGTCATTGGCTTCGCACGGACGCGCTTAAGAAAATCGCCGACGTCTTTCTGGATTTCAAATAACGCCCCTCGCGGTTCCTTCTTCAACTCGCTTCCTTGCATGTTTCCTTGCGCTATACTGTCCGGCGATGAGTACCTATGTTCAGATTCGCGGAGGCGCCGCGCCGGAATCGCCGGCCAAGCAGAAGGAGCTTCTGCTCCTCGGCCGGCTTGCGGCAGCCGAATCGCTCCTGGTTGCGCTTTCGGGCGGCGCCGATTCCGCTTATCTCGCGTGGGCGGCGCATCGTGCCCTGGGGCCGCGCGTTCTTGCCATCACCGCTCTCTCCGCGAGCTTTTCCGCCTACGACCGGGAGCGCGTCGAAGAATTCTTGCGCGCCGTGCCGCTCGCGCACGAGTTCGTTGAGACCCACGAGCTCGAGAATCCTTCCTATCAAGCCAATCAGCCGGACCGCTGCTACTACTGCAAAGATGAGCTCTTCTCCGTCATGGATGAATTGGCTGCAGCCAGAGAGTTTACGGCCGTCGCGTATGGCGTGAACGCCGACGACACGCTCGACTTTCGTCCCGGCCATCGTGCCGCTTCCGAGCATCGCGTCCTCGCGCCGCTGCTCGATGCCTGCCTCACCAAGCCGGAAATTCGCCTGCTCTCGAGGGAGGCGGCTCTGCCGACCTGGGACCGTCCCGCTTCCGCTTGCCTGGCCTCCCGCTTGCCCTACGGTACTCGCGTCACCCCGGAGCGGCTCTCTCTTGTCGAACGAGGAGAGGCGGCTCTGCGCGAGTTGGGATTCCGCCAGTTTCGCGTCCGTTTGCATGATGAGATGGCGCGTGTGGAGATCGCCCGCGAAGAGCTGCCTCGCGCGCTGTCCCAGGAAATGGCCCTCGAAATCGCGCGCCGGCTTCGAGCGGCTGGCTTCAACTACGTTACGCTCGATCTCGAAGGCTATCGGCAGGGCTCTCTAAACGAATCGTTGCCGGGCTACGCAAAGCGAGCGAATCCCTCTCCGAACCCGGACAACCATTGAAGCGATCCAGCTCGCAGCCGGACTAAGTTTTTCGTTCCGCCGCAGCGGACGAAAATTCTCCGGCTACTTCGCGCGCCGCAAGAATTGTATTTACGTGGATCCGTATCGTGTCATCCACTTGGCGCGCGTAGCCTCCCGCCAGGGTCGCAGCCACGGGAATGCCTCTGCGGCGAGTCTCTTCAAAGACCAGCCGGTCGCGCTGCCGCAGGCCCTCCATCGTCAGCGAGAGACCGCCGAGTTGATCTTCGCAGTACGGATCCGCCCCACCAACGTAAAACACGAGCTGCGGCTGAAAACTGTCCAGCGAGCGGCGAACGGCGGGGCCAAGCGCGGAGAGATACTCGTCGTCTTCCGCCCCGTCCGGCATGTCCAGGTCCAGGCTCGAAGACGGCTTGTACGCCGGATAGTTGTTGAGCTGGTGAATCGAAAGTGTGAAGACTCTCGGATCGTCCCGGAAAATCGCGGCCGTGCCGTTGCCGTGGTGGACATCCGTGTCCACGACCATCGCTTTCTCGATGCGTCCGTCGGCCAGCAGCCGCCGGATCGCCACGGCCACATCGTGTATCGCGCAAAAACCCTCGCCGTAGCCCGGATGCGCGTGATGAAACCCCCCGCCGAGGTTCGCCGCAAATCCATCCACCATCGCCCGCTGCGCCGCCAGAATCGAGCCGCCCGCGGCCAGCCACACCGCCTCGACCAGTTCCGGCGAGTACGGAACTTCGAGTTTCATCTCTTCGGACAGCGTCAGCGTGCCGTCCTTGAGCTTCGAGACCCAGTCTTCGGTGTGCACCCGCAGGATGTCTTCGTCGCTCGCCGGAGGCGGCTCGAGGAAATCCCCCGGTTCGGCGAGTTTCTCTCGCAGCAGGTACTCGGCAATCAGGCGGAACTTTCGCGATGGGAAGACGTGCGCGCCAAGATTCAGGTCGTAACGCGGGTGATAAACCAGCTTGAACGGCAGCATGGGAAAATGGCCGGCGGCGCTTCTAGTTCTCGCGCTCGAGGATGAAATCCGGCACGGTGAGCAGCGCGCGGCCATATTCGGTGTCTACGCGGCCGTTCAGGCAGGCCTTCGCCTGCCGCGCATATTCGTGAGCGAGGTTGCGCACGCGGTCGAGCGCGCCGGAATCCCGTACCAGCGCGACAATTCTTTCCGGCTGCACGCTGTGAAATTCCTTTTCGGCCAGCACGCGCTCCACCAGTTCCCGTGCTTCCCGGTTGCCGTTCTCCATGGCGTAGATGAGCGGCAATGTCACTTTGCCTTCCTTCAAGTCGCTTAGCACGGGCTTGCCGAGCTGTTCCGCCGATGCCGTGAAATCCAGCAGGTCGTCCACAAGCTGGAACGCAAGCCCCGCGCAGCGGCCGTACTCGGCAAGGTTCTGTTCGCAATCCTCGGCGATCCCGCCGAGCACCGCGCCCAGCCGCGCGCACCCGCTGAACAGGCACGCCGTCTTGTAGGTGGCCAGTTGAAGCGCATCCTGTTCGACGACATCCAAGCGGCCGATTTTTTCGAGTTGAATCAGCTCCCCTTCCACCATTTTCTGAGTCAAGTCGATCAAGATGTCCAGAATTCGAAAGTTGCGCTCGGTCAGCGCCATCTGGAAAGCCTGCATGTAGAGCCAGTCGCCGGCGAGCACGCTGCGGTGATTTCCCCAGCGCGAGTTCGAGGAAGACCGGCCGCGCCGCGTGGCCGCGCTGTCGATCACGTCGTCGTGGATCAGCGTCGCCGTGTGGATCAGCTCGACCACGGCCGCCAGCCGGATCGCGCCCCGTCCGCGATAGCCCGAATACCCCGCGGCAAGCAGCATCAGCGCAGGCCGCAGGCGCTTCCCTCCGCCGCCGAGCAGGTAGGTGCTGATTTCGGAGACCGGCTCAAACGCCGCGCCGCTCTCCCGGGCAAGCTCGCTCTCCACCAGCGCCAGGTCATCCCGGACGAGGTCGAAGATCTCCTTGGTTGTCAGCAGCGCTATGGCCGCCTCCTACATTTCCACGGTTGCGTTTTGGCCGCCGGCACCGGCCATCCCCAGCCCGGCCGGCGGTGTTTCGAGACCGAATAGGCGCCGGAAGTTCTCCGCCGTCGCCACGGCGACCTCTTCGACACGCAAGTCTCTCACACTCGCCAGCGTGCGCGCTACCTCGGCCACGTAGGCCGGTTCGTTCCGCTTGCCCCGCTTGGCCTGCGGCGCCAGATAAGGAGAATCGGTCTCGATCAGCAGGCGGTCCAGCGGCAAAGCCTTCGCCACGTCGCGCAGATTCTGCGACTTCGGATAGGTCACGTTTCCCGCAAAAGAGACGTAGAAGCCCATCTCCAGCCCGCCCCGCGCCTCTTCCAGTGTCCCGCTGAAGCAGTGAAAGATTCCGCCCAGCCCCGTGGCGCGCCAGTCCTTTTCAAGTATGGCAATGCAGTCCGGCCAAGCTTCGCGGCAATGGATGATGACGGGGAGTCTCGCCTCGCTCGCCAGCAAGAGTTGCTCGCGGAAAACGCGCTCTTGCGTCTCCCGCGGCGAAAAATCGTAATGGTAGTCGAGGCCGATCTCTCCCCAGGCGATGACCTTTCGGTGCCGCGCCAGCCCCGCGAGCTTGCTCAAATGTTCGGGTGTCGCTTGTTTCGCTTCGTGCGGATGGATCCCTACGCTGGTGTAAATCCAATCGTTCTGCTCCGCGTAAGGAATCGCCGCGTCCAGTTTCTCCGGACCCGGCCCCGTCCCCACCGCAAGCAGCGTCGTGACCCCCGCCGCGCGCGCGCGTTCCAGCATCGTGGCGCGGTCTTCGTCGAACTGCGGAAAATCAATGTGCGCGTGCGAATCGATCAGTTCCATGGTGGAGTTGCAGCGGCGCGAAATGCCGTGCCGCTATTTCAGTCGCGCCCCCACTTCCACTTCCTCATGGAACCCCGCCAGCACGGGCCGCCCCTCCGGACCCACCGATGCCGCGACGATCATGCCGTTCGACTCCACTCCCCGCAGCTTGCGCGGCAGCATGTTCACCACCACGACGACTTTGCGCCCGATCAACGCATCCGCCTCGTAGTGTTGCGCGATTCCGGCCACGATCTGCCGCACCTCGCTGCCGATGTCCACCGTCAGCTTCAGCAATTTGTCGGCGCCCTGCACACGCTCGGCCGTCTTCACCTGCCCCACCCGCATCTCGACCTTGGTGAAATCTTCAATCGCAATCTTCTCGCTCGCAGGAGGAGTCGCTTGCGGCGTGGCGGCCGCTCCGCTTGTCGGCGTGCTCGCCGCCACAGGGGCAGGGGTTGGATTTTGCGCTTCCTTTTCCATCGCTTCCATCCTTTCCACAGCTTCAGCCTTGTCCACCCGCGGAAAAACTGCTTCCGCCCTTCCGATTCTTAACCCCGGCCGAAGGTAAGACCATGCCAGATGATTGAGGTCCTGCTCCGCGACGCCTCCCGGCAATCCAATCTGCCGCCAGAGTCTTTCCGTCGCGGCCGGCAGCACGGGATGCGCCAGAATCAGCGAAATACGGATCGCCGCCGCGCTCGTCGCCAGAACCTCTGCCAGCTTTTCTTGATCCCCCGGCCTTTCCGCAAGTTCCCAGGGCTTTTGGTCGGAAATGTATTTATCCGTTTCGGCAATCAGTTCCCAGATCTTCTCGAGCCCTCGGGAGAAAGCGAGCTTTTCATAACACTCGGGCACGTCCTTGATCGCGGAAAGCGCCGCCGACTTCACCGGCGCTTCTCGCCCCGGTGCGCCTTCCGTCGGTTCTGCGGGGATCTTCCCTCCGCAGTACTTCTCGACCATCGCCAGCGTACGGCTGGCAAGATTGCCCAGCCCGTTCGCCAGGTCGCTGTTGTACCGTTGCACCAGCGCGTCGTAGCTGAAGTTCCCGTCCTGCCCGAAGACCACCTCGCGCAGGAGGAAATATCGCAGCGCGTCCATTCCCAGCACCCTCACGATCGGCCGCGGCCGCACCACGTTCCCCAGCGACTTGCTCATCTTCGCGCTGTCCATCAGCAGCCAGCCGTGCGCCCACACCTGCTTGGGCAGCGGCAGCATCGCTGCCATCAAAAACGCCGGCCAGTAGACGGCGTGGAAGCGGATGATCTCTTTCCCGACAAGGTGCAAGTCCGCCGGCCAGAAGCCACGATCCTTGTAGTCCGGCCCGCCCACCGCGCTCAGATAGCTGGTCAGCGCGTCGAACCACACGTAGAAAACGTGCGGCTCCTCCCCCGGCACCGGAATTCCCCAGCGGATCGACGTGCGCGTGATGCTCAAGTCCCTGAGCCCGCCCTCGACGAAGCTCAGCACCTCGTTCCGCCTTGTATCCGGCTGGATAAAATCCGGGTTCTTGGCGTAAAAGTCCAGCAGCGGCTTCTGAAACGCGGACAGCTTGAAGAAGTAATTTTCCTCGGTCACCGTCTCCGTCGGCCGGCCGCAATCGGGGCACGGGTCGCCGGGTTTCGCGTCCATCACGTAGGCGTTGTCGTGGATGCAGTATTGCCCGGCGTAATTCCCTTTGTACACGTAGCCGTTCTCGCGGCACAGCCGGAACAGCCACTGCACGGTTCGTGCGTGCTCCAGGTCCGTCGTGCGGATGAATTCGTCGCCCTGGATCCCCAGCTCGTCCCACAAGCGGCGCCATTCGCCCGCCATTTCGTTGACGAATTCCGCTTCCGACTTCCCCGCCTTCCGCGCGGATCGCTCCACGTTCACGCCGTGCTCATCGGTCCCCGTCGTGAGCACCACGTCGTATCCCCGCATCCGCTTGTAGCGCCGGATTGTGTCGCAAACGATCGTCGAATACGTATGGCCGATGTGCGGCAGGCCGTTCGTATAGTAGATCGGCGTCGTCAGATAAAACTTAGGCTTCGTTCCCGCCACTATTCCCTCTTCCCTCTGTTCCTTAACTTTATTACCTTCCTTAACTTCCTTAACCTCCTTTCCTTACTTGCTCCTCATAATTCCTCATGGCCTCTGCCATCACCCTCTGCAACGGCACGTCGCGCTCTGTCGCCAGTTTCCGGCAATCCTCGTACTCCGGTGCCGCGCGCAGAATCCTTCCGTTCGCTCGCGACAACTTCATGCGCACGTCGCCGAATGCCGTCTCCACCGTCACCCATTCCCGCGGCAGTACGCGCCGCTCGGCGCGGTAGGTGCGCACTCCAAAAGTCGTCGTCTCCGCGAAAATAAGCTTGAGAATTACGTCCGTATTCTCCGGCTTGCACAGCACCGTCAGCAGCGCTCCGGGCCGGTTCTTCTTCATCTGCACCGGCGTTGTGTAGACATCCAGCGCTCCCGCGGCCAGCGCCTTCTCCAGAAAGTAGCCGTAGATTTGCGGATTCATGTCATCCAGGTTGGCCTCGATCACCGCCACTTCCTCGGCCGTCCCGATCGACGCTCCGCTTTCTGCCGCTTCTCCCACCAGGATGCGCACCACGTTCGGCTGGCCCGGTAAATCCGCCGTTCCCGCGCCGTAGCCGATCGCCGCGACGCTCATTCTCGGCAGCGGTCCGAACTCCTCGCACAGGGTGGCCACGATCGCCGCGCCCGTCGGCGTCACCAGTTCCCTTTCCACCCCCGATGAATACGTCGGCGTCCCGCGCAGCAGTTCCGCCGTTGCCGGTGCGGGCACCGGCAGCACCCCGTGCGCCGTCTTCACCGTTCCGCTTCCCACATTGAGCGCCGAACACGCGAACCGCTCGATTCCCAGCGTCTGGAACCCAATCGCCGCGCCCACGATATCTACAATCGCATCCAGCGCGCCCACCTCGTGGAAGTGCACTTTTTCAATCGGCACGTCGTGTACTTTCGCTTCCGCCTCGCCCAGCCGCCGGAATATCGCCGCCGCTCTTTCTTTCACCGGCGCGGCCAATGACGACTTCTCCAGAATCTCGAGAATCGAGCTCAACGAGCGGTGCTTCGCCTGCTCCTCCGTCCCCACGCGGACATAAGTGGCGGCCATGCCGTTCTTCCATACCTTCTCGGCCGAAATCTCCCAGCCGCTCAGCGCGAGGCCGCTCAGTCCCGCGCGCAGCTCTTCGAGGGGACAACCTGCGTCCACCAGCGCGCCGAGGACCATGTCGCCGCTGATCCCGGAAAAGCAATCGAAGTAAACCAGTTTCATGGGGTTACACCGAGAGATTCCTCGGCAACGTGAAGTCGCCTCTACGATTGGATACTATCGGCGCATCCGAGGGGTGTCAAATCGCCCTCGCTCTCGCTAGTGGCGCGACGACCATTCCGCGCATTACTTAGTCAAGTGGATTGTTTCCGAGTGCGCCGTCATCCGGGCACTCGCCGTCTATGCCGTCAGAAACGCTGCGTTTCCTCAGTAGAAAAAAACGACTTTCCGTTTCTACCCGCACGCCCGGTATGCTTAATGCCGCCGACAGCTATACTATCTAACAAAATGTACATGGATCTGCCGTAAACCTCCTGTGATCCGAGGTCCAATTGGAAGAGCAAGAGCGCAATCACGGTGCCCGTAAACTTATAGCCGCGATCTCGTTCTACGACCTCGGCCAGCGCAAGCCCTCGCGTGAAGAGCTGGTGGAAATGGCCAAACGATTCAACTACGAGGCTGGTGCTGCGTTTCTGGCCTGGTTAAACGTTTGCCTGTCGCTCGCAATGGCTTCCAGCGACGACAAGGTCGTCGTCGAGGCACATAAAAAGTTAACCTCGAACGTCCTGTCGCCGTCACGACTGCAGGAAATCGCAAGCGCCTTCGGGGACAAGCTGTACCAAAGCGCGATCCTCTTGAACCGAGCCCAACTCTTGTCCGGCATCAAATTGCTTGCACTTTACGCCCAGCGCGAAGGCGGCAACACCCTCGAAACGGAAGTGGAGCGACACCAAGTAGGAGAACTCGCTCTCGCAATCAATTCGTTCTACGGTCCTGACATCGGGGAGCCGAATTGGCCAGCAGGCG
>DASZZJ010000068.1:0-4618 GCA_035545075.1 Candidatus Acidiferrales bacterium
TCTTCTGCGGGAGCTCGCTCCCGTCCTGGGAATTCGGGGAGCGCCCGCTCATTGGTCGGTGAAGCAATATCCGCGCGCGATTCCGCAATACACGCGGGGTCATACCGAGCTTGTGCAGGAGATCAAAAAGACCTGCGAACAATCTCAGGGTTTGTTCCTCGCCGGGAACTATCTGGAAGGTCCAGCCGTCGGTGCGTGCATTGACGTGGCGCGGCGCGCGGCCACGGCGGCGCAGGAGTACTTGCAATCGCGCGGCGCTTGACTCCGCCGCGCCCTGGTCATACACAGTGTTCGCGGGTCATCCGATCCGCCCTCACTGCCGAAAATACTTTGTGGAGAGCCGGAAGTGCTCAAGGGCCGCCGGATGCGGGCTTTACAGCCAGAAGAGAGAGCGCGCAAGGCGAACGGCGCGTCGATCTGGCTCTGGGCAGGGCTGGCCGCGCTCCTGATTCTCAGCGTGTATTCTGGCTGGCAAGCCAAGCGGCTACGGCGGGAGCTCGCGCAACTTCGGCTGCAATCGGTTGCGACCACCGAGCAGCGCGCCAGGCTGGAAAAGGAGCGCGCCAATGCCCAGCGCACCGCCCTGATTCTCGCGGACCCCGCTTCGGTGCAAGTGGCCATGCCTCACTCCGAGCGAAACGGCGCTCCTCCGATGCGCGCTTATTGGCACGCCCAACTGGGAATTGTCGTGGCGGGAGTAAAGATCCCTGCTCCCGCCGGCGACCGCACGCTCGAATTGTGGCTCCTCCCGAGAGCTCAGGGCGGGAAGCCTATCCCGGCCGGATTTGCGCGGCCTCAGCCGGATGGGACGTTTGTGCTGTTGGTGAGCGCACCGCCAGCTTCGAGAGGCGACACGAAAGCCCTGACGATCACCGAAGAGCCCGCAGGCGGCAGCCCACAGCCCACGACGACTCCTCGTTGGGTTGGGGCCGTCAACTGATCCCCGCCCGGCTATTCCTTTCTTCCAAAGCGATTTGCGAGCCGCACCTTTCTTCGCTCTCCCGCCTCCCGGTAGCGCCGGCGCTCTTCGGCCGTGCTCACCAGGAGCGGCGGCACCGGCTTGGGCTCTCCGGTGACCTCGTCGAGGGCCACATAGGTGACGAAGGCGCTGGTGGTGTGCTTCCGCTCTCCCGTCAAGAAATTCTCCGAGTGCACCTCCACCCCGACTTCCATCGACGTGGTAAAAGCCCGGTTCACCTGTGCTTTCAGCGTCACGATCTCGCCGACGCTCACCGGATTGCGGAAATCCAGATAGTCCACGGAGGCCGTGGTCACCAGGCTGTTCGAATGCCGGTGCGCCGCCATCGCCGCAACCATGTCCACCCAGTGCATCACGCGCCCGCCCAGAAGCTTGCCCATGGGGTTGATCTCGCTGGGCAGGACAATCTCCGTCATCTCCGCGCGGGAAGCGCTTATCGGCTTTCCCGGCAGCCTTTCCTCGCTCATTTTTAGCGCTCGACGAGATTTCTTGTTCGGGGTCATCGCTGCCTCTCTGCCGCTGAAGGTTTCGGGAATACGGCCCGCCCCGTATAATACGCAAGATGACCAGCGAGCCTCAAAGAAAAACGCGGCGGCAGATGCTGGAAGAGCTTGTCGCCGCTCGGCCCGGCGATGCATTTGCGCGCTACGGCCTTGCCCTCGAATACATGAATTCCGGCGAGACCGCCGCAGCCGGCGCCGAATTCAGGAAATTGTTGGAGACGAACCCCGAATACGTGCCCGGGTATCAGATGTATGGCCAGTTGCTCGTGCGCGACTCGCGCCCTGACGAAGCGAAGCAGATTCTGCGCGTGGGCCTCTCGGTGGCCGCCAGGAAGGGCGACTCGCATGCCAGCTCCGAGATGGAGTCTCTTCTGGCTGAACTGGGCTGAAGCACTTGCTCCCTTGCAGGCCGCTTCGCTCCTTTCTCTCCCCGTCTGTTATGATCGCCAGTGGGACTCATGCGGCCAGATCGAATTCCACTTTTCCTCTTGAACGTCGTGCTAATCCCCGGCGCCGATCTTCCCCTGCACATCTTCGAGCCGCGTTATCGCGGCATGGTAAAGAATTGCCTGGAAGACAAAACTGAATTTGGCGTCTTGCTTGGTCTTCCCAACGGAATGGCGCGAGTCGGCTGCACTGCAGAAATCACTCGGGTGATCCAACGCTATGAGGATGGCCGGGTCGACATCCTCACGCGCGGCCGCGCTCCCTTTCGGGTCACTGAGCTCCTCACGAAAGACGCCTTGCTCGAAGGTATGGTCGAGTATCTCGAGGACGAAGACTCCCCGGCTGAGGCAGCGGTCCGCAAACAGCTCTTCGAGCTTTATGAGGCCTGCTATACCCTGGTCTTCGGCGACTACCCCAGGGACGTGGAGGAGCAGGCTGGTTCGGGCATCTCCTATCACATGGCCGCGAGCCTGCCGTTGGACTTGCTCTGGAAACAGCAGCTCCTCGAGTTGCGGGATGAAGCGGCGCGACAGGCGCGTCTCGTCGCACTTTTTCGGGATTGGGCGCCGCACCTGCAACAGGCGTCACAACGGAAGAGAGGCGCCGGGGGAAACGGCCACGGGTGGAACTGAGCTTGCCGGAGCGGGGGGATAACGCTTCCCGCCGCCGGCGCATCTTCTAGGAGTCAGATTCTCGGCGCACCGCAAGAAATGGCGCGCCCAATGGGGTCTACATGACGACTATGGTACCGAAGCTGGCATCCGCACCGCGCGGCCGGGCCGCGACACTCGGCGACCTCCGTCGCGCCGCCCATGTCGGGGCGGAGCGCTCCGTGAAAGACGAGATCCGCGCAAATCTTCTCCGCGCGCTCGAAACCAACCAGCCGCTCTTTCCGGGCATTCACGGCTATGAAGAGACGGTCTTGCCGCAAATCGTCACCGCGCTACTCTCCCGCCACAATTTCATCCTGCTCGGCCTGCGCGGGCAGGCCAAAAGCCGCATCCTGCGCGGCCTGGTGCAATTCCTGGATGAAGCGATTCCGGTCGTCGCCGGCTGCGAGATCAACGACAATCCCCTGCGCCCCATCTGCCGGGCGTGCCGGGAGCGCATCGCCGCCGAAGGCGACGCCACGCCGATCGCCTGGCTGCCGCGTGATCTCCGCTTCGTGGAAAAGCTCGCCACGCCCGACGTCACCATTGCCGACATCCTGGGCGATGTGGACCCCATCAAAGCGGCGCGGGGCGGCCGCGATCTCTCCGACGAGCTGACCATCCATTACGGATTGCTCCCGAGGGCGAATCGCGGCATCTTTGCCATTAACGAGCTGCCGGACCTTGCAGGGAAGATTCAGGTCGGCCTCTTTAACATCATGCAGGAAGGCGACATCCAGATTAAGGGCTACCCGCTGCGGCTGCCGCTCGATGTTTTGCTGGTCTTCACCGCGAACCCTGAGGACTACACCGCCCGCGGCAAGATTGTCACGCCGCTGAAGGACCGCATCGGCGCGGAAGTGCGCACGCATTACCCCGCCTCCCTCGAAGAAGGCATGCGCATCACGGCGCAGGAAGCCTGGGTGGATCGCGATTCCGGCCGCCACATTGAAGTACCGGGATACCTGCGCGAAGTCGTCGAGGAGATTGCTTTCCAGGCGCGCGAGGACAAACGCGTGGACCGCCGCTCCGGCGTCAGCCAGCGCCTTCCGATCTCCACCGTGGAAAGCGTGGTCAGCAGCGCCGAACTACGCGCAGCGCGCACGGGTGAGTCCCGCGCCGTCGCGCGTGTCGCGGACATCTATGCCGCCCTTTCCGCCATTACCGGAAAGCTTGAGCTCGAATACGAAGGCGAGCTGAAAGGCGCGGAGACCATTGCCCGCGATCTCATCCGCGCCGCGGTCGGCCGCGTTTACAGCCGCCGCATCGGCGGCGCTGACGTGCAAAGCGTCGTGCAGTGGTTTGAATCAGGCGGTGAACTCAAACTCCCCGAGCTGTCCTCCGCGAGAGACCGCCACCGGCAGCTCTCGAAGATTCCCGGGCTGTTCGAACATCTGGCCAAGCTGGACGTTTCCGACCGCAAGGATGAAGCTGCGGCCGCCGCGGCGGCGGAAATGATCCTCGAAGGACTGTGGGCACATCGGCGGATCGGGCGCAGCGAGGAGCGCGGCTTCTATGCGGAAAAGCCGCGGCCTCCCGAGCCGCACGACGCCCCGGGACGCCAGCGGCGGCAGTTTAACTGAAGATCTCGTACTGCAAGTTGTGCGCTGGCGAAATAGGCGAGAGACATGAAACTCATCCGCTACGGAAAGTACACGGGAGAGCCCGCCGACGCGGTGGACCTCGAGGAACTCGTCCGCCGGTTGGGGGATTTCTTCCTGCGCAGCGGCTTTGACTCGCCTTATTACAGCGTTGCGGAGTTCGATCCCGATCGCACGATGGAAGCGCTCCGCGAAGCCATCCTCCGCGCGCTCCAGGAAGGAGATCTCCTCTCAAAGGATTCGATCTCCGAGGAGATGCGCCGGCTTTTGGAAGATCCCGGCGCCATGGAGAATGAATCCATCCGCGAGCTGCTCGATAAGCTCGTCGAGCGCCTCGCCCAGGAAGGCTATGTCAATCCCCAGCAGCCGCCGCAGATCACTCCGCCGCCGCAGGAAACACCCGGCGGGCGGCTCGGCCAGCCGCAGGACGCCAATGTG
>DASZZJ010000069.1:0-3916 GCA_035545075.1 Candidatus Acidiferrales bacterium
AGCCGCAAGCGGCCGGCCGCTGAGCTAGCACGTTGATATGGCTTTCTGTGTCAACGGAGACGAACGTGTCCTTTCGGCTGGCGTGCGTAATCGGCGCCGACACGGTTTGCGGGAGGCCGGCGCGGCGTTCGAGCGGCGGCACGATCGCCAGTTTGAGCACGTGGGAGTTGCCGGAGTTCTGAGCGACGGGTTGAGCTAGGCGGCGTCGATGTGCGCCAGTGTCTCGCGGTAGTTCCAGGGCATCCACTGCTCGGGACTCTGGGACAGAGCCGCGGAGCGCTTCTGCAGGGTGGTCAGGTAGTCGAACGCATTGGCGCCCACGAGCGCGCAGGTATGGATCAGGCTCATGAACGTGTCGCCGACATAGGCGCCCTTCGTGGTCTTGTAGAAGAGAGCGTTCTTGCGGTGAAGAATGGCCCTTTTCAGCGCCTGCTCGCAGACGTTGTTGTCCAACGGCGCGCCGGCTTTGCGCAGAAACAGCGTCAACTCCTGCCAATGCTTGCGCATGTAGGTGATGGCCTGACCGAGACCGGAGTTGGGCTCGACCTTGCGGTGTGCAAACTGCTCGGCTAACCAGTTCTCCAGGGCCTTCATCAGTGGGTCGCTGTGGGTTTGGTGGAAGCGCAACCGTTCCTCGGGCAAGCTGCGCTGCTCTCGGCAGCGCGCATCGTTCTTGTATACCTCCGCCAGGGTTTCCAGCACGAATTGGCATTGCTCAGGGAAGTGGGGCGCCACGTCGACATACTTTCGTCTGGCGTGCGCGGTGCAATGCGCGACTATGGTTTTGAGTGGCCCGGTGAGATTGCGCGAGAGCGCATCGCACATCTGGATCGGTGGACCCAGAGCCTCGGCCCGGTGCGCGAGCACACAGGCGAGGTTCTCTCCGGCATGCTTGCGGCCGGTGAAGAACAGCGCGACTGTGCGCCCCGCGCGCGTCGACACGATGCCTGAGGTAAAGATTCCCTTACGTTCCAAGCGCGCAGTCTCGGGCTGCTCGGCAGAGGTTTCGCTCGAGGAAGCTTCTCCCCTCTGCGCGAGGATCGTCATCGTGGTGTCGTCGTTGTAGACCACCTCGCCCTGCGCCGCCTGCCGGATCAGTTCCTCGAACGCAGGCTTGACCAATCCGGCGGTCTTCTCGGCGATCTCCCACTGGGTGGATGCCGGCAGCGGGATGCCCAGGCTCTCCTGCAGCCCTTCCAGACGGTAGAACGGGACCCCGCTGCCGTACTTGAGCAGCGCGATCATGCTCGCCGCGCCGGCGTCGTACTTCTCCGACCCGACTCCCGCCGGGGGCTCGGCCGTGAACACTTCCAGGCACAGGTTGCAGCGCAGCTTCTCGAGTTCATAGACGGTCGCGGCGAGCGGTGCCTGACCCACCACCCGAACCAGCACTCCCGGCGCTGCGGCCTCGTAGAGCTTCCCCCTGCGGCATTCCGGGCAGAGCTCGCCGGACTTCAAGGAAGGATGGTCGACCTGGATCTTGGCCGCGCCCGCGTATGCTTGTGCGCCGTTGCGGCCGTGACCCTCCCGTGGGGGCGCAGTGTCGGGATCCCCCGCTGGGGACGGCGGTGCCGATTCCCCTTCCGGTTTCAGTGCTGCCCCCACCGCCTTGAGCACTTGCGCCGTCTTCTCCGTGCTCGCGCCGAACAGGATCTGCCGCAGGCGCGCAATCGTCGTGCTCTTGTTCTCCACCAACTGCGTCAAATACACCAAGGTGTCGAAGGCCGCCTTGAGCCGCGTGTATTCCTCAGCCGAGAGCGCCGAGCGCGCATGCTCGAGAATCCTCTCCAGTTCTTGCTGGTCCACGGCCTCGATCGCTGGCTTCATCCGAGCTCGGACAGTCGCTGCCGAAAGTCCTTTCGGAGGGGATAGCCCAGTACCTCTTTGACCGGGCGGTTGGGCGTCCAGGTTGGCGCGTCCTTGCCGCGTCCGGTGGTATGCCCCAAGCGGATCCAGTTGGCTGCCAGATAGCACGTGCCGCGGAAACGCTCCGGATCGACGAAGGTCTCGAGAAAGTAAATCGGATGGCCGTACACGCGCTCCCAGTCGCCGGACAGCACACTGGCTATGCGACCGAGGAGGTGCGAAGCCAGATGCGCCACCTTGACCCAAGGCAGGATCAGAAAGCGCGTGTTGTAGGCGAGCAAGCGAATGTTCTTGCGTCGCGCCTCGACCGACCAGCCGATGAAGCGATCGCGGCTGCCCAGGTGGCGCGGCGCCGAAGACCACGCCAGGCAGGCAATCGGCCGGCCCTGCGCAAACACCAGGTACTTAAGATGCTCGCCGACCGGCTGCGTGTAGCCGAGGTAGTGGAACCGCGCGAGCAGGCTATTGAACAGGGCCTCCTCCGGCGTGCGCCGCACCGGGCGCAACTCGAGCGGCTGGATCTCGGCCAGGCTCAGCTGCAGCGGCCGCATATCGACACTGATCACGGCGGGCTGGCTGCGTTCGGCCAACGGATTGGGCGGAACGTAGCGCACCGGCGGCAGCTCGATCAAGCCCGCCCGGTGCAGTTTCAACATCAGCCCGCGGCACACCATGTCGCGCAGTGCTCCGTTGGCCTGCACCCAGTTCCATGCGCAGCACAGCTTCCTGGACAACTCGCGCCGGCTCGCCGTCGGATGCTCGGCAATGAGCGCACGGATGAAGGCCACGTCGCACTCGGCCACCGCCCGGTGCCGGTAGCTGAGCATCGTTTCCATGGTCCGCAGCGTAGCAGCCCCGACGATGGAACGCAAGAGCCGCGCATCGGTTGCTTGTTCTTGTCTTCACTCCGCCACGCCGAGCCGACGCCACGCCGGCGCTGCCTTGGCTTGCGCCGGATCCCCGCCCATGAGCAGCACCTGCAGCTCGCAAGCCTGCAGCGCTTGCCCCTCGCCAGTCGCACCCGAAGGCCAAAAACGGAACCGTCCGCTGGACAGCCGCTTCTGGCACAACCAGAACCCCTGACCGTCATAAACAAGAGCTTTGATCGCGGTACGTCTGCGGTTGCCGAACACGAACAGCCACCCACAAAACGGATCCGCCTTCAGCCGCTGCTGACAGACTCTGGCCAGGCCATCGATCCCAGCACGAAAATCCACCGCCTCCACCGCGACCAGGATGCGCATGTGGGGCGTAATCTGGATCATGCCGCGTCGCCCCACACCACACGGCACAGACTCACGACCCAATCCACACTCGCCACGGCTGGCAACTCGATCTTCAGTCTTCCGCCGCGCGGGCCCTCCAATTCGATCCGGCATTCCGATACACCCGCCGGCTGCGGCGCGATCAGCTCCACAAACGCCGGCGATGGCAGCGCCTTCTGTGTGTGGCCCGCAGATTGCGAAAGCCGCTTGAGCTTGTTGTACTCCAGACCGAGCGCGCGAGCGGTGGGATACACGCCGTGCCGCTGCGCCAACTTCGCGGCAGCCGCCCACAGCGTCTCCGGCATAGGCATGCCGGCCGTACGCGTCTCCCGCCAACGCTCCAGGCGCCGGCGAGTCTGCTCCGTTCCATTGGGAACTATCGGTGTCGTTCTCGCACTCATCAGTCCGTCCTCCTTACCCTCCTGGGCGACAGACCGACAGTACCAGCCCCGATCAGATCAAGTCATGCAGGCTTGCCGAAAGGACACAGCCGGGAGCAGGGTGACGATGTAGCGGTGTGAGGTACTTGCGGTGTTCGTGGAAGCCGGTACTCTTGGGCGAGGCAAGCACCAGACTCTATTTGACCTTTACCCACGTAAGAGTAGCTTGAACAACACGCCCGCCGAAGTTTACGAACGGTCCCCATGGAGTCGTTACGGTGAGCGTATCGCCCTCCAAACGGTAGAGCCGAACCTGCTCTGTCCCGATCAAGGCTTCGTTCCAGGCCGTATCTACTTTTGTGATCCAGCGATCCTCCTCCAGACGATAGATGCCTGAGTAGGCAA
>DASZZJ010000070.1:0-13775 GCA_035545075.1 Candidatus Acidiferrales bacterium
CAACGAGGCCATGCGCGATTGGGTGACCAACGTCCACAACACCCATTACCTGCTCGGTTCGGTCCTGGGCGCGCATCCTTATCCGGCGATGGTGCGCGATTTTCAGTCCGTCATCGGCCGCGAGGCGCGCGAACAGATCCTCGCTGCTGAAAAGCGCCTGCCCACGCACCTCATCGCCTGCGTTGGCGGCGGGTCGAACTCCATCGGCTTGTTCCACCAATTTCTGGGCGACGCGAGCGTGAAGATGATCGGCATCGAAGCCGGCGGGCGCGGCTTTGGCCTCGGCGAGCACGCCGCGCGCCTCGCCGCCGCGCAGGGTTATTCCGGCGCGCGCCCGGGTGTCCTGCAGGGCACTTACACGTACGTCCTGCAAACGAGCGACGGGCAGATCGCGGCGACGCACTCGGTATCCGCCGGGCTCGATTACCCGGCGATCGGCCCCGAGCACGCCTGGCTCGCCGACCAGGGGCGCGCCGAGTACGGCGCTGCCAGTGACGCGCAGGCTCTTGAGGCCGCGCAAATGCTCGCCCGCCTGGAAGGCATCATTCCGGCGCTCGAGTGCGCCCATGCGCTCGCCGGCCTCATCGAGCGCCTGCCGAAATTCTCGAAAAACGACTTGGTGATCCTGAATCTCTCCGGCCGCGGCGACAAGGACATGGACACGTACTCCCGCCTCCTCGGTGACGGCTCATGAAGAAGTTGACAAAGACTGCGATAGTCGCAAGCTGCCTATCAATTGCTATTCTGTACGTAACCGGTGGTGTGACCCAGTCTCTACAATCCGATGGAAAGCACACCATATGTGTGGTGACTTGGCACATTCCTCTTTACGGCACCGTGCGTGTACAAGAACAGACGTGGTGGACTTTTACTCAGATTTGGCTTTACTCGCTGTTGATTCCACCGATTTTGTGGGTTGCGGTCGGGATAAGAGCGCTGATTTCCAAAACCCGTTTAGTTTCAAACTGATCAGCACCCGAGAATCGAAATGGTTTCTGTTACTGCAAACTCGACCCGCATCTCCCGGCGCTTCACCGAGCTGCAGTCGCGCGGCGAACTGGGAATCGTGGTTTACATCACGGCGGGCGACCCGTCGCTCGATGCGACGTACACGTTCGTTCTCGCGCTGGCCGAGGCCGGCGCCGACGTCGTCGAGCTCGGCGTGCCCTTCAGCGACCCTATTGCCGACGGGCCGACGATTCAGCGCGCCAGCGAGCGCGCCCTCAAAAGCGGAACTTCGCTCGCCGCTGTCCTGGACCTCGTCCGCCGTGTCCGCGCCCGCTGCGAAGTCCCCATCGTCATCTTCAGCTATTACAATCCGATCCTGCAGATGGGCCTCGAGAAATTCGCCCATGCCGCCGCATCCGCCGGTGCGGACGGCGTCCTCGCCACGGATCTCACCCCGGAAGAGGCCGGCGAGTACCGCGCAATCCTCCGCGCGCGCGGCCTCGACACGATTTTCCTCGCCGCGCCGACTTCCACCGGCGAGCGCCTCGTGAAAATCGCCGCGTCTTCCTCCGGGTTTCTCTACGTCATTTCGCGCGCCGGCGTAACGGGGGCGAAGGACGCGCTGCCGGAGGATCTTCCGGCGCTGCTCCGCCGCGTGCGGAATATCACTTCGCTGCCGATTGCCGTGGGTTTCGGCATATCTCTGCCGGGGCACGTTTCGATTCTCGGCGGGCTCGCGGATGCCGCCGTCATCGGATCGGCCCTCGTCGCGGAAATTGAGCGCGCGGCTACTCCGGAAGCCGCCGCGGCCTCCCTGGCCGGCCGCGTCCGCGCTTTCAAGGAAGCTGCGCGCCTCGGCCTGAGCCGCAGAGAGGCCGCACCATGAAGATAGACGATTGGCGCCGCCGCATTGATGAGATCGACCGCAAGCTCGTCGAGTTGCTGAACGAAAGAGCACGCTGCGCCATGGAAATCGGCCGCCGCAAGCAGCAGGACCACCTGCCGCTCTATCAGCCCGAGCGCGAACGGGAAGTGCTGGAAGGCGCTGAAGCCGCCAATACCGGCCCGCTCTCGCATCAGGCGGTGCGGCGGCTGTTCGAGCGCATCATTGATGAAGCGCGCTCGGTCGAACGCGGCGCGATGCATCCGGAAGACGCTGCAAGCAAGGATTCGGGTCCGCCGCGGCGCGCCCGGGACTGATCGAGGAGCACAGAGAACGCCGATGGTCATCGTCATGAAAGAGGGCGCGAACGACGCCCAGATCCAAAACGTGATAGACCGGCTCGTCGCCGCCGGCTTCAACGTGCACCGCTCCACCGGCGAATCCCACACCGTGCTCGGCGCCGTCGGTGTGCAGCGCGAATTCGACCACCGCGACTTCGAGCTTCTCGATGGCGTGCGCGAGGTCATGCGCATCACGCAGCCGTTCAAGCTCGCCAGCCGCGAGTTCCAGCCCGCGGACACCATCGTGGATCTCGGCCGGGGCGTGCGCATCGGCGGCAATGAAGTGGTGATCGCCGCCGGCCCCTGCTCGGTCGAATCGCGCGAACAGATTCACTCCATCGCCGAAAGCGTCGCCAAGGCCGGCGCGAAAATCCTCCGCGGCGGCGCTTTCAAGCCGCGCACCTCGCCCTACGCTTTCCAGGGCCTCGGCCAAAAAGGCCTCGAGATGATGCGCGAGGCCGCCGACAAGTTCCGCCTCTTCACCGTCAGCGAGGTGATGGACCCTTCGCAGATTCCGATGATGCTCGAATACGTGGACATGTTCCAGGTCGGCGCGCGCAACATGCAGAACTACTATCTCCTCCGCGCCCTCGGCGAAGTCCGCAAGCCCGTTCTCCTCAAGCGCGGCATGTCCGCCACCATGGAAGAGCTTCTTCTCAGCGCCGAGTACATCCTCGTCGGCGGAAATTTCAACGTCGTGCTCTGCGAGCGGGGCATCCGCACGTTCGAGACTTACACGCGCAACACTTTCGACATCGCCGCGATCCCCGTCATCAAAAAGCTTTCGCACCTGCCCATCCTCGGCGACCCTTCGCACGGCACCGGCCGCCGCGACAAAGTGCCGCCCATGGCGCGCGCCGCGGTCGCCGCCGGCGCCGACGGTCTCCTTATCGAAGTCCACAACGACCCCGACCACGCCCTCTCGGACGGGGCGCAATCGCTCGACCCCACGCAGTTCGCCCAATTGATGGGCGAGCTCCGCATCATCGCGCCTGCCATCGGCCGCCGCATCGCCTGAGTCAATGCCCTCTGCACCCATATTCCGCCGCGCCACGATTCTCGGCACCGGTCTCATCGGCGGGTCTTTCGGCTTGGCACTGCGTAAGTACGCGCCGGAGATCCGCGTCGCCGGCTGGGACCGCCAGGACGTCTTGCGTGAAGCCGCGGCGCTCGGCGCGGTGCAGGACACTTTCTCTGGCGACCTTGGCCCGGCCCTGGCTGGCGCGGACCTCGTTTACATTGCGCTCCCCATCGGCGTGACGCTGGACCTGTTGCCGGAGATCGTGCGCCGTTCTCCGCCGGGCGCGCTCATCACCGACGCGTGCAGCACGAAGCTGCGCATCTGCGAGCGCGCCGCGGAGGTCGTCGCGCAAAACCCGCACGGTGGGGCGCTGCTCCTCCCCGGCCACCCCCTGGCCGGGAAAGAGGTCTCCGGCGTCGCCAACGCCAGCGCCGACCTGTTTCAAAATACAACGTATGCCTTGATTGGCGAGGATTCCCTTCAACAGGAGCCGCGCGTCCGCGCGTTCGTGCAATTACTCGGCCGGATCGGCGCGCGGCCACTCTGGCTCGAAGCCAGGCAGCACGACTACGCCGTCGCGCTCATTTCACACCTGCCGCAGCTTGCCGCCGTCGCTCTCGGCTCTTTCCTTTACGAGCGTCTCGACGAAAACGGTCTGCCCATCACTTTAGCCGGGCCCGGGCTGCGGGACTCGTTGCGCCTTGCGGGCAGCTCCTATTCCACCTGGCGCGACATTCTTCTCACCAATCGCGAATTCCTCTCCGCGGTGCTCGACCTCTTTGCCCGCCACCTGGACGATCTCCGGGAGAAGCTCTCCTCCCGCCAACTCGAAGCCGATTTCGACTCCGCCAACGAACTCTACAAACTTTTGCGCGATTTGAAATAGGCCCTACCCGTTGCTCGGGCTGCGCTTGTGCCAGTCCGTCGCTTGTTCGTAGGCATGAGCCAGGCTGAGAACAGTCGCCTCGCCCCCGGCAGGCCCGGTGATCTGCATTCCGATTGGCAAGCCGGCGCTGGTGAAGCCACAGGGAACGGAAACAGTCGGCAATCCGAGCGCGTTGAATGGCCGCGTGTTGCGCAGCATCAGGATTTCTTTGCTCCGCAGATTGTCCGTGTCGGCGAGAAGCTCGGAAATCTTGAATGGCGGCACCGGAGCCGTCGGCGTGATCAGCAGGTCCACGTCCTGGAAAATCTCTTGCGTCGAGCGGCGAAGCTGATCGAGCTGCCGCCGCCCGGAAATGTACGCGCTGGCGCTGATCTCGGAGCCGGAACGAATTCTCCTTAGCGTTTCCGCCTGGTAAAGTTCAGGGCTCTTCGCGGCATTTTCCTGGTGATACGCAAAAGCTTCCGCGCGGAGAACGACGGTAGCAGCCTCGCTGCCTGTCTGAATTTCAATGTCGCGTTGACTCGCCGTCAGCTTCGCCAACACGGAAAGCGCCGCGGTCATTGCCTCCTGAATCTCCGGGTGCAGCCCATCGTAGAAGGAAGCGCGAGGAATCCCCAGCCGAAAACTCGTCTTCTTGCCGATTGCCGCCGCGTAGTTAGGGACAAGCGAGTCCGTGCTGGTTGTGTCTTCCGGGTCGTAACCTGCAAGCGCCTGCAACATCAGGGCCGCATCTCGCACCGTGCGCGTCATCGGACCCAGATGATCGAGGGACCAGGAGAGAGGGATAACGCCACGGGTGCTCACGCGGCCATAAGTGGGCTTGAATCCGACGATGCCGCAGTAACCCGCCGGCTGCCGGATGGAGCCTCCGGTATCCGAGCCGATGGCGCCGTAACAAAGCCCCGCCGCCACTGCCGCGGCGGATCCCGCGGAGGAGCCTCCCGTCGAGGTATCGAGCGCCCACGGATTCCGTACCGGGCCAAAAAAACTAATGACCGTGCTGCCGCCGTAGGCGAACTCGTGCATGTTCAGCTTGCCCAGGAGCACCGCTCCTGCGCCTTTGAGGCGCCGGACAATCTCGGCATCCTGCGCAGGAATACGGTCCTTGAACAAAGCGCTCGCCGCCGTCGTGCGCACGCCGGCGGTATCCACCAGATCCTTCAGCGCGATCGGTATTCCATGCAGCGGGCCTTTCCACCGGCCTCGCCGTATGTCGGCCTCTGCTTCGCGGGCCTGCGCCAGCGCCGTCTCCGCCGTAACCGTGATGAACGCGTTCAGCTTTGGGTTGAGTTGCTCGATGCGGTTCAAGCACGCCTGCGTCAGCTCTAAAGGCGAGATCTTCTTGCTGCGGACGAGTTCAGACGCCTCGCTGAGGCTCAGCTTCGTCGGACTCGCAGCATCTGCAGCGTGCATATCTGCTTGAACTGTGCCTGAGCCAGCTTGGGCAATCAAGCTGCCCGCCATCCCCGCAACTGTAGCCTTCATGAAATCTCTCCGGGACCATCGCTCTTCTGACTTGCTCATAGGCCGCACATTATAGACGAACAATTCGCCGCGTCCTGGCGCAGCAATCACAACTCATCTCAGCCTTGAGCCTTCGATTTCGGACGACCGCAGTCTCGCAACTTCCGGCACCGCTTCAACCTGGAGTACACTTCTTGCCCGGCACGGTAGCACAGACGGAACTTGTCCCGAGCCCGCCGGGGCGGGAGGGAGCCTGTGTGCTTGCCTTCCACATCAAGGGGAGTCGCCAATGGACATACGCGTCAGCGGCGCCGATGCCGCCATCGAAAAACTCTTCGACGGCGCCACGATTCTGATGGGCGGTTTCGGCGTCTGCGGTGTTCCCGATAATCTGATCGCCGCCGTCCGCCGCAAGGGCACCAGAGACCTCACCGTCGTCTCGAACAATGCCGGTCTCGCCGATGCCGGCATCGGCCTTCTCCTGCAGACTCGCCAGGTGAAAAAGATGATCTCCAGCTACGTCGGCGAGAACAAGCTCTTCGAGCAGCTCGTTCTCAGCGGCGAGCTCCAGGTCGAGCTCAACCCGCAGGGCACGCTCTCGGAGCGCCTGCGCGCCGGTGGCGCCGGCATTCCGGCCTTCTACACGCCGACGGGTTACGGCACGATGGTTGCCGAGGGCAAAGAGGTCCGCGAGTTCGGCGGCCGCAACTGCATTCTCGAGCGCGCACTCCGCGGAGATTTCGCCTTTATCAAGGCCTGGAAGGGCGACCGCTGGGGGAACCTCGTCTTTCGCAAGACCGCGCGAAATTTCAATCCCATGATGGCCACCGCCGCCGATCACGTCATCGCGGAAGTGGAGGAACTCGTTGAACTCGGCCGTCTCGAAGGCGACCAGATTCACACTCCGGGAATTTTCGTGGACGCAATTTTCCAGGCCCCGCCCTGTGAAAAGCGCGTCGAGCGCCGCACCACGCGCAAGGCTTGAGAGGAGACCGATTCCATGGCTCTGACCGAGGAACAGAAACGCGAACGCATCGCCCGCCGCATCGCCCAGGAGATGCGCGACGGCCACTACGTCAATCTCGGCATCGGCATCCCGACCCTAGTCGCGAACTACATCCCTCCCGGAATGGACGTCGTCCTCCAGTCCGAAAACGGAATGCTCGGCGTCGGCCCGTACCCGCTCGATTCTGAAGTGGACCCCGACCTCATCAACGCCGGCAAGGAGACCGTCACGGAGATTCCGGGCAGTTGTTATTTCTCGAGCGCGGATTCTTTCGGCATGATTCGCGGCGGGCACGTGGACCTGACCGTCCTCGGCGCCCTCCAGGTGGACGAAAAAGGAACCCTCGCGAACTGGGCTATCCCGGGCAAGATGCTCAAAGGCATGGGCGGCGCCATGGATCTGGTGGCCGGCGCGAAGCGCGTCTTCATCGCCATGGAGCACGCTACGCGCGACAACAAGCCGAAAATCCTGAAAAAATGCACGCTGCCGCTCACCGGCGTCGAAGTCGTGGACCACATCGTCACCGAGCTTGCGGTCATCGACGTCACTCCGCAGGGCCTGGTGCTCCGCGAATTGGCCCCCGACACCACGTTCGAGCACGTGCAGTCGCTCACCGAGCCGAAACTGCTCCTTCCCCCCGGCGGCCCGGCGACCATGTCCGTCTGATTGCGCCGGGGAGCGCGCACTCAAAAAAAACGGCCAGGCCCCGTCACTCTTTCCTCATCGCCCGTGTCCGCGCAGCCCGACTGCGCTATTCTGTCGGGCAAGAGGCTTCCAGCGCGGGCCATGGAGATTCATTCCATCGTTGTCGTCAGCTTGCACAGCCCCAGGGAAAAGCTCTGGGGCGAGTTGCTGGAGATTGTGCCGTCGGGCATCACGATCCGCGGGATTGACCTGAATTCGTTCGACCATTTCGTCGGGCAGATCAACGTGCCGGACGGCGAGCGCACCGGCCTGCCCACTCTGTTTTTCCCCATGAACCGCGTCGAGCGCATCGCCCTCGACGAGCCCTCCGGCGCCATCCCCTCGATGTCGGAGCTGTTCGAGCGCAGGGCCCGCCGCACCCTCGTCGAATATCTCGCCCAGTTTGCCTGACAATCCGCGCCCTTCTGCGCTAGGATTCAGGTACATGGCAGGCCGCATCTGGACGGTTCCCAACCAAATCACTCTCTTGCGGCTCGGCTTCCTGCCGTGCTTCCTGATTCTGATCATTTACGACCACTATGGCTGGGCGCTCGCGGTCCTTGTCGTGGCGGGTTTGTCGGACGGGATTGACGGTTTGCTCGCTCGCCGGCTCGACCAGAAATCCGCCCTCGGCGCCTATCTCGATCCCATTGCCGATAAGCTGCTGCTCTCATCCTCCTTCGTCATTCTCGCTTTCAAGCACAAGCTCTTCTGGTGGCTTACGATTCTCATTCTCAGCCGCGACGTTCTCATCCTGATTGTCGCCGCGGTGATTATCCTCATCGCCGGCTACCGGCCCTTTCCGCCAAGCCTCTACGGCAAGTTCACCACGTTCTTTCAGCTCGTCCTCGTTTTCGGCGTAGTCGCCGCAGCGGCTCACCCCGCGCGCTGGCTCGTCACCTCGAATCATTTCCTGATTTATCTTGTCGCCGTTCTCACGGTCCTTTCGGGCTTTCACTACAGTTTCGTCATCGCCCGCCGCCTGCACTCCTCCTAGTGCCCCGGGAATTCGCTCTATTTCTCTTTAGGGGGTCGGAACTTTATTACTTGTAGGGGCGGACTTTTCGTCCGCACTCTTTGCCCGCAGGCTCTATACGATTGGCCGGCTGTAGCGCAGCAGCATGAAGACGAAGCTCGCGATGACCACGAGGCCCGCGGTCCACCCCAGCGCGTAGGCCACGTTGCGTTCCTTCACGTTCATCGGTTCGCGATCGTTGAGGATTAAGCCCAGCACGAACCCCGCCACCAGTCCTCCGAAGTGCGCCGAATTATCAATGATGGGAACCATGAACCCGATCGCAAAGAGCAGGACAATCGAGGAAACCAGTTGCGAACGCAGTTGCTTCATGTAGGCGCCGCCGCGCTTTGTGGTAATGGCCAGCAGCACGCCCACCAGGCCGACCAGCGCGCCGCTCGCTCCGACCGTGGGATGAGGTGCGTGAAAGGGGTTAAAGGAGCTCACCAGGAAGCCGAAAATCCCGGTCGTCACGTAGAGGAACAGGTACCTCGCCGACCCGTAGACTTCCTCCACGGCGGGCCCGAGGTTCATCAGGGACATCATGTTCACCCCGATGTGAATCAGCCCCCCGTGCAAAAACATTCCGGTCACCAGCCGGTACCAATCCCCGGCCAAAATCCACGGTCCGTAAACCCATCCCAGCCGCGCGAGAACCTCGCCGTTCATTCCCCAGAGGCTGCTCATCGTGCTGCCCGTTCCCGCGTTCACCGTGGCCAGCCAGCTCACGCCGAACATCAGCAGGTTCACGACCAGCAGAATCGAGGTGACCGGGGCAGGCCCCGCGAAGAGCCCCAGCCCCGAGAGGCCGCGCGTCGCTGCCGCCATGGAGAAACGGAGGCTTGTGCCGCATTCGTGGCAGCGCGTCGCCGAGATGCCGACCAGCGCGCTGCACGAAGGGCACAGCTTTGGCCGCGGCTGCTGTTCGCCGCCGCCGAAAAAACCGCGCAGCGAATTCTTCCAGCGCTCGATACGAGTTTGCCAGCGATAGGGAAGCGGCAACCATCCTCCTTGCGGCCCGCGTGCGGCGTTCCTATAATACCCAAATCGCGCCATTTCTTCGCGGCGCGCAAGCCATGGACCGAATTGAAGAGATCGTCGGCCGCATTGAAGAAGAGGTGCGCCGCCTGCGCGGCTTTCTCGAGCAGGAAGTCGCGCCCCAGGCCGAGCGCCGCACCGCGGAGTTTCTTCGCGAGGTCTCAGAAAAACTCAGCCAGGCCGCGAGCAAGCTGGAATCCCGCGTGGCATCTCGCCCGCCCAAGTCATGAGGCTGGCCCTGCTGTGATCGTTCCCCGCGCCAAGCGCTCCCGGCGTGCTTTCCATCCATTCACCGGCTTTCTGTGCCTTCTTGTGCTTGCCCTGGGCTGCGAAGGGCTTGTTGGCTGCGGTTCGCGCCGGCCAGTGGTGAATCGGCGCCAGCCGCCTCCGGTGCAGCCTTCGCCGGTTCCGGCGGAGTCCGCCGAGAAGGCCAAAGGCGACACCGACGCCGGGCCTTCCTCGCCTCCCCTGAAGACGCCGCGGACAAGACCCGTCGCGCCGGCCCCCCTCGGCCACGTCGAGGGAGGCAACGCCTCCTGGTACGGCGTGCCCTTTCACGGCCGGCGCTCCTCGAACGGCGAGATCTACAACATGAACCGGCTCACCGCCGCCCACCGTACCCTTCCCTTCGATACGCAGGTGCGCGTGACGAATCTCGACAACGGAAAGAGCACCACCGTGCGGATCACCGATCGCGGCCCCTTCATCGAAAACCGCGTCATTGACTTGTCGCTTGCCGCCGCCCGGGAAATCGAGATGATCGGCCCGGGGGTGGTTCCGGTACGCCTCGAAATTGTTTCCGGCCCCGAACCGGTGCCGGGCTTTTTCAGCGTCCAGGTCGGAGCGTTCCGCGACCGCGCCAATGCCGGACGGCTCCGCGAGCGCTTGAGCGCGTCCTATTCACCGGTTCTCATCCAGACGTTTGATTCGCCCGACGGCGCCTACTACCGCGTGCGCGTCGGCCGCCTCGCCACCGAAGACGACGCGCGCCGGCTCGGTGAAGCGCTGCGCGCCCGGGAGGGCTTCACGCCGTTTGTGGTCCGTCTGGATGAGGTTGCGGACAAAGGAGGGAACCCGTGAGCGCGGACTGCCTCTTCTGCAAAATCGCCGCGAAGCAAATCCCCGCGAAGCTGGTTTATGAAGATGCGGATCTTTTTGCCTTCCAGGACGTCAACCCGCAGGCGCCCGTGCATATTCTGATCTGCCCGCGAAAACATTTTGCGTCGCTCGACGAAGCGCAGGCCGGGGACCAGGCCGTGATGGGAAAGCTCCTGCTCGTTGCCGCGCAACTCGCCCGCGAGCGGAATCTGACCGGCGGCTACCGCACCGTCTTCAACACCGGCGCGGGCGCCGGCCAGTCGGTTTTTCACCTCCACCTGCATCTCCTCGGCGGACGTTCCTTCCACTGGCCTCCGGGGTAGCTTTGTTTTTCCGGGAGATTATTCCACGACACAGAGCAGCGTCATGTGCGGGTCAATCAGCAGCTTGCGCGGGGCATCCGGCGTGACAAATTGGAAGGTCGTCTCTCTCCCTGAGGCGATGACCGTGCCGAGCGCTACACGGCGCCCCGCATCCACCTCGGCATAGAGCGGAACCGGCGCGACGAATCCGCGCGGCACGCCCTCCTGCCGCAGCTTGCCCCGCACCACGTAGCCGCTGTCACTCGGTTTCACCGTGTACTGCGCTTTGTAGCGAGGGATTCCCGTGCCGCGCACCCAGTCGTCAAAAAACCAATCCATTGAGCCGTCGCCGTCGAGGTCCATCGCCGGCGTCATCACCGCTTCGATTTCGCGCTGCAGATCATCCGTGCTCAGCGCGCGATTGGCATACTTCGTCACCAGCGTGCGCAGCAGCGCCACGAACCGCGCGTCCGGGTTCTTGCTTCCCGGCTTGCGCAGCATCATCCGCAGCATGTGAATCACCCACGCGCCCTTGCTGTAGACCACCCGATCGAAGCCCTCCGGAGATCGGGACGAGCTCAGCCGGCTGCCCAGCACCAGCGGGCCGAGTTCCGCGGGCGGCAATTCTTCCTCCGGGAGTTTCATTAGCAACTGCTTCCGGTAGCGTTCGAGCCAGTAGCGCAAGGCGTGCTCGGGGTTCTTCTGGCTTTCGGCGAACAGCAACGCCAGGTAATTGGCGATGGCTTCATTGATCCACTGGTCGCGGTAGCTGCGCCAGCCCACCACATCGCCCCACCACTGGTGCGCCACTTCATGGAACGGAACGAGTTCGGAGAAATGCTCCTGCGTGGCCTGCGAGAGTCCCGCGCTGCGCTGCGCCCCTGTCGAGAGAAAGGAAAGCGTGGGGAGATACAGAAGCCCCGGCCAGCCCTGCCCGAACGTGCCCGGAATTTGAGAGACTTTGAGCTGGCGATAGGGGAATGGGCCGCCGTAGGTTTCATAAAAGCGGATCGAGGAAGAGATCTCCTTCGCCAGCGGCCGGAGCGCGTCCGCGGGGCTTGGAAGCGGCGCTGAGATTCCGAGGCTTTCGGGCGGCGGCAGGATCAGGCGCCCGCGACTCGTCACGACGGGGCCAAGGTTGCTCGGGGAAGCGGCCAGCCGGCTGCTGAGCGCCTGTTCGAGCTGGCGATTCGCGAAGACCTCCACGCTGTAGGCGCCGTCGGTGAGCGAGACCGATACGTATTCGCCGAGATTGAATCCCGCGACGGGGATCGGCTTTTCCGTCCGCCAGTGCCCGATGCGAAAATCGCCTTCTTCGCGCTCGTCGATTTTTGTGCCCGTGGCCACCAGCCGCAGTTTCCGCGGCCAGCGCAACGTCAGCTCGTAATCGGCGAAGCTCTCCGAGCCCCCGAGGCGCGGATACCAGCTGCCGCGTTCCCCGACAAACACCACGCCGTTCCCCGCGTCCGTGATGACGCTGCCGCGGTAGCTCAGATGGAGTGCGAATTCCTCCCCGCCGCGCGGGGCGCGCGGAAGGATCACGGCCAGGGCGTTGTTGCCCCGCCGGTTGCGTTCACGCTTGTTCAGACCTTCGTTCTGGAAGAAGGCCAGATCTTCGCCGGCCGAATCCCTGGCGGATTCCACGGAAAGCGCGCGAGACAGCTCAAGCACCAGCATGCGCTCGCCGCCGCGGTCGGCGCGCACGGAGATCGTCGCCGTTCCGGCGAGAGAATTGTCCGGCAGGACGGACGTCTCAATCGTGTAGTGAAGCGCGCGGAACGCCGGCCCCGGCGGTGTAATCTCCTGCGGACAACGCGCCGTCCAGAGGTCGTAGTAGGAGGTATTGCCGGCGGCGCGCCTCTGGCCGATGCCAAGCGGCTCGTCGCGCCTCCGGTCCAGTGTGACGTCGAAGGAACCCATTTGCGCGTTGAACACTTCCGCAAAGAAATACGGAATCGGCTTTTCGGCGACCCAATCTTCCAGAATGCGCAGCGAGTGGGGGGGATTGAACCGTTCCAGCTCCGCGTTCCATCTCGCAACAAATTCGGGGTTCGCCTCCGGCCGCAGGTTTGCTTCACGGAGCTGCTGTTGCAATTCTTCCGCGGCATTGTCAGTGAATCGCAGATAGGCCCATTGGAGCTCCTGGTCCAGCACGGCAGCGCCCAGGAAGCGCGCGAGCTGCTGTTTTTCCACCGGGTCCCGCGGAACGGAAAGGACGCGGCCGATCCCCGAAAAAACGGCGCCGGTGATTCGGCCCTGTAACGGCTCGAGAAACGCCAGCGTGCCTTCCTCGAGCGAGATGCGGACGTCGGCGCGGCGCAACTCCAACTGCCGCACATTGAAAACGGCGGCCGGATCCACACGCAGCGCATTCAGCGATTCATAGATTTCGCGTGTCGCCGCCGCAGGGGCCTGCGCCCGCGCCGGCGCAGCGAATAACAAGAGAAAGGCGAAAAGGCCCACCCAGAGTCCCCGGAACCCCATGATTGCGACTGTAGCAACTTTCATCATCAAGCGGCAAGCCGGCGAGAAAGCCTCCCCGCGCCGCGGTAAAATAAAGAGATGCGGCGCATGGCGGTTTTCCTGATTGTGGCGACTTTGTCCTGCGGGCTGGCGGCTCGCGCGGACACCATTGTTCTGAAAAACGGCCGCCGCATCTTTGCAAGCAACGTCATCGAAGAAAACGGGAAGGTCAGTTACGAGACTTCCGCGGGGCGGCTCAGCCTGCCGAAATCGATTGTGGACCACGTCGAACGCGGCACCCTCGGCCCGGTCGACGCCGGGGGCCAGAGCGCGTCTTCTCTTGCCATCACTCCGCCGGTCGCGTCGGACGCAGCGGCGGACTCCGCGTCCCTCGAAGCCATTTCCCGCGCCGTGGTGCACGACGGCGCGATCGACTACGGTTATCTTGCCGGCCTGGAAGGCGAAGCGCGCGCGCACGGGCGTGAAGCCTCCGAACGCGCCGCGCTCGCGCACCACGCGGCAGCGCAGTTCGAGCTCAGCCGCGGAAATCTCGAGCGCGCGTTGAGCGAAGAGCGCACGGCGCTCACCTTCGCGCCGGAGCAGCCGGGATTCCTGCTCAACTTGGC
>DASZZJ010000071.1:0-12176 GCA_035545075.1 Candidatus Acidiferrales bacterium
ACGCCCGGTGTGGGCCGATTCGACCGTGGCGGCAAGACGCCCCTGGACACGGTACAGGCCCGCCGCGAAGCGGAGGGGCTCCGCCGCCGTCTGCGCTCCGCTGGCCAGGGCTTCGGCGCGCGCCGCGCGGCGCTCGAAGGCCGCTTCGACCAGGCCCTCAGGTGCGGCGGGTTCCCTCACCCGTGACATCCCGATACCAGCGCGGATGGTGCACGCGCGCCCACGCCTTGGTGACGGTCCCACGGGTCATCGCGCCGAACGTCCCCGGCAGGGCCGCCGTGCCCAGGTAGATGTGGAACACGATGGCGACGGCGAAGAGGATGAAGGTGAGGTCGTGGAGCAGGATGGAGGCGGCCTTCAAGAGCGGGGGGAAGGTCAGGGGGAACCAGAGGACGACACCGGTGAGGAGCAGTCCGAGCGCTCCCAGGGCGGTCGCGTGTGAATTGATTGTGAATTGATGAAGACAGCTAACGAGTCAAGCGCATCCTCGCCGGCCTGGGCCTGAGCCCGCCGGAGGAGGAGAAGCCGCCACCGATCCGCGAGGTGGTTCGGGTGCCCGTGCACGACGAGGGGCGGGAGATCCAGGCCACCTGAGGACATCACCTTCGACAGCCGCCTTCGATCTTGACGCTCGCCCAGCAAGGCGCGTAGTGTCTCCGTCAGCGGAGGCCAGCGCGAGGTCGAGGAGGGTCGGATGGGTCCTGTGGGGCTCATGAGTCGCGCCACCGGCACTCTCGCATGCTTGGCGGCGGGGTTGAGCTGGGTTGAAGGCTCCTCTCGCCCCCTTTGCAGGCGCTCGGTAGCCGCCGCCGCGGATGAAAACTACTATGGGTAAAAACTGCAAGACGGAGGCAAGAATGCCACGTGTTGTGACCATCCGTACACACATAGCGAGATTACGTACACCGATGGGAGCACCAGGAAACTCACGACCGGTGGTGACCTGGTGGCAGCTTACGAAAAAGCAGACGCCGAAAAGACAACAAAGATCTTTGGACTGGCCTGCTGATGACTTTCGGCTGGCTTGGAATATTACCTAAGAGGCTGACAGGTGGGGAAAAGGCTACCGCGAGAGACCCACCTTGCCATCCTATATCTTAAAGGAGATTCTCTATGTTCAGGATGCATTCGAGACGCATTGGACCCGGCACGCTGGTGGTACTGGCCGCGATATCGCTCGCCGCGTTCGAGGTGGCGGGCTTTGATCCGGTCAGCCCCGCTTTCGCGCAGACGCCGGCTCCGGTCACGCTCAGCGGTCTGTTCGACCCCGATCTTGCGGACCTCAAAACGACCCAACAGCTCTTGGATGCCATCAAGAACGCCCATCGGGACTGTTATCCGCCAAGGGTCAAGTTCACAGTCGTGGTCCCGGGCGTCGGTGATCCTCTATTCTACAACACGCTGGCTGGAGCGCGCGCGGAGGCGTTGGCGAAGGCCCTTCCGAAGCTCGGCCT
Source organism: Candidatus Acidiferrales bacterium (assembly GCA_035545075.1). Lineage (GTDB taxonomy): Bacteria > Acidobacteriota > Terriglobia > Acidiferrales > UBA7541 > Acidiferrum. The sequence continues at coordinate 1,455 of DASZZJ010000071.1, forward strand.
CGCCCCGGGTCAGTTCAAGGTCGATTGGGTGATTGGCGCCGTGGATGGGGTGCTGGTGAGCTACGACAAGTTCACACCTGACGACGACAAGGAAGCGCCGAAGCTCAAGGTCACCTCGATACCGCCCAAGGGCGCGAGGGTCAAGGCCGGCGACAAAATCAAGGTCACGATCAAGGCGAGCGAGAGGTACGAAGACGGCCATAAGAGTTGGCCGAGCGGCGTGCATCAAATCCGGCTCGCCGTCGTCGGCGGTGGAGGCGAGCTAACGGTCGACGGCATGGATTACGCCCGCCCGACGCAGCCATGCGAGCGCAGGACCTTCGTGGCGACCTTCATCGTGCCGCGCAATCCCTTCCCGATCGTGCGTCTGAAGGCCATCGCCGAGGATGACGTCGGCCACCAAGACAGCGAGGACGCCGTGTTCTACACCGTTGACCATTGGCAGGGTACATACGAGCATTTCTACGACATCACCGACCAATTTTTCATGCACGCTGTCAGTCGGGAGTTCATAACGTTTGATTTCTATGAAACATCGAAGGGCACGGGCTTTAAACCTGCCAAACTGGAAGGGCAAGCCCACGTGACTTGGACACAAAGCGGCGAGCTGGTCGCCAGGGATTGCGCAGGCTGGTATCATCCTCTCAAGACTGTCGCGTGGGATGCGCAGTTGACCGGAACGGTCCGGCACGAACCCAACGGGGGCACGATTATCGACCTCCGAGCTACACCGAAGCTCGGGCCAAAAGTAATCTCCCCTGACTATAACGGTACCTCAGCCCGGCCATCGTATTTTGGAAAATGCAAGGGAGATACTGTCCAGTATGCGTGGGGTGGCTTCGGGTTCACGCTGAAGCCGGGCCAGGATCACCTCGACGAGCCGGAGCGCGAGAACCCACTAGCCAAGGGTGAGACCGGGCAGAAGTACGGGAAAATCCATGTTGAATTTGTGGGGAAGTGAACGCCAAGGCAGACTGTCTCCTGGAGGCGGGTGGCCCATCCTTAATCTGCCGGGTGCCCCATGTTTCGCGGAGCGAAACGTGGGAGAGTCCTCAGATTCCCCTTGACACCTGTTTACTTCTCGTATATAATACGGCATGAATAATCGGCCAAGCCCCTCCGAAGCGCCGTACCTTCGCCTCCCTCTTGAGCTAACTCCTGTCTCTCCATCACCTTGCGCACTCTTTTCGTTCTCGTGCACACGGACATCCTTTGCTTTCAACCACTTCCGCACTCTTTTGCACCAATCTGAAAACAACCAACTTAAACCTATTGTGTTTGCATATTCTTGCGCACTCTTTGCAAAGAGCGATTCTCTAACTTCTTTCCCTCCTTGCTCTTCCGCACTCTTTGCAAAAACAATAGGGGGTGGGGGGGTAGCCCTGGGACGTTTTTCCAAAAATCCGATCTCGCCTCTTTTCTTTTCCGCAGTCTCTCACTCCCTCCCACTAATCACCGACAGCCAGTCACTCATCGCTATTCCCCAGTCACTCGTTTACCCCGCTCCTCGCGAGGCCTCTAACTCATTTAGAATCAACACTTGCAAAAGTGTATCAAAACAAAGAACTTCAACTCCCTTTGGAATCAACACTTACAAAAAACAGGGGGGGAGGGGGGTATCTCATCTGTCAACGGTTCCGGTACCCCACTTCCGAGTCCATCACCAGTTCACCCCGCTCCTGGCGGGGTCATTACTTCTCTCCGGGTCTCGGGCTCCTCGCTCCCCTCGCTTGCTTCTCCCCCGCAGAGGCTCTACAATGATTCCTTCACCGGAATGCATTTTGCCATCGCGGAGAGACTTGACGGCCCAGCGCTCACCCGTTGGGCTGCGCTGTTTTTGGAGTCAAACTTGAAGGCGGAAACCGAATGACGGACGCTCCGATACTCGAAGGTCTGACGTTTGACGATGTTCTGCTGCTGCCCGGCAAGTCTTCGATTCTGCCGATGGAAGCGGACACGCGGACGTGCTTTACGCGGAAGATTCCGCTAAACGTGCCGCTGGCCTCGGCGGCGATGGACACGGTGACGGAGTCGCGGCTGGCCATCGCCATCGCCCGGCAGGGCGGCATCGGCCTGATCCACCGGAACATGTCGATCGACCGCGAGGCCGAGGAAGTGGACCGCGTCAAGCGCTCGGAGAGCGGAATGATCGTGGATCCGGTGACCATCTCGCCGGACATCACGCTCCGGCAGGCGCTGGAAATCATGACGAAATACCGCATCTCCGGGCTTCCCGTCACGCGCGGCTCGCGGCTGATGGGCATCCTCACGAACCGCGACCTGCGCTTCGAGAAGAACCATGCCCAGCCGGTAAGCGCGGTGATGACCAAGGATAATCTGGTCACCGTGCCCATAGGAACGACGCTGGAAGAGGCCGAGCGCATCCTGCAGAAGCACCGCATCGAGAAACTGCTCGTGGTGGATAAGGACTTCAATCTGAAGGGCCTCATCACCGTCAAGGACATCCAGAAAAAGCTCGAGTATCCGCACGCGACGAAAGACGATCACGGCCGGCTCCGCGTGGGTGCGGCCGTCGGGGCAACCGGGGACTATCTGGAGCGTGCCGTGGAGTTATCGAAAGCCAATGTCGACGTCGTGGCGATCGACACGGCCCACGGACATTCCGCCCGCGTGATGAACGCGATTGCCGAGATCCGCCGGCGCCTCCCGGACATGCAGATCGTCGCGGGAAACGTGGCCACTTATGAGGGAGCGAAGGACTTGATCGCGCTGGGGATCGACGGCCTCAAGGTGGGAATCGGCCCGGGCTCCATCTGCACGACGCGCGTGGTCACCGGCGCCGGCGTGCCGCAGATCACCGCCATCATGGAGGCGGCGCGCGCCGCGAAAGGCACCGGCGTGCCGCTCATCGCTGATGGCGGCATCAAGTACTCGGGCGACATCTCCAAGGCGATCGCTGCGGGAGCCTCCTGCGTCATGATCGGAGGTCTCTTCGCCGGAACCGAAGAATCTCCCGGCGAAACGATTCTCTACCAGGGCCGCACGTTCAAGTCGTACCGCGGGATGGGCTCGCTCGGCGCGATGGAGGCGGGTTCGGCGGATCGCTACGCGCAGGAAACCGCGGAAAGCGGAAAGTCCGTGCCGGAAGGCGTCGACGGCCGCGTGCCGTACAAGGGCCTGCTCTCGGCACTCACGGACCAGTTGGTGGGCGGACTGCGAAGCGGGATGGGGTATTGCGGCGCCGCGACGCTCAAGGAACTCTGCGAGAAGGCGCGCTTTCTGCGCATAACCGCGGCGGGCCTGCGCGAGAGCCACGTTCACGACGTCATTATCACGCGCGAAGCCCCGAACTACCGGATGGAGTGATGCCAGTCTCTTCTGATTGTTTCTGTGGCGGGCCCGGCCGCCGGGTGTTTCGCTCGCGCGGCCGCATTCACGGTGACGATCTGAAATGACCTCCGGCCAATGGTTGCGCGCGTGGCTGCCCGTCCTTCTCTGGGCCGTCCTGATATTCACTCTCTCGACGGAGTATTTCTCCGCCGAGCGCACCGGAGGCTTTATCCTGCCGGTCATTCACTGGCTATTTCCGCGGCTGACGCCGCACCAGTTGCGCGTTGTCCATCACTACGTGCGCAAGAGCGCGCACTTCACCGAATACTTTGTTTTCGCGCTGCTGCTCTTCCGCGGCGTGCGGGGCGCCGGTAAGGGCTGGCGGTGGACCTGGGCCTTCGCGGCTTTGTCCGCCGCGGCGCTTTACGCCGCGCTCGATGAAGTTCATCAATCGTTCGCGGCCGGGCGCGAAGCGAGATTTTTCGATGCGGTGATCGACACGGCTGGAGCGCTCGCGGCCGTGTGCGTGCTCTGGCTGTGGTTCCGTGTGCGCCTTCCCCGGCCTTCGCCGCAAGCTGCGGCGCCGGACCGGCCGCCTTCGGCGTGAAAGAAAAAGGCCCGCGCCAGCGAACCGGCGCGAGCCTGCACTCGATACGAAGGTGGTTTCAGCTCTTGCTGGAGGCTTCCTTTTCCGCCGGCTCTTCTTTGCGGGTCTTGTCCTTCTTGTTCTTGTCTTTCTTCTTCAGCTCATAACCGATGAGCTCGAGGATGGCGACTTTCGCGCCGTCGCCCACGCGGACTCCCGCCCGAATGATGCGCGTATAGCCGCCGGCCCGGTCGGCGAACTTGGGCGCCACGTCGCCGAACAGTTTCCGCGTCGCGTCGGGCGTCATGAGGAACGCCGCCGCCTGCCGGCGTGATTGCAGCGTGTCCCGCTTGCCCAGCGTAATCATGCGCTCGGCTACCGAACGCGCCGCCTTAGCGCGCGTGAGCGTCGTGGTGATGCGGCCGTGTTCGATGAGGCCGGTGACCAAGTTCCGCAGCGTCGCGCGGCGATGCGACGGATTGCGGCCGAGTTTCGATCCCGATTTCAGGTGTCTCATCGCAGGTCCCTTGTGGCCTTAGAGCCCCATCGAATCTTCGGCCGGCGGCGGCGCGGTCTGGCTCGGCAGCGGCGGCCAAATGATGCGGCCGTGCTCGTCGAACTTCATGCCCAGGCCCAGCCCCATCTTGTGGAGGATCTCCTTGATCTCGTTGAGCGACTTGCGGCCGAAGTTCTTCGTCTTCAGCATTTCGTTCTCGCTCTTCTGCACGAGCTCACGGATGCTCTGGATATTGGCGTTCTTCAGGCAGTTGTAGGAGCGCACGGACAACTCGAGCTCCTCGACCGAGCGGTCCAGATGCTCAAGGCGCGGGTCGTTAGTCATCTCCATAGGCGCTTCCGGCAGGTCCGGCTGCTCCTCGAAGTTGATGAAGATGCTCATGTGGTCCTTCACGAGCTTCGCCGCGAGTCCGATCGCGTCCTGTGGCGTGATGGCTCCGTTGGTCCACACTTCGAGCATCAGTTTTTCATAGTCCGTCATCTGGCCGAGGCGCGCGGCTTCCACCGAGTAATTGACCTTGCGCACCGGCGAGTGGATGGAATCCACCGGGATGTAACCGATCGGGAGATCCTCGTCAAAGTTGCGGTCGGCGGCCATGTAGCCCCGGCCGTTCTTCACGCGCATCTCGATCTGCAGCTTGCCGCCCTCGCTGACCGTGGCGATGTACATGCTCTTGTCGAGGACGGCGAAGTCTGCGTCCTCCTCAACCATCGCCGAGGTCACCGCGCCGGGATTCTCAACGTTCAAATAGATGGTCTTCGGCAGGTCGGTGTTCAGCTTGATGGGCACCTGCTTCAGGTTGAGGATGATGTCCGTGGCGTCCTCGACGACGCCCGGAATCGATGAAAACTCATGCAGCACGCCTTCGATCTTCACGGCGGTGATGGCCGCCCCTTCGATCGAGCTGAGCAGCGCCCGCCGCAACCCGTTTCCGACGGTGGTGCCCCAGCCGCGCTCAAACGGCTGAGCGGAAAAACGCCCGTACTTTTCGGTCAGCGACTCGAGTTCTGCTGCCAGACGCTTCGGCTTCTGAAAACCCTTCCACATCGTTTCCTTCCTTCTGTCCGGCCGGGCCGGACACAAATTCATGGCGCAGCGCGCCGGTTATGCGAATCCTCTACTTCGAATACAGCTCCACGATGAGCTGTTCGTTGACGGGCGGCGTCTGCACATCTTCACGCTTCGGAAGTGCGACGACCTTGGCCGTGAAGTGATCGCGGTCCAGTTCGAGCCACGGCACGCCGCTCTGGCTCTGAGCGACATTCCGCGCTTCCAGCACCATCGCGTTCTGATGCATCTTCTCCTTCAGCGTAATTTCATCGCCAACACCCACAAGAAAGGACGGGATGTTGACCTTTCGGCCCCGGACGCGGACGTGGCCGTGCAGCACGAGCTGCCGCGCCTGCGACCTGGAAGACGCGAGGCCCGAGCGCCAAACCGCGTTGTCCAGCCGCCGCTCGAGCATCACGATCAGGTTTTCGCCCGTCGGGCCCTTGGCGCGCTCCGCCTTCTCGAAATAGCCGCGGAACTGCCGCTCCAGCAGACCGTAGGTGCGTTTCACCTTCTGCTTCTCGCGCAATTGCAGGCCGTAACCGGCCACCTTCGGCCGCCGCGACTGCCCGTGCTGCCCCGGAACGAAGTTGCGCTTCTCGATCGCGCACTTCTCGGTGAAGCACCGCAGTCCTTTCAAAAACAGCTTCTGCCCTTCCCGACGGCACAGGCGGCAGACCGCTTCACGATGTCTGGCCAACTTCTGTTCTCCTTTCCAAAAACTTCCGAAACTCCATCAAACGCGCCGGCGCTTCGGCGGGTGACAGCCGTTGTGCGGCATCGGCGTGATGTCGCGGATGGCCATGATGTGCAGCCCCGCCGCCGCCAGCGCGCGCACCGCGGACTCTCTCCCCGACCCCGGCCCCTTGACGCGCACCTCGACGCTTTTCATCCCGTACTGGTCGCGCGCCACGCCCGCGGCGGCGAGCGACGCCTGCTGCGCGGCGTACGGCGTGCCCTTGCGCGAGCCCTTGAAGCCGATTGCGCCGGAGGAAGACCAGCACACGACCCGCCCATCCGGGTCGGTGATCGTGATCTGCGTGTTGTTGAACGTTGCCTGGACGTGCACAAGTCCGTGCGGCACGGCGCGCCGCTCGCGCTTCTTCTTGAACTCTTTCTTGCGCTTCGCCGGTTTTGCCGGTGCGGCTGTTTCCGGCGCAGCGCCTTGTTTTTCCTTGGCCACGATGGACTCCGTTTCTGACTCTCTTCAAGCGGCGGCCCTTTGCCGCGGCCGCTGTTTCCCTCTCCGGCAGAGTTCCCCGCCGGGATCAGCCCTTCTTGCCGAGGACTTTCTTCTTTGCCGCCACCGCACCGCGCCGCGGGCCCTTCCGCGTGCGGGCGTTTGTGTGCGTGCGCTGGCCGCGCACCGGCAGGTTGCGTCGGTGCCGGATGCCCCGGTAGCACTGGATCTCGATCAGCCGGCGGATATTCATCTGGATCTCCTTGCGGAGATCGCCTTCCACGCGGCCCTCCTGCTCGATCGCCTGCCGGAGGTGGTTCACTTCTTCCTCGGACAGGTCGCCCAATTTCTTCGTATGATCCACCTTCGCCTTGGCGCAGAGCGCCTTCGCGCGCTCCCGTCCAATCCCGTAAATGGAGGTCAGTCCGATCCAAGTCCTCTTCTGCGGGGGCAGATCCACACCTGCAATGCGTGCCATGCTTTCTCCTTACCCCTGGCGCTGCTTGTGTTTCGGATTCGTGCAGATCACCCGCACCACTCCGCGCCGGTGAATCACCTTGCACTTGTCACAAATCTTTTTTACCGACGACCGCACTTTCATGTTCCCTCGCTCTCCGCTCTGCCTCTACTTGTACCGATAGACGATCCGGCCGCGCGTCAAATCGTAAGGCGACAATTCCACGGCGACTTTGTCCCCCGCCAGGATGCGGATGAAATTCTTGCGCATCTTTCCCGAGACGTGCGCCAGAACCCGGTGCTTGTTTTCCAGCTCTACGCGGAACATCGCGTTGGGCAGCGGCTCGATCACCGTCGCCAGGACCTCAATGGCATCCTCCTTCGTATTGCCGGAGTCGCCTTTCTTCTTTTCGTCCACGCCTTTGTTCCTCATACGCTCCTGTCCGGGCTACCAAGCCGGCCCGGTGACGTCCCGCGGCCGCGTCAGAATCCGCGGGCCGTTGGCGGTCACGGCGACGGTGTGCTCGAAATGCGCCGAGGGGCTGCCGTCGGCTGTTTCGGCGGTCCACTCATCGCGCATGCGCACTTCCGGCCGGCCCGCATTCACCATCGGTTCGACCGCAATGACCATTCCCTCCTGCAACCGCGCTCCGTGTCCCGGCTCGCCGTAGTTCGGCAGGTTCGGTTCGTCGTGCATCTTCGTGCCGATGCCGTGTCCCACGAACTCCCGCACCACGGAAAACCCGTTTTCTTCCACCCAGCTCTGGACGGCGTGTCCCACGTCGCCCAAGCGGTTTCCCGCACGCATCTTCTCAATCGCGCGGTCCAAACCCTCCCGGGTCACATCGAGAAGCTTCTGCGACTCCGCCGGAATCTTTCCCACCGGCACCGTGACCGCGGAATCCGCGTAATAACCGTCCACTTCCATCCCGAAATCAATCGAAACAATGTCTCCCTCGCGCAGTTTGCGTTTCGGCGAGGGGATGCCGTGCACGATTTCGTTGTTCACCGAAGTGCACAGCATGCAGGGATACCCGCGGTACCCCTTGAATGCCGCCCTTCCGGGCTTTCCGGCGATGCGCTGCTCGGCGATTCTCTCAAGGTCCATCGTTGTGATCCCCGGCCGCACAGCCTCTCGCAGCGCGGTCAAAACGTCCCAGACGATCAGTCCGGCGCTGTGTATCTTTTCCAGCTCTTCCGCGCTCCGGAGATGAATCGCCATCCCTTCACCCGGCCTTGCCCAACAGCTCCATCACGCGATTCGTCACCATCTCGATCCCCGCGGCGCCATCCACGTCGTTGAGCACGCCCTGCGCCCGGTAATACCGCACCAGCGGAGCGGTTTGCTCTTCGTAGGCCTTCAGCCGCGGGCCGATCACTTCCTCGCGGTCATCCGGCCGCTGCACCAGTTCGCCGCCGTCGCTGTCGCAGCGCCCCTGCACCTTCGGCGGGCGCTCGTAGATATTGTAAATCTCGCCGCCCACCTTGCACGTCCGCCGCCCCGTCAACCGCCGCAAGAGCAGCGCGGAATCCACGAAGAAGTAGATCACGGCCGGCTTGCGGAACCCGTGCCGTTCCAGCAGCCTCCCGAGCCCATCCGCCTGCGCTTGCGTCCGCGGAAATCCGTCCAGCACGAAACCGTGCGCGCAATCCGGCCGCGCGATCCGCTCCTCCACCATGTCCAGCACGATCGAGTCCGGCACCAGATCGCCGCGCTCCATGACCGGCTTCGCCAGCGAGCCGAGCGGCGTTCCTTTGCCGACATGCTCGCGAAACATGTCGCCGGTCGAGAGGTGCGGCACAGCGTAACGACGCGCCACTTCCTTGGCCTGAGTGCCCTTGCCGGCGCCGGGCGGCCCGATGAAAATCACCGCGCGGTCGAGCCGTTCGGCGGCGCGATGGCCTGACTCCCCGGATCGCGCTGCTGCACTCTCCTCCGACATCACCGCCGCCCTCGTATCCGGCCCTTTCGCGCAAAGCCTTCGTAATTCCGCATCACCAGTTGCGCTTCCAGCTGTTGCACGGTGTCCATAGCCACACCGACGACGATCAGCAGCGAAGTGCCGCCAAAGTAAAACTGCACCTGCAAACCTTCCAGGATCCAGCGGGGAAAGTGCGCGTCAAACCACGGCCCCACCAGCCACAGGTGGTGTAGTTTGATCCCCGCAATCATCCACTCCGGCATCAGGCAAACAATCACCAAGTAGACCGCGCCGATTAACGTCAGCCGCTTCAGGATCCGGCTGATGTGATCGGAAGTGGTGCGCCCGGGGCGAATCCCCGGAATGAACCCGCCGTTCTTCCGCATGTTGTCCGCGAGCTCGGTCGGATTGAAAACGATGCCGACGTAGAAAAACGCGAAGAGCAGGATCAGGGCGACGTAAATCGCCGTGTAAAGGGGCTCGCCCCAGCGCAAGGCATCAGCGAAATCCTTCACGAACTTGTATTTCCCCTGGAAGAACAGCGCCGCGGTGGCCGGAAAGGCCAGCAGCGAGCTTGCAAAGATCGGCGGGATCACGCCGCCCGAATTGACCCGCAGCGGCAGGTAGGCCATCTGGCCGCCAAGCACCTTGCGGCCGACCACGCGCTTCGCGTACTGCACCGGGATGCGCCGCTGGCCGCCTTCCACGAAGACGATGAACGCGACGACGGCGATCATCAGCGCCAGAAGCAGGATCAGACCCAGGGCCGAGAACTGGCCCGTCTTCAGCTTGTCATAGAGATCGCCGATTGCCCGCGGCAGGCCGACCACGATTCCGGTGAAGATGATCAGAGACATTCCGTTGCCGACGCCGCGCTCGCTGATCTGCTCGCCAAGCCACATGATGAACGCCGAACCGGTCGTCAACGTCAGAATGGTCATCAGGACGAATCGCCAGCCGGGATGATAGACCAGAGACTGGCTGTTATAGCTCTGCACCTGGAGCGCCGAGGCGATGGAAAGGGACTGGATGACGCTGAGCACGATGGTCATGTAGCGCGTGTACTGCGTAATCTTCCGCCGGCCGAGCTCGCCTTCCTTCTGCAGCCGCTCGAGGTAGGGAAAAACGACGGTGAGCAACTGCAGGATGATGGACGAGGTGATGTAGGGCATGATGCCGAGAGCGAAAATCGTCAGCCGGCGGAAGTTCCCGCCGCTGAAGAGATCGAACAGCCCGAGCACCGAACCTCTACCCTGTTCGAACATCTGCTGCAGAAGTTGCGTGTTGATCCCGGGTGTGGGAATGTACGCGCCAATGCGGTACACGGCCAGCAGGGCCAGCGTAAACAGCAATCGCTTCCGCAGATCCTCGATGCGGAAGAGATTCGCCAGTGCCTGGAAAAAACGGTTCATGGATTCTCTACGCTACGACCTCGACCGTGCCGCCCGCAGCGGTAATCTTTTGCTTTGCCGATCCGCTGAAGGCATGGGCGTGCACGGCCAGCTTGGTTTTCAGCTCGCCGTCGCCAAGAATTTTGACCAGATCCCCCGCGCGGCGGACAATGCCGTGAGCGCGGAGAAGCTCCGGCGTCACCGTGTCGCCCGCCGGGAAGACGTTGAGTTGCTCGACGTTGACCACGGAAAACGATTTCCTAAACAGGTTGTGAAAACCCCGCTTCGGAATCCGCCGGTGCAGCGGCATCTGCCCGCCTTCGAAGCCG
>DASZZJ010000072.1:0-14782 GCA_035545075.1 Candidatus Acidiferrales bacterium
CAGGCCTCCTTCACCCGCCGCGATTGCTCGACGGCCATAACCTGGTTCGCACGCGTGCCAAAGACACACGACCGCTATCTCGAATCTGTTTTTTCGACCGGCGTGTGCCGCCTCTGGCTCAATCAGCCGGACCGCGCCGAAGAAGTGTTCGTCGCCCTCGAGGATCGGCTGAAAAACAGCGCCGCCGCCGGCGACCTCCCGGAGATTCTCAACAACCTCGCCATCGCCCGCGAACGCAACGGCAAGACGCCCGCCGCGCAGGCCGATCTCCTTCGCGCGGTAGACCTCGATCCCGAGGAGAGCGACTATCCCTTCAATCTCGGCATGCTTGCCTTGCGCGCCGGTGATTTTCCGGGCGCGGCGGCGCGCTTCCGCGAAACCGTCCGCCGCCAGCCCGACGATCCTGAAGCGCGCGCGTTTCTCATCCACTCTCTTGAGCGCGCCGGGCAGAAGACGCAAGCCGAAGCCGAGCGCGCCGCGGCCGCTGAGATACCCGGCTTGCTCCCGCTTCCCTCCGTGAAGCCGGAAACCTTCCCGCGTCTCGACCGCGTCAAGACAGAGCTCGACACGACGGCTCTTCTGGAAGATATCGAGACCGCCGGTCTCTCCTCGACTCCTCCCGCCGGTTCCTCGCCGGCCGCGGCAAGTCCCTCTCTTGACCGGGCTGGCCGCCGGCAGCTTTCCGCCGGACATCTGCCGGAAGCCGAGCGCGAATTCCGCGCCGCCCTGGCCATTGACCCGCGCGATCCCGCCGCGCATCGCGGCCTCGGGGAGGTTCTTCACCGTCTGCAGCGGCTCGATGAGGCCGCAGCGGAGTACCGCGCCTCGCTCGAAATCCGCGATTCCGCAACCGTCCGCACGGCCCTCGCACGCGTCTATCTCGAGCAGAAGAAAACCGACCTCGCCCGGCAGGAGCTCGAGAAGGCCCTCAAGCTTGCCCCCAACTACGCCGGGGCCAAGCAACTCCTCCAGCGCCTCAGCGCTGCGCATCCCGGAGCGCCGCAATGAGAAACCGCCCGCAAAAGCGCAATTCCTTTCGCCGGGCCGTTTTCCTGACCGGCCTGCTTTTCCTCGCCGCGGCGCTGTGCGTCGCTCCTCTGCATTCTCAGGCCGCGAAGGCTCAGCCGGAAAATGCCACCGTGCTGGAGCTGAAACTCGACAGCGACGTCGAGCCCATTCTCGCGACCTATATCGAGGAAGGCCTTGCCGACGCAGCGAAACGCCAGGCCGCGCTCGTCCTCATCACGATGGATACGCCGGGTGGCCTCGACGTCTCCATGCGCAACATCATCTCCCACATGCTGGCTTCCACCATTCCCGTCGTGGTGTACGTTTCGCCCGTCGGCGCTCGCGGAGCTTCCGCCGGCTTTTTCATTCTCCTCGCCGCCGATGTAGCCGCCATGGCCCCCGGCACGCACACCGGCGCGGCGTCACCGGTGATCGGAATCGGCGCATTCACCGTGCAGATTGACGAAACCATGCGGCGGAAGATCACCAATGACGTGCTGGCATTCCTGCGCAGTTTCGCCGCCAAGCGCGGCCGCAACGTCGCCCTGGCGGAAACGGCCGTCACCGACGCGAAAGCGTTCACGGAGAAAGAGGCGCTGGACGGCAAGCTCGTGGACCTGCTAGCTTCGTCCCCGGACGATCTGATCCGCCAGCTTGACGGCCGGGAAGTCACACGATTCGACGGCACCCGCGTGAAGCTTTCCCTCACGCACGCCGTCCGCATTCCGTTTGAGCTTTCCGCACGGCAGCAGTTTCTCGCCCACATCGTCGAGCCAAATGTTTTTTTCCTTCTCCTGATCGCCGGCGTCCTCGGCCTGTACACCGAATTCACGCATCCCGGTCTGGTCGCGCCCGGGGTTATCGGCGGCATCTGCATGATCCTGGCCCTCTACGCCATGCACCTCCTTCCGGTCAACGCCGCCGGCGTTTTCTTGATCTTCCTGGCCCTTGCGCTCTTCGTCCTCGAAGCAAAATTCGCAAGTCACGGCGTTCTCGGCATCGGCGGCATCGTGGCCATGTTCCTCGGAGCGGTTTTCCTGATCCGCTCGCCGCTCACCGGAGGCGGAGTCAGCCTCGTCATTGCTGTGGCGGTAACCCTGCCGTTCGCCGTAATCACCATCGTTCTCATGCGCCTGGTCCTCCGCTCGCGGAAGTGGAAGCCCGGGACGGGCCCCGAGGAATTGGTGGGCCTTTCCGCCGTGGTGGTCACGCCCATTTCGGGCGCAAGAGCGGCAGGCTCCCGCGGAGGAATGATCCGCGTGCGCGGCGAGCTGTGGCGGGCAGTGGCTCCGCAACCGGTCGCTGAAGGCGGCGCGGTGCGCGTCGTCCGCGTGGACGGCCTTACGCTTCACGTCGAGCCCGTCGATTCAAAACCGGCGTAGCGCGAAATTGAGTCTTAAGAAAGACAGGAGGTCTGCATGGAAATCGGTTTCATTGCTATTCTCATTATGATCGTCATCGTGCTCGTCTGGTTCTGGAATTCCATCTATATCATCAAGGAGTGGGAGCGCGGCGCCGTCTTGCGCCTGGGCCGCATGATCCCGGAAGCGAAGGGCGCCGGTCTGCGCGTCGTTTTCTGGCCCATCGAGACGCTTTACCGCATCCCGTTGCGCCTGGTCACGCTCGACGTTCCGCCGCAGGACATCATCACGCGCGACAACGTTTCGGTGAAGGTCAACGCGGTCTGCTACTTCAAGGTGGTGGACGCAAATCGCGCGCTTCGTGAAGTCGAGAACTATCTCTTCGCCACTTCGCAGCTTGCCCAGACCACGCTACGCAGCGTCGTCGGCCAGTTCGAGCTCGATGAGATTCTCTCCCAGCGCGACAAAGTCAATGCGAAACTTCAGATCGTCATTGACGAGGACACCGAAGCCTGGGGCATCAAGGTCATCAAGGTCGAAGTGAAGCAGGTGGACATCCCCGAGCAGATGCAGCGCGCCATAGCTCGTCAAGCGGAAGCCGAACGCGAGCGCCGCGCCAAGGTCATCCACGCGGAGGGGGAATTCCAGGCCTCCGGCAAGCTCGCCCAAGCGGCGGCCATTCTCGCGACCGAGCCGGCGGCCATCCAGCTCCGCTATCTCCAGACGCTCACCGAAATAGGTGTCGAGAAGAACACAACGATTGTCTTTCCGCTGCCCATCGATATCATCAACAAGTGGGTGCAGTCCATGGGGGGACCGCAAAAATAGAGGATGGCTTCCAGTAGGAAAAACAGCGGAGGCGGTGAGCGGATCATCGAAGGCCGGCACGTCATCGGCCTCTTTGTACTGATGCTGCTTTTTTCCGCGGTCTTCTTCGCGCTGGGCTACGTCATGGGCCACGGCCAGTACGAAGGCCAGGTGCGTGCCGCCGACGGCCTGGGCAAGTCCACAAATTCGGGAATCGCGTCTCGCTCCGCTTCCCGGTCCGATTCGAAAAGCGAGTTCAAGCCGAAACTTCCCGGCAAACCGGATGCCGCCGCCGATGCGGCCGCGCCGCCCTCTTCCGACTGGGAGTTCTACCACGCCGGAGACGCCAACAAAGTCAACGATCGCCTGAAGCCCGCGGCAGTCGCGACAAAGGCGGCCGCGCCTGCCGCCGCTCCGCCAAAGCCCGCCGCCGTGTCCGCGAAAGCGAATGGCTCGCTCAAACCGCCGGCGATTCCCGGCGGCGCCTACGTCCTGCAGGTCGCCGCGCTCACCAGGGAATCGGATGCCCTCGGGCTCGCGGCAACTCTTCAGCAGAAAAAATTCCCGGCATTCGTCGCTACTCCCGGCGCGGATAAGTTCTATCGCGTCCAGGTCGGTCCGTTTGCCGACGCGCAATCCGCCGCCGCGGCGAAAAAGGGCCTCGAAAACGCCGGGTTCAAGGCCATCGTGAAGCACTGATGGCGCAGCCCCGGCCGTCGCATTCTCCTCCTCTGCATCCCGAGTCTCAAATCCCCTGGCCGGTTCGAGTCCTTGTTTCCGCGCTCGGCGGTGCGGCGCTCGGCGCTGCCTACACAAGCCCCGGCTCGCCGCTCCTCGCATGGGTCTCACTCGCGTTACTGATCGCGATGGCCATCGGGGCGCGTCCCCGCACCGCGTTCTGGTGCGGATTCCTCCATGCCATCGTTTTCGTGCTCACCTGCCTGTTCTGGATCGCAACCGTCCTGAAGGTGCACGGCGGGATGTCCTATGCCGGCGGTGTCGGCGTCCTGCTCCTCATCGCTACGGCCTGGGGCAGCGTGAACGGCTTTTTCGCCTGGTGCCTTAGCCGCCTCTCTCGCGCCGGCGTCACGCGGGCCTGTTTGGCCGCGCCGTTTCTCTGGGTCTCGATTGAATTCCTTCGCGACCACCTGCCTGAGATTGCGTTCCCCTGGAACTTGCTCGGCTATCCGGCCGCGGCGAGCTCGGCGCTGGTGCAAGCCGCCAGCGTCACCGGGATTTTCGGACTGTCATTCCTCGTCGCGGCCTACAACTCTCTCCTAACATGGGCGGCGTTCGCGTCCGGGGAATTCTCCTTGCGCATTCGTTTTGCGGTCCTTGCAGGCGTCTCGATTCTACTGGCGGCCGTGGTCATCGCCGGCCCGCAATTCGTTCCCGCTGCGCCGCCCGCATCGCACTACGCGCGCGCCGTACAGCCCAATCTCCCGGAGCTGTTGGATTATCCCCGCGAATGGTTTCAGCGTAACGCGGGAATCCTGGACGAACTCGACCGCCTGAGTCTCGCACCCTCGAATCACACTCCCGACCTTCTGATCTGGCCGGAAGCACCCGCTCCTTTTTCCTTTCAAGACGGTCAGTTTGCGCGCCGCGCCTCCAGCCTGGCCATCCGTTTCGGGCACCCTTTTCTCGCCGGCGCCGTCGAATGGCGGTCCGCCGCCAATCCGGCTGGAAGCGCCGCTCCTGCGTCCTATTCTGCTTTCAACAGCGCCATCATGCTCGACGCGCAGGGCCAGCGCATTTTCGTTTACGACAAAATCCACCTTGTGCCCTTCGGCGAATACGAGCCCTTCCCGCTGATTCACCGCGTCGTGCGCAGCCTCTCCGAAGATGTCGGCGGTTTTCGTTCTGGATCGAACTACGCGATAGGCGGGCTTCCGGGCGGCCAGCGCTTCGGCGTTTTCATCTGTTACGAGTCCATCTTTCCCGGCGAAGTCCGCCGCTTTGTCGCTGGAGGCGCGAACCTTCTCATCAACATTTCGAATGACGGTTGGTTCGGCCGCTCCGCCGCGCCGGAGCAGCATCTGCGCATGGCCCGCGTTCGCGCCGTGGAAAATCGGCGCTGGCTCGTGCGCGTAACCAACAACGGCTACACCGTCTCCATCGATCCCTATGGCCGCATCGTCTCCCGCATCCCGGCCGATGCGCGCCAGGCGGCCGACCTGCCCTACGACTTCCGCGCGGACTCAACGCTCTACACGCGATTCGGCGACTGGATCGCCTGGCTCTGCGTCCTCGTGAGCCTCGCCTTCCTCGCCTCCTTATTTTTGAAACCAAAACGTCTTTCGAATTGATCCGCGAAACCTAGCCATCATTCCGAGGATCCCGGCGCGGGGGCCGAGGAATCTCTCTTCATCAACCGACAACTGACAACTGAGAACTGACAACTTTCGCTTCCTGCCTTACAATGTTGGTATGGTTCTCGAAGACCTCGAACACCGATTTGCAGCGCTCACCCAGCGCATCGACCTGGTCCGGAGCTATCTTTGACGCTTCGCAGCACCGCGAACGCCTGAAGTCTCTCGAAACCCGCATCTCCAAGCCCGACTTTTGGAACAACCAGGAAGAAGCGCAAGCCGTGCTCCGCGACCGCAAGCGTTCCGAAGACCAAATCGCCGCGGACCTAAAGCTCACGCAGCTTTCCAGCGACCTCGAAACCTACATCCATCTCGCGCACGAAGAAACGAATGTCGAGCAGGGTGCCGGCATTTTGAATGAGCTCGCCAGCGAGCTAGACGCCGCCGAGAGCTACCTCGCCGAGCTCGAAACGCAGACGCTGCTTTCCGGCGAGAACGACCACCTCAACGCCATCATGACCATCAAGCCCGGCGCCGGCGGAACCGAGTCGCAGGACTGGGCCTCCATCCTTCTCCGCATGTATCTCCGCTGGGCCGAGCGCAGGAGCTTCCGCGCTTCCGTTCTCGACGAATCCCCCGGCGAAGAAGCCGGCATCAAGTCCGCCACCATTCTTTTCGAAGGAGAGAACGCCTACGGCCTGCTTTCCGGCGAGAGCGGCGTTCACCGCCTCGTGCGCATCTCGCCCTTCGACCAGGCGGCCCGCCGCCACACCTCGTTCGCTTCCATTTTCGTCATTCCCGAAATCGACGACCGCATCGAAGTGAACATCCGCCCGGAAGACCTCCGCGTGGACACTTACCGCTCCGGCGGCAAGGGCGGCCAGAACGTCAACAAAGTCGAAACCGCTATTCGCATCACGCATATTCCCAGCAACACCGTCGTCCAGTGCCAGAACGAGCGCAGCCAGCACAAAAACCGCGAGCTGGCCATGAAGATGCTCCGTTCCCGCCTCTACGATCTCGAGATCGAAAAGCGCAAGGCCAAATCCGACAAGCTCGACGAATCCAAGCTCGAGATCAGCTTCGGCAGCCAGATCCGTTCCTACATCCTTCAGCCCTATCGCCTCATCAAGGACAACCGCACCAAGTTCCAGGTGGGCGACGTGGACCGCGTCCTCGACGGCGATCTCGATCCCTTCATCCGCACTTATCTCCTTGCGAAAAAAACCAAAGGCCGGCTCGATATCGAGCCCGAGGACGACATTGACGCCGCCTGACGCGCCCCCATTCGGTTTTCGGGATTCCCCGTTCGATCCCTCCCGTCGCCGTTCACTGCGTTCGTAACGCATTTGGATTCAACGCGTTGACACTACTTCTGGCCGATGTTAGCCTGCTAAAGTCTGGTCGTCCGTCGCACTTCGCACGCGCAGGCGTTCGCAAGCACCTCACAATGAGTGCGGGAGGAAACCGTTTGAATCAGCCGGGGAAAAACTTTTTATTTACATCCGAGTCCGTCACGGAAGGGCATCCGGACAAGATCGCCGACCAAATCTCCGACGCCGTCCTCGATGAGGTGATGCGGCAGGACCCCATGGGCCGCGTCGCCTGCGAGACCCTGGTCACCACCGGCCTTGCCGTCGTGGCCGGAGAGATTACCACCAGCGCTCACGTCGACTACGACGGGCTCGTCCGCGCCACCATTCGCAGTGTCGGCTACGACCGCGCCAAGTTCGGCTACGACGGCGACACCTGCGCCGTCCTTTGCGCCGTCAAGCGCCAGTCCCCGGACATCGCCATGGGCGTGGACACCGGCGGCGCCGGCGACCAGGGCCTGATGTTCGGCTTCGCTTGCGACGAAACCGAAGAGCTGATGCCCATGCCCATCCAGCTTGCGCATCACCTCACCCAGCGCCTCGCCGAGGTTCGCAAGTCCGGCAAGGTTGATTTCCTCCGCCCCGACGGTAAGTCCCAGGTCACCATCGAATACCGCGATGGCCGCCCCGCTCGCGTCGATTGCGTCGTTGTCTCCACGCAGCACAGCGAAAAAGTTTCGAACGCCGATCTCCGCGATGCGGTCATGGAGTTGGTTATCCGTCCCGTCGTTCCCCCCGCGATGCTCGACCGCAACACGAAATATCACATCAATCCAACCGGTCGCTTCGTCATCGGCGGCCCCATGGGCGATGCCGGCCTCACCGGCCGCAAGATCATCGTGGACTCCTACGGCGGCTACAGCCGGCACGGCGGCGGCGCCTTCTCCGGCAAGGACCCGTCCAAGGTGGATCGCTCCGCCTGCTATATGGCGCGCCACATCGCGAAAAACATCGTCGCTGCGGGCCTCGCCCGCAAGGCGGAGGTGCAGCTTGCTTACGCCATCGGCGTCGCCGAGCCCGTTTCGGTCATGGTCGAATCCTTCGGCACATCGGCGATTTCCGAAGAGCGCATCACCGCACTGATCCGCGAGTTCTTCCCGTTCACGCCCAAGGCCATCATCGAAGCCCTGGATCTTCGCCGGCCGATCTACCGCGCCACGGCTGCCTACGGGCATTTTGGCCGCACCGGTCCGGGCTTTACGTGGGAGCGCACGGACCGCGCCGGCGCCCTGTGCAAGGCCGCAGGCCTCACCGCCGCGGCTGGCGTCGAAGTCGGCGCCCGCCGCTGATGTTTCTCGGCGAAGATGCCGCTTCCCCGCTTGCGGGGCTAACCCTGAGACTGAATTGAGAGAAGGATCTCACAGAGGAGCACGAGTGTGGCCGCCACAGGATTGAAAAAAGGCGATGTGAAGGACCTCTCGCTCGCCGCGCAGGGCAAACGCAAGATCGAGTGGGCCGCCGCGCAAATGCCGGTTCTCGAGATCATCCGCAGGCGTTTTGCGAAGGAGCAGCCCCTGAAGGGCATCCGCCTCTCCGCTTGCCTCCATGTCACCAGCGAAACCGCGAATCTCGCGATCACCCTGCGCGATGGCGGCGCCGACGTCGTCCTCTGCGCCTCCAATCCGCTTTCCACCCAGGACGAAGTCGCCGCGGCGCTGGTCACGGAGTTCGCTATCCCCACCTTTGCCATCAAGGGCGAAGACAACGCCACGTACTACGCTCATCTCAACGTCGCGATTGACCATCGCCCGCAGCTCACCATGGACGACGGCGCCGATCTCGTCACGACTCTCCTCACCAAGCGCACCGACCTCGTCCCCGGCGTCCTCGCTGGCACCGAAGAAACCACCACCGGAGTCATCCGCCTCCGCGCCATGGCCAAGGACGGCACGCTCAAGTTTCCGATCATTTCCGTCAACGACGCCCAGACCAAGCACTTCTTCGACAATCGCTACGGCACAGGCCAGTCCACCCTCGACGGCATCATTCGCGCGACGAATCTTCTCCTCGCCGGCCTGAAGGTGGTCATCGCCGGCTACGGCTGGTGCGGCCGCGGGGTCGCCATGCGCGCGAAGGGCCTCGGCGCGCACGTCATCGTCACCGAAATCGATCCGGTAAAGGGGATTGAAGCCGTCATGGATGGCTACCGCGTCATGCCCATGGCCGCCGCGGCCAGGGAAGGCGACATCTTCATCACCGTCACCGGCAACAAGAGCGTCCTCCGCGCCGAACATTTCGAGGTGATGAAGAGCGGCGCGGTGGTCTGCAACTCCGGCCACTTCAACGTCGAAATCGACATCCCGGCGCTCGAGAAGCTTTCCTCCGGCAAGCGCGAGGCGCGCCCGCTCGTGGAAGAGTATCTGCTCAAGGACGGCCGCAAAATCTACCTCCTCGGCGAAGGCCGCCTCGTCAATCTCGCCAGCGCCGAAGGCCATCCCGCCGCCGTCATGGACATGAGCTTCGCCAATCAGGCGCTCTCCGCCGAATATCTCGTCCAGCACGCGAAGGAATTGAAGCGCGAGGTGTACGTTGTGCCCGAACACATTGACCGGGAGATCGCCCGCCTCAAACTCGAATCCATGGGCCATCGCCTCGACAAGCTCACGCCCGAGCAGGAGCGCTACCTGGCCTCCTGGCAGGAAGGCACCTGAAGTCTATTTCTCAACTGGAAATCAGTGCACGGAAAAATCCAGGCTCGCGATCGCACGTGCGATCACGTTTTCCTGAATCTGGATGAGGTCATCGTTGCCGGTGGTGATTCCCAGGACGGTGAAAATATCTTTTTCCCGCGCGACGACCACCAGCGTGCCGGACCACCCGCGTTCGGATTCCTTCGCGCGGTAACGATACTGGACTGCCGCAAGCCCGCCGACCAGTTTCTGCTTTCGATCCAGCCGCTGGTAATTCTCGTACGCCTCGCGCAGCCGCTTCTCCACCGCCGCCGCGGCTGTTTCCAGCGGGTCCTTCGTCCTCTCTAGTCCCACGACCACGATCGTCGATTCGTCCGTCGTGCCCATCGCCACAATCGCATTCGGCAGCGCGCGCCGCGCGTCATCCAGCAGGCTCCAGCCCGGGGCCTTGTACATCCGGAAACCGTGCGTGTAGTTGATGTACGTGTTGCCCTGCACCTCTTCCCGGTTGGCCGGAGGCTCGGGCTCCTTCGGTGGCGCGGGCTGATCTTTAGGCTTCGCGTTGACAGCCGGCGCGACCGTCGCTGGCGGGCTCGCCGCACTCGCAACCGTCGCCGCCGCCGGCCTCGCTGGCTCTCCGTCCTTCTTGGAACTCTTCTCGGTGGCCTTTTCGTGTTTGATCTCCGCCGCCTTCGATTCCTTCATTGGCGCGGCGGCCGGCGCCCCTTCCTTGTTCGCCGCTCCGACCGCTTCGCCCGCCGGCTTTGCTTCGCTCTTCGGCTTTGCCGGCGTCGTTGGCACGATGGACGCGATCTTGTCTTTCTCGACTAGCACGTATCCAAAGTCCGTCTTGACCTTGAACATGTTGCCTTCGTACCCGACGATCTCGCCGGAGATCTTCTTCCCGTCCTTCAGGCGGATTTCATCCGCCGCGGCGGGAAGCGCGAGCGCGCACACCCCGAAGAACAGCACTCCGCGCGTCAGTGCACTCGAGAGGAAAACCATGAAAAAAGTATGGCGCTGCGCTCTGCCCGCCGCAAGGCTTACGAGCCCGGTGGTGTTCGCCGCGCCACCTCCGCCAGCAGCGAACGCACCCGCAGCACGATCCGCTCCAGTTCCGCCATGGCCGCGCCCAGCCGCCCGCGCATTTCATCCGGCAGCCGCGCGCGCGTCTGCGCCAGCGCCAGTGCTTCCGCCAGCACGCGAAGCTGCTGCCGGCTTCGCGGGTTGAGCCGCTCCCACAATCGCCGCCCCGCACTGCGGTTCCTTCCCAGCCACTCCTCGCCCGTACTCTCCGGACGTCCCGCCGCCGGTTCTACTCCGCTTTGTTCGTCGTTCACCCTCTCTCGAATCATTGTCCTCTCGCTGCAAATTGCGCCCTTCTTCGTTGAAAAACGACTGCGGATTACTTCTTGATTGCCTCCATCGCCCGGCAACGGATCTGCCCGTCCGCCTCCACGCGCCCGCTCACCCGCAGCGCTCGCGTCTCAAACACCAGTCCGCCGTAGCGGTCGTACACGTCCGGGAAGAGCACCGCTTCATAAACGCCCCGCTGGTCCTCCAGCGTGACGAACATCATGTTCCGGTAGTTCTTCGTTCCCACGTGCCGGTAGGTCACCACCCATCCGCACAGCGTCACGTTTTTTCCCCGCAGTGTCTCCAGCTCGTCGCTCCACGTCTCGCCCCTCCTTGGCAGGAAATCCAACGGGTGCCCGCTCACGCACACTTCCAGGATTTCGCGCTCGTACCGCAGTTTCTGCTCCCGCGTGTACTCCGCCGCGTGCATCCCCTCGAGCGCCGCGTCCACCGTGTTGTTCTCCTGCGTCTCGCCAAAAAGCGTTTCCGTCATTGGGGCTGCGCGTCCGGCGGCGGGCGCTCCGCCGCCCTTCACCGCGAGCAGGTTCCATCGCCAGAGCAGCTCCGGCCGCGTCATCGCGCACACCTCGTCGAACGCGCCGCACTTGACGAGCGCCTCGAGTTCGTCCCGCTCCACCGGCACGCGCCGCAGGAAATCCTCGAGCGAGCGGAACGCCCCGCCCGCTTCGCGCTCCCGCACGATCGCCAGGATCGTCTCGATCCGCAATCCTTTGATCTGCATCAGGCCCACCCGCAGCGCCTGCCCCGATTCCACCGGGGCGCGTTTTTCATCGCCGCTTTCCTCCACCGTGTACTCCATCCGCGAATGATTCACCGACGGCAGACGCACCGCGATCCCGCAGCGCTTGGCCTCCTCCACGTACGCCGAAACGTGATAGAACCCCGCGCCCGCGCTGCACATCGCCGCCAGAAACTCCGCCGGGTGGTGCGCCTTCAGGTACGCCATCCGGTAGGAGATGTCCGCGTACGTCGCCGCGTGCGCCTTGCAGAATCCGAACCCCGCGAATTTCTCCACCATCAGCCACGTCTCTTCGCGCTCCGCCCCGCTGAGCCCCATCTGCTCCGCAGCCTTCAGAAATTTTGCTCGCAGCCGCTCGCGCTCCCGCTGCCCGGAAAATTTCGCCGCCGACCGCCGCACCAGGTCCGCCTCCGCCAGCGGCATATTTCCCACCGCCTGTGCAATCTGCATCACCTGCTCCTGGTAAATGCACACGCCCAGCGTCTCGCCGAGAATTTTCTCGAGCGCCGGGTGCGTGTACGCGACCTTCTCCTGCTTGCGCAGCCGCTTCAGAAACAATTCCTTCGACCCGTACTCCGACGCCCCCGGCCGGATCAGCGCCAGCGCCGCCGCCATCTCTTCGAGCGTCCGCGCCTTCATCGCCCGCAGCAGCCCGCGCATTCCCGGCGACTCGATCTGGAAAATTCCCATCGTGCGTCCCTGCGCCAGCAACTCGCACGTCTCCGGATCGTTTTCCGGAATCGCCTCGAAATCGATTTCTCTCGGCTTCGGGCACGGCGTCTCCCCATCCGGCGCAACATCCCTCTTCTCCTTTACCTCCTCTTTTTCCTTTCCCTTCTCGATGTTGTCCAGCGCCAGCGACATTGTCGTGAACCCGCGCTGCCCCAGCAGGTCCATCTTGATCAGACCCAGCGCCTCGACCGTGTTCATGTCGTACTGCGTCACGACGATCCCTTTCGCCGCGCGCTCGAGCGGCGCCAGCTCCGTCAGGGGCCGCGCCGAAATCACCGTCCCGCACGGATGAATCCCCAGATGCCGCGGCGCGTCGTCCAGCCGCTCGGCCACCTGCAGGATCGTCTTCCACGGCTCGTCGTCCACCGGCAGGCTCCGGCATTCCGGCAGCGCGCGGATGGCCGTGCGGATCTCCCGCACCGGGCGGTGCGGCAGCCGCCGCGTGAAGTGGTTCACCTCGCCCGGCGGCACGCCGAAGACCTTCGCAATCTCGCGGATCGCCAAGCGGGCGTGCATGGTGACGAAGCTCCCGATCATCGCAACGCGGGGCCCTTCCCGGGCCCCGGCGACATGTTCCGCGCCCCAGCGCTCGTACACGTAGTCGAGCAGCTCGTCCCGCCGCGCCCCGCAGATGTCGATGTCAATGTCCGGGCAATCCCCGCGCTGCTCGTTCAAAAACCGTTCGAAGTAGAGCCCCCACCGCAGCGGGCACACCCGCGAGATCCCCAGGCAGTAGGTCACCATCGAGCTCGCCGCCGACCCCCGAGCCACCGCGGGAATCCCCCGCCGCCGCGCCTCCTCCACGATCTCCCCTACCA
Organism: Candidatus Acidiferrales bacterium; assembly: GCA_035545075.1. Lineage (GTDB taxonomy): Bacteria > Acidobacteriota > Terriglobia > Acidiferrales > UBA7541 > Acidiferrum. Next base: position 13,158 of record DASZZJ010000072.1, read on the forward strand.
GCAGGAAATACGGCGCCAGCCGCAGCTTCTCGATCACTTCCAGTTCGTGCGTCAGCCGCGCCAGCACTTCCGGCCGCAGCGGGCGATAGCGGCGCCGCGCGCCATCGAAGCTCAGCTTCCACAAATAGGAAAACGGCGTTTCGCCCTCCGGCACGGGAAACTCCGGGAAAATCAGCTTGCCCAGCTCGAGCTCGAGATTGCAGCGCTCCGCGATCTCGAGCGTCGCCCGCACCGCCTCCGCCTGTCCGTGCTGCTCCGCGAACAGCCGCTCCATCTCCGCCGCCGGCTTGAACCACGCCTCGCCGCTGGTGATTTCGGGCGGAGCAACCGTCGTCAGCAGCCCGCCCGTGCGGACGGCATTCACCGCGCGGTGGTGCAGGTGCTCTTCCGGCCGCAGGAAATGCACGTTGTTCGTCGCCACCAGCGGCACGCCCAGCTCCCGCCCCAGCCGCTCCGCCTCGCGCAGCGCTCGCCCGTCTCCCGCCGAAAGCAGTTGCACCTCCAGGTACAGCCGCTCGCCGAAAATCTCCTTCAGCCGCGCAACGGATCCCGTCGCCAAATCCTTCACCGGCGCCAGCGCAATCACTCCGGCGCAATGCTCCGCCAGGTCTTCCATCTTTAGTGGCTCAGTCTCTTCCGACGCTCGAATGATCTCGTTCTCTTCTGCTTCTTTCGCTGACGAACCATGGCGCGCAACTTCCGATGAACTCTCCTGCGCTGCGGCGTCTCGTCCCAGCTTTCGCCGCGTCACCAGCCGGCACAAGTTGCTGTAGCCCTCCGCATCCGCGGCCAGCAGCACCACCGGCGCGCTGCGCGCGTGCCCGTCATTCCGAGCCCGCCCTGGCGGGCGAGGAATCTCTCTTCGCCTGTTTGTTTCTTCCCACGCAACGTCCACTACCACTCCCACAATCGGCTTCACCCCTGCCTTCCGCGCCGCCTGGTAAAACGCCACCGCCGCGTACATCCCGTTCGTGTCCGTCAGCGCCACCGCCGGCATTTTCTGCCCGGCCGCCGCCGCGACAAGCTCCTCCGGCGTCCCCACTCCCCGCAGGAACGAGTACTGGCTGTGACAATGCAAATGCACGAACATAGATATCGCCAATGCCGTCATTCCGACGCCACCGCTCCGAGCGGGGGCCGAGGAATCTCTCTTCAGTCTTGTTATTGAAAAGCCCGGTAGGAAAGCGGAAAGGGAATTCGCTCCGCGCAAAAACCGTTTCGTTCGGTCAGGTCATTTCGTCCAGACGCACGGGAAGAAAAAATTCAGCAAATCACCGCGAGAGGCACGGCGTCGAAAGCACCAGCCCGCCGGGCTTCGTCGCGTAATGCTCGCGCAACTGCAAACCTTTGCCGTAGAACACCGCGTTCCACCCGTAGCGTCCCCGCACCGTATCCATGCCGCGGTTCAGATACCATCGCCGGTTTGCGCCCGTATCGAACAGTTCATTCTGCCGCCGGTCCGGCTCGAGGTTCGCGACGCTCACTCCCACCAGCCGCACCGCCACGCGCCGCGTGAAAAGTTTCGCAAACAGCTCCTTCGCCGCCGCCAGCAGCGCGCGCTCGTCGTTCGTTGGCCGCGCCAGCCGCTCCGTGCGGTGCGCCGATAAATAATCCACGTAGCGCAG
>DASZZJ010000073.1:0-2613 GCA_035545075.1 Candidatus Acidiferrales bacterium
TCTGAAGTTGCGAAGGTCTACTTCTCCCGCGGCCCGGCTATGATTCGCGACGAAGACGGCCTGCTCACCGGCTATGTTTATCTAGACCTCGCAACGAAGGACTACGGTGGCTTCGTTGCCAAGGCCAACCGGCTCCTCAACGAAAACTTGCGCCTACTGCCCGGATACACCTACAAGTGGTCCGGAGAGTACGAATTCGAAGTCCGCGCCAAAGAAAGGCTGAAGTTCATCGTGCCGCTCGTGTTTTTCGTGATCTTCTTGCTGCTCTATATGGTCTTCCACTCGGCCACCGAGGCCGCTGTCCTTATTTTCCCGACGTTCTATGCGATGACCGGCGGACTGATTCTTCAGTATTGGCTTGGCTACAATTTTAGCGTGGCCGTCTGGGTGGGCTACATCGCGCTGTTCGGAATTGCAGTTGAAACGGGCGTGGTCATGGTCGTTTATCTCCACGAATCGCTCGATAGGCGCCTCTCTTCCGGCATTCCACTCAAACACGAGGATATCGAAGCGGCTGTAATCGAGGGTGCCGTGCAGCGTTTGCGTCCGAAGCTGATGACCGTGACGGCTGTCCTCGCAAGCTTGATCCCCATCCTTTGGGAGAGTGGAATCGGTTCCGACGTCATGAAGCCCATCGCTGCGCCCATCGTCGGCGGCATGATTACATCAACAATTCACGTCCTGATTCTGGTGCCCGTGTTTTTCGCTTTGATGAAGGAGCGTGCGCTGCGTCGTGGAACCTTGCAGCCCAGAGAACCCTCGTCAAATGCATAGGAATTTCTGTTTGTAATTACTTGCGTGCGAGGCGGGCGAGGGCGGCGGCGAGGCGGCGCATCTCGCGGCGCGTGCCGATGGAGACGCGCACCATTCCCCGGCGGCGAGAATCGCGGCTGCGGTCGCTGAGCAAAATGCCTTGCCGCTTGAGACGGCGAACGATTTCCGGCCCGCGCGGGCCGAAATCCACCAGGACAAAATTCGCCACACTCGGCAACGAACGATAACCGAGCCGCGCGAGCTGCTTCTCGAATTCGATGCGCGCCCGCCGGACTTCGGCGACGTAGCGCCGCGCCGCCCCGCGATCCCGCATGGCAGCGTCCGCCGCGATCAGCGCCGCCGCGTTCACGTTGAACGGCGGGGCAACCCTCCGGAAAAGCTCCGTCACCTCGGCGCGCGCGATGAGGCAGCCGAGCCGCAGCCCGGCCAGCCCCGCCGCCTTCGAATACGTCCGCGCGACGACAAGGTTCGGGTATCGGCGAATCCACGCTGCGGCGCTCCATCCGGAAAACTCGACGTAGGCTTCATCCACCACGACCACCGTGCGCCGCGCAGCGCGCAGGATGCGGCGCAAATCGGCCGGCGGGAGCATGTTCCCAGTCGGATTATTCGGATTCGCGAGGAACAGAACGCGCGGCCGCCGGAGCAGCGCTGCGAGCAGCTCCGCCACCGGGAAATTCATCTCGCGGTCGAAGCGCGGTGCAATCACGCGCGCGCCATACACGCCCGCGAAAAAGCGGTACATGGGAAAAGTAGGCTCGGGGAATAGCACCGTGCTCCCCGCGTCCACGAAAACGTCAAAGACGATGCGCAGCGCGTCGTCGCCGCCGTTGGTGAGGTGCATCTCTTCCGGCCGCACACCCTCCCCGCGCGCCAGCCTCGACGTCACCCGCCGGTACTCCGGATACATGGCGATCTGCTGCGGAGAGAGCCGCCGCAGCGCGCGCGTCACGGCCCGGGAGCAGCCAACCGTGTTTTCGTTCAAGTCGAGCCGTAGCTTGCCCGCGCGGCCCTCGAGCTCCGGCACTTCACCCTTCCCGCGCAGGACCGCCCGCCGAACCGGCAGGCCTCGGAGAGACATTGCGCCTCCAACAGAAGCAGCACACGGGCGCGCAACGCTACGCTTCGCGCCGAGAGCGAAGCTAAACGAAAGCCGTGGAACTGTCCAGATGAGGCTGGCGAGACGAGTGGGGAATCCCTCGCGCGGGAGAGACATGGCCAGCTTGCCCGGGCCATGATTATGATTCAATATCGCTTTCGGCCGGTATAACGCAGAAGGAGTGCGCCGAATCTGATCATCCAGTCATCCAACAAGGGTGGCGTCCCGCGGTTGGAGAGGAGAGAGCGTGAAGGACAAGTTGAGCAAGAGCGAGGCCGATTGGAAGAAGCAACTTTCGCCAAATCAATATTACGTGACCCGGCAAAGAGGCACGGAGCCGCCCTTCTCGGGAGAACACGAAGATACGGAAACTCCCGGCACCTACAAGTGCGTCTGTTGCGGACAGCCGCTATTTCGTTCCGGCGAGAAGTACCACTCAGGTTCAGGGTGGCCGAGCTTCTGGGCGCCGGCGGACCAGAACGCCATCGAGACGGAAACCGACGCTTCTCACGGCATGAAGCGCACGGAAGTAAAGTGCAGCCGTTGCGATGCGCACCTCGGTCACGTCTTTGAAGACGGCCCGCGGCCGACCGGCCTGCGCTACTGCATCAACTCCGCCGCGCTCGATCTGGACGAAGAGAAATGAGCAGGCGAGCGCCCGCTTACAGCAGGGCGGGCCCTTCCGTTCTCAGATAGGGAGTGATTGAGAACTGCCGATTGTGCTGGCTTGGTTCAAGCAG
>DASZZJ010000074.1:0-58259 GCA_035545075.1 Candidatus Acidiferrales bacterium
TTCAATCTCGCGACAAAGGGCTGGAGCCTGGAGTCAGGACACCGCTCTTTCATCTGGCTCAAATCCATGTTTGAGCCATACGCAAATACGCGTTGGTTCTCGGCATGCGTCTTGTGACGAGGTTTCATATCCACCGTTTCAGAATGCAAGCAACCCTAGCTTGTGACGGCCAGCCACCACATCTTCTTCCGGACCGCCTTCCAAAGAGCGCCATCCCACTCGGCCTTCTCGAGTTCCTTCAGAAGGGAGTCGAAGCAATTCTGTAGCGCCTGCGCAAATGCGTCGCGGTTAATGCTCTTCTTATCCGGAGAATCATCATAGAGCTTTCCGGACGTACGTATGCGCCAACCATCTTTAGTCTGAGCTTGATGCAGTAGCCCGCATCGGATCGAAGAGTAAAAATTTCGCCCTTTGCCGACTAAATCTGGGAAATGCAGATTATGAAGCGAATCATCGAAAAACTTGATAAAAGCTTGCTCGCTAGAGTACTTGTGCGGCTCATAGGGACCTGAGATCTTGAAATCGTTAGACGGCACCGCTAGATTATGGGGCGACGCTTCTAACTGACGCAGTTCTTTTGGCGACGAACTAGGCCAACCGAGGCAATAGCATTCTATGGTTTCTATCAACAAACAACACAGACTCATGATGGAAAAGCCGAATCCTCTCTGAGTTCGCCCAGCATGAATAAGGCTTCCTATCGGCTCAAAGAATCTCTCGTAGTGCCTCTCCTGAAGAAAGCACACCAATAGGTGCTTTTGCGCCTCCCCTGCCTCAAGGTATCGAATGACCTTGCCGCATTGCCAATTCTGCGCGAGGAACGCACCATCTTTGTCCATATCCGACTACCTCAGTCCAGATAAAGGTCAACCAAAGTTACGGCCTGGCCACGACGCGGACGATGTCCGCCTGCTCTTCACCTCGTCCGCGAATGTTCCCGCTTCCGCCATCTCATGTTACCCAGCTGCCGCCTTGGGCATGTTTCTTTTCGTTTCCGCTTGATGTAGCTGATATGCCTGGTCAAAGACCTTTTTGTCTTCGGCACTGAGCTTATCGATTTCGTTCTGCAACACCTGCGCAAACGCGGACTGGGCGATCAGTATTTTCTCCGCGACCTGCTTAGTAAGATTGGACACTTCTACAAGGAGGATGGAATATGGATTTGGTCCATCGATTGGTCGCCTTTCCTCCAAGAGCAACCTGTGAACAAACTCCACGTTTCCCCGAAGCCTGAACAAGAGAGAGTAGATCACAATCAGTTTTCCAGTGATCGAAGGCGGTAAGTATCGAAATGCCTCCGTAGAATGCAATGTCTCCCAACCCTGCGTTACAGGAAATCCAGCGGGAATCCGCCCTAACTCGACCCTCAGAAGCTCTCGACAATAGAGCTCATTGAAAACTAGCTCGAACTTCAAAAGGGCGTATGACATTGACACAAGTTCTCTCGCCTGCTTCCTTGATCGAGGTAATTCGTAAAAACGGGTTACGAGAAACCAGAGGAAACCCGCAGCGGCGACGGAGCCCACAAAGTTCGCTAGCGCGTTCCGCCAAAACATTTTTCTCTCCTTTGCCTCAACAGAATGTGTATCAGTCTGATGATAAGTATAGCTATCTCCTTAGTTCCACAACCGTGATGGCCTTTCCGCCGCGATCTTCGGTCTCGAACGAGTGCCGCTCGACCAATGGATGGGTGGAAAGAAATTTCGCCAGGCCTTTGCGCAGGGCTCCGGTGCCGTGTCCATGAATAATGCGGAAACGCGGCTTATTGGCAAGAGCGGCCTCGTCGAGAAACTTGTCCACCCGTTGGCTCGCCTCTTCCACGGTCAGACCGATGACGTTGATTTCGTCAGTGGCAGCGCCTTCGCCGGGCTGCGCATGGACGGTAATGCCCCGCGGCTTATGCTCCTGCGTCACCTTGCGACCGGCGCGATCGCCGGCGATGCCCGTAATTTCCTCGACCGCCACTTTCATCCGCAGCGGCCCGGCCTCGACTTCTGCTGAAGAGCCGTCCAGCCGCCGCAAAACCACCGGCTGGCGGAAACCTTTGACGAGCAGCCTTGCGCCGGGGACGAGCCGCTCCGCGCTGACCGTTTCGACCGGCGCCGTTATACCCAGATCGACCTGCGAATCCGAAAGCGTCTGCACCACTGCAGCGTTCAGGTCTTCGCGCGCCTCTCCGCGCGCGTCCTGGATCTTCCGCCGCGCCGTCTTTTCCATCTGTGCGCGCAGCTCGTGCTCCTTCACCGCCTCGACCACGCGCGCCACGTTTTCGTCGAAGCGTTTCTGCATTTCCGCAAACTTCAGTTCGAGCTCGGCGATGCGCTTCTGCTGGCGCTCAACCCACTCGGTGCGCAGTTTTTTTCGCTCTTCCTCCAGCGCACCCCGCTCGTCCGCCATCTGCCGATGCATGCGGTCGAGTACGTCCCGGCTACGGTGGAGGTATGCGATCAGGTCGGCGGCCTCGAGGGCTTCCGGCGCCAGCAACTTGCGTGCGCGCTCGATGATCTCCGCCGCAAGGCCCAGCCGCTGCGCGATGGAGATGCCGCTCGACCCGCCGGGCATGCCGACAATGAGCCGGTAGGTCGGGCGCAGATGCACTTCATCGAATTCGACCGCAGCGTTGACCACACCGGCCGTTGTGGAGGCGTAGGTCTTCAGCCGGTCGTGATGCGTCGTGGCAAGGACGAGGCATCTCTTCGCTCGGAATTCTTCGAGCAGGGCCACGGCCAGCGCCGCTCCTTCTTCCGGCGCCGTGCCCGTGCCCATTTCATCCACCAGCACGAGCGAGCGCGGCGTGGCGGCCTCGAGCATACTTTTCAGGTTGAGCATGTGCGCGGAAAACGTGGAGAGGTCCGCGGCAATGGACTGCTCGTCGCCGATGTCCACCAGCACGCGGTCGAACATCGGCACGACGGCGCGCTGCGCCGCGACAGGGATCCCCGATTGCGCCGCGAGCGCGGCCAGGCCCGTCGTCTTCAGCGCAACGGTCTTCCCACCCGTGTTCGGGCCGCTGATGACAAGCACGCGATCTTCCCCGCCGAGCGCCAGGGTTATGGGCACCACGGCGCGGCCCTCGCGGCGCAGTTTGTCTTCCAACACCGGATGGCGCGCCGAATCGAGCTCGAGCGCACCCGCTTCCGAAAACTCCGGGATTGCCGCGTCGAACTCCCGCGCAAACCGCGCGCGCGCGAATACGCTGTCGAGCTCGGCGATCGCTTCCGCCGCGGCCCGCAGTTCCGCCAGCCGCGATTGCAGCCGGCGGGTCAAGTCCTGCAGGATGCGAGTGATTTCGGAAGCCTCTTCTTCGGTGAGCTGCACGAGCTGGTTGTTGACCTCGAGCGCTTCGAGCGGCTCCAGGAAGAGCGTCTGCCCGCTCGCGCTCGAGCCGTGCACCACTCCCGGCACGGAGCGGCGGTTCTCTGCGCGCACGGGAATCACGAAGCGGTCGTTGCGCAGCGTGACGTAGTCCTCGCCCGCCTCCGCCCCGCGCGAGCGCAGAATCTGTTTCAACATCTTTTGAATGGACTCGCGCGTCCCGGCTATGTTCGCGCGAAGTTTCCGCAGCGCGGGCGATGCGTCGTCATGGATCTCGCCGTTGGGGAGGATGCATTTGCGAATCGCGGCGAGCAGTTCGCGAAAATCGGCGAGCGAAGCGGCGCGTGCTGCGAGCTTCGGGAATTTCTCCGCTCCTTCGTGGAACTGCTTCTTCAGCCAGCCCGGCGTCTCGATCAATGACGCGGCATCGAGCAACTGTGCCGGGTCGAGGATGGCTCCCTGCGCGGCCTCCTCCGAAATGTCATCGGGCGCAAGCTTCGCGAGCCAGGCCTCCGGATCCGCCAGCGCGCCAAACCCCAGCTCGCGGCCCGCGCGCAGCCACTCCCGCGCTTCGCGGATCAGCGCAAACGCGGCCTCCAGCGCGTCGCGCTTCGCGCCCGGAGCGAGCGCGTCCACCGCGCGCCGGCCCGGCGCGCACGTCGTCCTGCGCCGGAGCAGCTCCCGCAGCGCGTCGAATTCGAGAAGTATCTCTGCTGATCGGCTCATAGCTTCGCGATTTCTATTTGCCTGCCAGGCGCGCGGCGAGAATTGCGGCGGCGGCGCGCGCATCCGCGGCTGGATGCACGAGGTCCCCGTCCGCCTCGCCCCAACGGGATGTATGCCCGCGCTCGACTTCGCGGACACGGTCGAGTATCGGCAGCCAGAATTCGCCGAGCACCACCAGCGGCTTCCCCGAAATCACGGACTTGTTCAGCATCTCCCAAACGACCGCCATCTCGACCAGGGTTCCCGTACCGCCGCGGCAGGCGATGTAGCCATCTCCACGCCGGATCAGTTCGAACAGCCGTTCCTGCCAGGTAACGACGCGGAACTCTTCGTCCACCCAGCGGTTCGCCGCGGCTCGGAAAAATTCCGCCGTGATCGCGAGCGTCCGCCCGCCGGCTTCCTTCGCCCCGCGCGAGACCGCCTCCATCACGCCGCCATAGCCGCCGCTGCAGACCACGAATCCCCGGCCTGCCAGCTCGCTTCCAAGTTGCCGCGCCTCTTCGTATTCGGTCTCGCCGGGATGAGGCCGCGAGCTGCCGAAAACCGTAATCGTTAGTTGACCGTGTCCCATTTGGTTCTTACGTTCACTCCTCGCGCCCATCCGATCCTAGTGCTTGTGCTCGCGGCTGACGCCCGCCGGCGCCGCCTGCCCCAGCTCTTCGATTATTGCGATGCACAGCGCGTCTATAGCGGCCGTGGCTTCGTGATTCCTTGCGCCCTGGTTGTTCGACAGGATGGAAAAGATCAGGCGTTTTCCGTCGGTCAGCTCGGCATATCCGGAGAGCGTGCGCACGTGCTCGACCGAGCCGCTCTTCGCGCGAATGCGGCTGGCCGCCGGCGTCTCCTTCATGCGGTCGGCGAGCGTGCCGTCCACTCCGGCCACCGGCAGTGAGAGGAAGTAGTCATCGAACCACGGCTGGCGCATCGCGTACTGCAGAATCGTGACCGCGGCCCGCGGAGTTATCAAGTCACTCCGCGAGAGTCCCGACCCGTCGGCCTGCTGGACATCTCCCGGCGCGATGCCCGCTTCGGCGTAAAACCCGGCCGCAAATTTCGCCAGGTCTTCCGCCGTGTTCCATCGCCCGTTCTGGCGCGCCGCGGCGCGCAGCATCATCTCCGCGTGAAGGTTCCGGCTGGTCTTGTTGGTCATCTTTACCGCTTCGCTGAGCGGCACCGAGAGATGTTCCGCCAGCACCGTAGAGCCCCCGGCCTGCTCCGCAGGTTCGTGGCGCGCCCGGAACGTTCCCCCGACCTTGATCCCGCGCCCCTCGAGCAGGCGCTTCAGCAATGCCGCCGCGTGATCGGCCGGCTCCTCAATCGCCAGGACGAGCTTCCGCGGTTCGCTCTTCGCCGGTATCGTTCCGCGCAGAATCACCACCGGCGCTCCCGGCTCGCGCGTCAGCGTCAAGTCCGGCTTCACGCCCCCGGGCGCCGTCACCACGTCGGCGCGAACTGTGAACTCCGCCGTCCACGGTGCGACGGAGAATGTCGCGGCGTCTCCGGCCTTTTCTCCCGGCGCCAGCGTCAGCGTGACGGTGTTGTCGTTCACGACGATCGCGGACACGGCCGCGCCGTACGACCACACCATGTCGTCCACTTCCCAGCCGGGCGGATACCGCTCTCGCGGAAAATAACTGTCGTCAGCTATGACGTCCCCCGAGATCTCCGTTACGCCATTTGCGGCCACCGCATCGGCCAGCTCTGACAGCGCTTTTTCCGGCGGCCCGTCAAACTCCTCTTTCAACTCGTAGGGAAACCTGCGATTGGAAAGATTCGGATCGCCGCGCCCGGTGAGAACCAGGTCGCCTGTCAGTTTCCCGTCCGCGGACAGCGTTCCCAGCGTCTCGAGTGTCGTGCGGAACCGGAAATCCTTGCCGAGCTTCGCGAGAGCCAGCGCCGTCGTGAACAGCTTCAAGTTCGATGCGGGAATGAAGTACTTGTCCGCATTCAGCGCATAGATCGTTTCTCCGGTTTCCGCGTCCACCACCAGGATTCCCCAGCCGGCCTTGTCGGCCGGGGCGGTCGAGAGCAAAGACTCCACTCGCGCCGCGAAACGCGCTTTGGCCTTGAGCGGCTCCCCGCGCTTTGGGGAGCAGCACTTTTGCTTGTGTGCTGCAGGAGCGCTCGCCTTTGGCTTCTCCTGCGCGTCGGCCTCCACCGATGTCAGTATCAAGCCCAAGACCAGCAGCGCTGGGCCTCGATTTCCTGCCAGGATTCTCATGGTTCGAATGGCTCTTCTCCGAAAGATCCGGACGCGCCAGATTATAGTCCAGCTTACCCCGCGCGCCTTCGCCATCCGGCGCGAGAGACCCGGCTTCTTGAGATGTTTCATTGCGCCCGGCGCCTGAACGACCTATCATTATCGTTGCCCAGAGAAACTGAGGAGGTGAACTGTGAATAAGCGATTGATGTCACTTCTGAGTGCGCTGGCGCTTCTCGCCCTCCCGCTTTCGGCAGGAGACAACAAGAAAGAAGCCGAACGGCTGGAGAATTGTGGCACTGTTCTGAAGGAAATCCTCAATATCCCGGACGACATCCCCCAGGACCTGCTCAACAAGGCGGAGTGCGTCATCGTCTATCCCTCCGTCATCAAAGCCGCGTTCGGCATCGGGGCCAATTACGGCCGCGGCGCCATGACTTGCCGCACCGGCGAACACTTCACCGGGCCGTGGGGCGCGCCGACCATGATGGCACTCGAAGGCGCCAGCATCGGCTTCCAGTTGGGAGGCCAGGCGACGGACTTCGTCATCCTGGTGATGAACCCACGCGGCGCGCAGGCCATACTCAAGAGCAAGGTAAAGCTCGGCGCGGATGCGTCCGCGGCAGCCGGCCCCAAGGGCCGTGACGCGGAAGCCTCCACCGACGCGACCCTGCGCGCCGAGATGCTCACCTATTCCCGCGCGCGCGGCCTCTTTGCCGGCATTTCGCTGCAAGGCTCCACCCTGCGCCCCGACCGCAGAGCGAACGAAAAAGTCTATGGCAAGAAGGTTTCTGCCACTGACATCATTCGCAAGGGCGTGGTCGGAGTTCCGGCCTCCGGGCAGCATCTCATTGCACTACTCAACCAGAAATCCCCGAAGAACACTTCGGATCCGAATTCTCTCAAGTAACTTCTCGATAAGTCCGACTGAGGAAACCCCGGTTCCCGCCGGGGTTTCGTCTTTTCACCCTAAACGCGGCCCTACTCGTTGCGAAACCCGGGAAATCGGCCTAATCTTTGCCGCACGCTGCACCCCGGAGAAGCGTCTTTGAGTGGAAAATCCGTGAGCCTCGGGCTTCTGGCTTACCTGCTGTTCGTCGCGGGGCTGTGCGTGGCGCTGAACGGTCCGCCTGCCGCACGGGATGCGTCCGCTCCGGCGGCGGATTTTTCCGCCGAGCGCGCCATGGCCCACGTATTCGCAATCGCTCAGAGACCGCATCCCATGGGCAGCCCCGAACACGATCGCGTTCGCGACTACGTCGTCGCCGAGTTGACCCGGCTCGGCGTGCCGCCCCAGGTCCAGCGCACAACCGGTGTCACCAGCCTCTACATGGCCGCCGGTTCCGTCGAAAACATCATCGCGCGTCTCCCAGGCACGAGCGGCCGTAGCGATGCTGTTCTGCTTGCCGCGCATTACGATTCCGTCGCCGCGGGCCCCGGGGCCGGAGACGACGGCGCGGGAGTTGCCGCGCTTCTTGAGACGCTGCGCGCGCTTCGCGCCGCCTCGCCGCTCCAGAATGACGTCATTTTTCTCATCACTGACGGCGAGGAGGATGGCCTCCTCGGCGCTTCGGCCTTTCTTGCCGAGCATCCCTGGGCCCACGATGTACGCGTCGCCGTGAATTTCGAAGCGCGGGGAAACGCCGGCGTCTCGCAGATGTTTGAAACCAGCGCCGGCAACGGCGCGCTCATTGATGCTCTCGCGAAATCGGTGCCGCACCCTGACGGCTCCTCCCTCGGCTATGAAATCTACAAACGCATGCCCAATGACACGGACATGAGCGTTTTCAAGAAAAGCGGCATTGCCCTGCTGAACTTCGCCTTCATCGGCCATTTGGAGGCCTACCACTCGCCGCTCGATACGCCGCGGAATCTCAGCCGCGGAAGCCTTCAACAACATGGCGAGTCGGCCCTTTTCCTTGCGCGCTCGTTCGGCAATGCGGACCTTTCGCGGTTGAAGGCGGACGACGCAGTCTATTTCACTCTCCTTGGTCGCTGGCTTTTGCATTACCACAAGAGTTGGAACTGGCCTCTGTTCGGGATTGCGCTCGGGCTTCTCCTCGCTGCCGCGCTCTATGCCCGTGGCACCGGGGATGCCACCCTGCGTGGCGTTGCGAAGAGTGCGCTCTTCTCTCTTGTCGTCGCGATCCTCCTGGGCCTGTGCGCCTTTGGATTCGTGAAGCTGCTGGGCTGGCTGCATCTCCATGCGCTGCCCGATGGAGAACTCGGGCAGAACCCTCTCTACTTGCTCAGCCTAACCGCTCTGTTAACCGCGCTCTGGGTGTCTTGTTATCGTTTCCTCCGCAGAAAGAGCGCCGCGGGGAACCTGATACTGGGGGGCGGTCTGATCCTCTTCGTGCTGGGCCTCATCGCGGCCGAGTGGCTCCCCGGCGGAAGCTACCTCTTCGAGTGGACGACATTCGCGCTACTGCTCGCGGTCTACTTTGTCTGTACGGCGCGGCCCGATTCTCCATCTCTCGCGGCTGGGATATTTGTCGCGGCGCTCTCGGCGCCGGCGCTGCTTCTGGTGGTCCCGCTCGCTCAAGGATTCTACGAGGCGCTGGGGTTGACCCCACTCGGCGCGCCGGTGACCGCGCTTGCGCTCGCCATCCTTTTCCTGGCGCTTGCTCCTGCGCTCGAGCTAATTCTTGCGGCGCGTCCGGTCTTCCTGCCTGTGGTGGCGCTGGCAGGGGCGGTTCTGTGCTTTATCGGGGGCGCCGTTTCAGCTCCCTATAACTCCGCCCACCCCAAGCCGAGCGTGATGGCCTATGCCCTCGACGCCGGCTCCGGTAAGGCGCTCTGGGCCAGCAGCGCCGCGCGCGTGGATCCGTGGACCGCGCAGTATGTGGGATCGAATCCGGTGCGCGCCCGCTTGGCCGGCTTCTACCCGGACTGGCTGCCGTACGCCTTCCTGCAGCGCGAAGCGCCAGTTCTCCCTCTGCCGTCGCCGGAAGTACAGCTCGTCCAGTCGTCTCCCGCCGCCGATACGCGGACGCTGCTTTTCCGTGTCCACTCGCCGCGCCGCGCCCGCGCTCTTTTTCTTTCTGCGCCGGAAAACGAAATCCTCGAATCGTGGGTGAACGGAAAAAAACTGGGGAGTCCGAAGGAAGCGCGCCGGCATTCCGGCAATCACTGGGGCCTGAGCTACTTCAACCCGCCGGCCGACGGGATCGAGCTGAAACTCGTTCTCAAGGGAAACGGCACGCTGAAACTCTCCGTCCTGGACCGTTCCACCGGCTTGCCCGATGTTTCCGGCCAATCCTTCTCGCCTCGCCCCGCGGACTCCATGCCCTACCACACCGGAGACGTCACGCTCGTGCGCCGAAGTTTTGTTTTTTAGCAACCCGGCGGGTATCCTCTCTTCTCGTGCGCAAACTCAAGAATACTTCCGTGTCCTGTCCGATTTGTAAAAAGAGAACGCCGGGGCGATTCTGCCCGGCCAAAGGCGAGAAGATCTGCGCGGTCTGTTGCGGCACCGAACGCGAGGTGACGATCACCTGCCCGGCCGCCTGCTCCTATCTGGTCGCCGCGCACCGCTACGAAGACGCACATCCCCGGCCCGTTCCCCCGGAAACCCCGCTACTCAACGTCCATTTTTCGCAGGATATCGTTCACGCCTACCAGAGACTTCTCGCCGGCCTCGCCTTCGCAGTCGCCAAGGTGGCAGCGGGCCAGCCTGAGCTGAGCGATCCGGATGTTCTTGCCGCCCTGCAAGCCCTCGCCGAAACGTATAAGACGCTCGCCACCGGAATCTATTACGAAATGCCACCGGACTCGCCCACGCCGCGCGCACTCTATGGCGAATTGTCTCGTTTTCTTGACGAAGCGAAAGGCCTGGAAGCCGAACGCTCCGGCCTTCCGCGCATCAAGGATTCGGAGGTCCTCGCACTGCTGGTGTTCCTTTATCGGCTCGGAGTCCTCCGCTCAAACGGCAGGCCGCGCTCGCGCCGCTTCATCGAATTCCTCCGCGGCCAGTTTCCGGAAGCACCGGAATTGCGCCGCCAGGAGTCCCGCATCATCGTCCCTTAGCCCCATCCCGCGTCCGCATCAGCCCGCCGCGCAGGAACGCGCCGGCGCAGCCGCGCTGCTCCCGCCTTCCACCCGCCAGGCCAGAGAGAGCTGTGCGCAGGGCACGTTTCTTCTCGGTTCTTCCCACGGCCGGGAGCGAAAATTATATTTCTGCCGCAGCTTCAAAACGCGCTCGGAGATTTTCCGCCGGTACGCCTCCGGGGCGTAGGCCTCTCTCGCATACCACTCCTCGTACTGCCGGGCGAGCCGCGGAAACTTCTCCCGGACAAACGGAAGAAACTGTTTCTTCGACGAAGGCATGAGAAACAGCACGCCGGCCGCAAACCACTGTGCGCCGGCCTTACTCGCCGCTGCCGCGACATTCTGCAGGTCTTCTTCGCCGTCCGTGATCCCCGGCAACAGTGGCATCGCAAAAACCCCGGTGGCAAGGCCCGCCCCGCGAAGCCGTTTCACGGCCTCGAGCCGCAGATCCGGCTGGGGCGCCCGCGGCTCCAGCAGCCGCGTCAACCGCGGCCGCATCGTCGTCACCGTCAGGTTGAGGTACAGCCTGGACCGCGCGGCGATCCGTTTCAGCAGCTCCAGATCCCGCACAATCAGGTTTGATTTCGTCGTGATCGAAATGCTCAGCCCTTCCCGCTCCGCCAGTTCCTCCAGGCACGCGCGCGTGACGCCGAACTCGGTCTCCGCCGGCTGGTAGGGATCCGTCGCCGTGCCGATGGCGATGTGCGCTGGCTCTTCCGCGCCGGAGGTTCGAGGCTGGAAGGAATACTTCTGCATCAGATCGCGGGCCAGTAGCGGTCCGGCGTTTTCTTTCACAAAAATCTTGCGCTCGAATTCTGACCCGTCCAGCTCCATGTATTCGTGCGTGTAGCGCGCATAACAGTAGTGGCACCCAAATTCGCAGCCCCGGTAGGGATTGATCGTCCACGCGAACGGAACTCTTTCCGATTCACAGCGGTTCAGGATCGAGCGCACCGGCAGGGCAAAATACTCCGGGCGCTCCACAGACTTCCGCCGGCTTTCCGCCGGTGGAGAAGAGGCAGCGAGGCGGGCGATGCCGACCAGTTGAGCGGGCGCTTTCCGGCTCCGGCCATCGTGCGCGTGGGGCAGGCACGATTCAGCCGATGCCATCGGGGGGCAATCCGGGCTCGCCGGGAAGCTCCCGCCCGGGCCAACCGAGACGCGGGCAGCGTCTCCGGCCCTGTTTTCTGGGTCTGGCTCGATCGAGGTTTCAGGAAAGAGGAAACCTGCGGGTTTCACTGCGTGGAGGCGTGAGGCGCGAACGCCTGACGCCGTGCTTGCGGGAACTGGCGGCATAGCCCACCTCGAAGCTCTGCCAAATTCTTTCGCTTTTTGTTCGTCATGTCAAGTCATAATTGCTTTTCCTTCGTCTGGACAGCTCCCCTTCCCGGCTGTCCCGCCGCAGCATTGGCCGATTCAGCGCCGGGCAGCCATTTTGCCGGCCCGGCGCGCGCGGTTGGAGCCTATACTTCTCTATGGCCACCACGCCTCCCGTTGCGCCCGCTCAGATCGGCATTCTGATCCTGGATGACGACCAGGCGACGCAGGGTGCGCTGCGTCAAGTCCTCGACGCCGAAGGCTGGCGCGTGCGCTTCGTCCCGGACGGCCGGGCGCTCCTCGCCGAGCTGGCCACCGGCGAATGGTCGCTGGTTATCGCGAGCATTGCGCTCACCGGATTGGATTCGTCCGCTTTCCTGATGATGAAGGAGCTCTCCTCTGCCCCGGTGGAGGAGGGTGGCCGCGTGCGAGTTCTGTTTCTTATTCCGGAATCCGGGGGCGACGCATTTACCAAGGCCCTCGACCAGCTTCACATGCCCTACGTCGCGCGTCCCTTTCACCTCCATGACTTTCTCGACAAAGTGAGCGATCTCCTGGTGGAGATCAAGGCCATCAATGCCCCCATCCGGCAGGTCCGCTACGAATTTGGGGAGCTGCGCAAAGCGAAAAAGCAGGCCGGGCGTAATACTTCCATGTTCCCCTCCCGCGATTCCGCCGTTTACACCGAGGAAGAGCTCGCCGAATACGAGAAGCAGGAACAGGAGATCTCCATCCAACGCAAAAAGCGGCGGAAACCCCTCACCGACCTCGGCCGGCCCCTCCCCTGAACGCCGGAGCCGCTCCTCCAGCGTTTCGTCTCAACCGGTTTCCGCCTCCTCCCGGATTGGGTTGACACCCGAGATCGCCTGCAAGAAATCCGGACTTCCCCGTTCTCTCCCTGAGCGGATCCCACGCGGCCACCGCCGGGTCTTCCGCATCATCACTGTCCCACGGAGACAGTCATAAGGAGGATTTGATGGAACGCACGCTTCTCGGAGCCTTTGCCGGCACGCTTCTCGGAATCAGTTCGCTGGGTTGTCTGGGCTTTGTCTGGGCGCGGCCCAGCCCTGCGCCCGGAAAAACAAACGGCGAATGGCGCATTCTCGACCCTGTCCACTACGAGAACCTAACCCTCTTCCCCGTGGTCAGCGGCCACACCCAGGATACGGGCTTCTTCCTGACCCTGGACGAAGGTCTGGCCAGCGGGGAAGTCAAAGTCCTCGAGCAGGGCAGCGAGGGCCTGGCTCGCACGCGCGACGGCCGCCCCATCCAGGATTACCGCGGCGGCGCTTCCGTCAACCAGCTTGTGCTGATCAATCGCAGCAAGCGCCCGCTGCTTCTCCTCGCCGGAGAACTCGTCAGCGGGGGCAAGCAGGACCGCATCATCGCCAAAGACCGCCTCGTCGCCCCGGGGGCCGACCCGCTTCCGCTCGATGTGTTCTGCGTTGAGCACGGCCGCTGGTCGTCCGGCGCGCAGTTCTCCGCCGCGAAGACCATCGTCCACCCGAGCGTGCGCGAAAAAGCCGCCGTGGATCAGAAGCAGGACCGCGTGTGGGCCGCCGTCCGCAGCGGCACCACCGCTGATGCATCCGCCAGCGCGCCGCCCTCCAGGATGTCCGCGGGAAGCATCGGCGGCGCAATTTCTTCCGTGGCACCGTCGGAAGCGTACGCGAAGATCTACGATTCGCGCGCCGTCGGCGTCTCGATTGAAGGCTTTGCCGACGAGGTGCAGAAGCGCTTCGCCAAAGCCACTTCCGGCCTGAAGGGCGAGCGCGTCGTTGGCGTCGTCGTAGCCTACGGCGGCGAAGTCGCCTGGAGCGACATCTTCGCCTCCGGCGATCTCTTTGACCACTACTGGTCAAAGCTCCTGCGCAGCTACGCCGTGGAAGCCCCCGCCCGGCCCACGCTGCGGGAAAAAGCCTCGATCGACGACGCGAGGCAATTCCTGCAACCACTGCGCGGAACCGAACGCCAGGAGAGCGTCCCCGGCGTCTATCGCTGGCGGGAAACCACCGAAGGCCGGCTCGCGCAGATCGAGCTCGATGCCCTGCAGCCCAAGGAGATAACGCTCCACTACCTCAAGCTCCATCGCACTTCATGAAACTCGATGAAGGCCGATGTCGGGCTTAAGTCTGTCATCCTGAGGGGCCGATGTTTTTCGATCGGCCCCAAAGGACCTCAACTCATCCGGCCGGCTTGACTCCCTCCTGAACGCGCCCGTAGCGGCGCGATACTTGTGGTGAGCGCAGCTCGTCTCGTGCGCCCCGGATGATTCTGCGGGGCCGAACCACATCTTGGGGCTACTGTCTCGTCCCAGAAATTCCCTCCATTTCTTTTTAGGGGGTCGGAGCTTCAGCTCCAACATAAAGATGCTGAAAACCCAGGGGTTTAACCCCTGAGGATCCGCTGAATATGTGCAACGAACTTGCGGGACACCCCACTACGAAGTCGCTGCGTAAGGTCGCACAACGCTGTCATCCACCGCGCGCGCCAACAATTCTGCTGCCGAAACGCCCAGCACCGGATGCTTCACGTCCGCCGCAATCTCCGCCAGCGGCACAAGCACAAACCTTCGCAAATGCATCCTCGGGTGTGGTACTTGCAATTCCGGCAGCTCTATCGCTTCTTGTCCGTACAGAAGAATATCCAGATCAATCAGCCGCGGCCCGCGAGGAAATTCCTTCCGGCCGCCCATCTCCCCCTCAATCCCCCGCAGCGCGCGCATCAGCGGTAACGGTTTCAGCTCCGTCTCCGCCTCCACCACGCAGTTCAGAAACCACGGCTGCTCGAGGTAGTCCACCGGCTCCGTTTCGTAAAACGACGAGACGCGCCGTACCTGCATCCCGTTCACCGGAAGCGCCGTGATCGCACGGCGCAGATTCTCCGCCCGCTCGCCGATGTTCGACCCCAGCGATAAGTAGATTGTGTGTGTAGTCAAGATCTAGAACAGCCGCGGCTGGCGTTTCGGCACTTCTTTGCCGAAATACTCGTAGGCCCGCGCCGTGGCCACGCGCCCGCGCGGCGTCCGGTCAATCATCCCGATCTGCATCAGGTAGGGCTCGTACATCTCTTCGATCGCGTCTTCTTCTTCGCTCAGCGCCGCCGCGAGCGTCCCGAGGCCGACCGGCCCGCCGGCATATTTGTCGAGGATCGCTAGCATCAGGTTGCGGTCCACTTCGTCGAGGCCGCATTCATCCACGCCGAGCATCGCCAGCGCTTCCTGGGCCACCGGCTGCGTGATTCGCCCCGCCGCGCGCACTTCGGCGAAGTCCCGCGATCGCCGCAGCAGCCGGTTCGCCACGCGCGGCGTCCCGCGGCTGCGTCGCGCGATTTCTTCGGCTCCGCCCTCCTCCAGCGCGATGTTCAGGATCTTCGCCGAGCGGCGCACGATTTCGAGCAGGTCCTGCGGTTCATAGAAGTCCAGCCGGTGCACGATCCCGAATCGCGACCGCAGCGGCGCGGTAATCAACCCGGCGCGCGTCGTCGCTCCCACCAGCGTGAAGTGCCCCAGGTGAAACGGATGAATCCGCGCGCCCGGCCCCTGCCCGATCACCAGGTCCACGCGAAAATCCTCCATCGCCGGATAAAGCACCTCTTCCACCGCGGGCTGCAAGCGATGAATCTCGTCGAGGAAAAAGACTTCCTTGCCTTCCAGCGATGTCAGGATCGCCGTCAGGTCGCCTTTGCGCTCGAGCATCGGCCCCGCGCTGGTCTTGATCGGCACCGCCAATTCATTCGCGATGATCTGTGCCAGCGTCGTCTTGCCCAGTCCCGGCGGCCCGTAGAGCAGCACGTGGTCCAGCGCTTCGTCGCGGCTTCGCGCCGCTTCGATGGCGATCTGAATGTTTTCCTTCACCCGCCGCTGGCCGATGTATTCGCTGAGGCGCTTCGGCCGTACGCTCGCTTCGATCCGCGCGTCCTCGTCAAACGCCTGCCCGGACACGATCCGCTCCGGTGGTTTCTGCTGCATCATGCGTTTTGTGCTCGCTTCCGCCATTCCTGTCCGGCCTACACCGCGCTCCGCGCCGCGCGGCTCTTCGGCTGCGTCAGCGTCTGCAGCGACGCCCGCAGCAGCTTCTCGAAATTCCCCGTGCCCGCTTCGCGCTTTGCCTCGCTGACCGCGCTCTCCGCCGTCCGCCCGTCATATCCAAGGTTCACCAGCGCGGACACCACGTCCGCTACCGTGCCCTCGGGCGAAGCCGCCATCGGCCGGTCCGCTTCCGCCGCGATCCCTTCGAGCTTGTCCTTCAACTCCACCACCATCCGCTCGGCCGTCTTTCGCCCCACCCCGGGAATTCTCGTCAGCCGCCCGACGTCTCCTCCCCGGATCGCCGGCACCAACTCTTCCACGCTCATCCCCGAAAGAATCTTCAGTGCCAGGGCCGGCCCCACTCCCGACGCCGAGAGCAGCAGCTCAAACAGGTGCTTCTCGCGCGCGGAAAGGAACCCGTAAAGCGAAAGCGCGTCTTCCCGCACGTGCGTGTGGATCAGCAGTGTGACTTCGGTGTGTAATTCTCCGAGCGCGGCGAATGTGGAAAGTGGCACATGAACGAAGTAGCCGACGCCGCCCACGTCCACCAGGACTTGATTCGGGCGCTTGCCGGCGAGGGTTCCGCGAAGCTGGCCGATCATCGCTGATGAGTATTGCCGCCTGCAGAGGAAGTGTCAACGCCGGTCTCACCGGCTGAAGCGGCCCATCCACTCGCCCTGCGCGAGAATATGCCCCTGCATCGCCTTTTCCACTTCGGCCTTCGTGGCGCCCGCCTTCAGACTGAGCTTCGCATCCAGCGCGTACAGCTTGAAAAAATAACGGTGCGGCTTGCCCGGTGGAGGGCACGGCCCGCCGTAGCCGATCTTGCGGAAATCATTCGTCCCCTGCCGCGCGCCGTTGGGAAGTTCCGACTGCTTCGCAATTCCCTCCGTAAGTCCGCGTGCGTCTCCCGGCAAATCGAAAATCACCCAGTGCACCCAAGTCCCCACCGGCGCGTCCGGATCGTCCGCAATCAACGCGAAGCTCTGCGTTCCCGCCGGCGCATCGCGCCACGCAAAGGGCGGTGAAACATCCGCGTCGTCGCACGTGTACCTCTTTGGAATCGTGCCGCCCGCGCTGAACGCAGCGCTGGTCAATGGCAAAGACACGGTGGCGCCTCCCTTCGCCTGCGCATCGCCGCAGGCTTCGCCCAGCGCAAGGAGCGCGAGCACCAGGATCGGAATGTGCCGGCCCAGCATACGTTACTTCACCGCTTACCCTCAGGCCGCGTACCAGGATCTCCGCGGACACGCCGGCCCGTGAAAATTCTCTCCCGGGCGCACAAGAGCAGTCTCACGCCGACGCCGCTCGCCCCCGAAGGAATTCGGCGACCTCCTTGTGCCCGCGCGCTTCCGCGAGGCTGGCCGCCGTCTGCCCATCGTCCGCCGTCGCCCGTAAATCCGCGCCATGGTTCAGCAGGAGTTTTACAATCTCGAGCCGGCCATTCGCAGCGGACTCCAGAAGGGGCGAGTATCCGGGACCGTAGCGATAGCTTGCATTCGCTCCATTCGCCAGGAGCCACGCGACGATGTCTGTATGCCCGTTCGCTACCGCTCCCGTCAGCGCGTTGTAGCCCGTCCCATTCGTCGCGACCGCGTTCACGTCCGCGCCTTTCTCCCGCAGGTATTCGGCAACGAGCGGGTGCCCGAATGCTGCGGCCAGCGCAACCACCGGAAACCCGTCCGGCGAATAACTTTTTGCCATTGGGGGATTTACGCCCACGATCTGCTTCACCTTCTCGAGCTGCCCCGCCGCCGCAGCCTCGTGCAACTCGAGCGAGACGCCGCGCGAAAGCAATAAATCCCGGATCGCGTTTCTCCCGCTGTAAACCCCCGCCAGTACCGCCGACTGGCCCCTCTCATTCTTCGCGCCGGCCAGCGCGGGCTCCGCATCGAGCAGCGCCTTCACAGTATTCTCATCGCCCGCGTGAATCGCTTGAAAAAACTGCGCCGCATTGCTCACCGCCGGTCTCCTTCACTTTCATCCGGTTCTGAAAAAGACGAGCGCGTGGCGCATTCCGGTACGCTGCGCTTCTCGAATCTTGCTTTTTCCGGATCGAAAGCCGGGCGGCAACCCTACCGATGGGAACGGTCTTTCCGGACCGCTTCGTCAATCAGTGCCTCAAGCTCCTCCGGCGTGAGCCGGATGCGGTCCTCTCCGGAAGATCCGATCAATTCGGCGGTCACCGGCAGTTCGGGGTTCGCACCGGGTGGCGGGGCACAGCCGTAGCGAGCGCGCGCCGCGATCAATTTCGCCACTTCCCTCCCGGAGAGCAGCTTGGCATCTCCGAGCAGGCTCGCCACCAGCGCGATCTTCGCGAACTGCTCGACGGTTTCCATTCGGGAGAATGCGATCTCCAGGTCCGGACCCACGGTCACGACGCCGTGATTGGCCATCAAGATGGCGTCATAGTGGGGAACATAGGGTTCGAGCGAAGCGCTGAGCTCGGACGTGCCTGGGGTGCCGTAGCGCGCCAGCGGCACTTGGCCGAGCATGATGACAACCTCCGGCAGGAGCGCCTGGTCGAGCGCCCGGCCCGCGGCCGCGAATCCCGTGGCCGTCGGCGGGTGGGCGTGGCAGATGGCGTGCACATCCGCGCGCCGGCGGTAAATGAACACGTGCATCGACAATTCGGACGAGGCTTCTCTCGCTCCGCTGACCGTGCGGCCCTCGGTATCCGTCACGACGAGATCCTCCGGCTCGAGCCGGCCCTTGTTCAATCCCGCCGGGGTGGCCAGGATTTGCCCGTCTTCCAGCCGCACGGAGAGATTCCCCTCGCACGCGGCGACCAATCCGCGCTCATACATCCACCGGCCCGTAACGCAAATCTCGCGGCGAAGCTGCTCTTCCGTCTTGGGACGTCTTGGCGATGAGGAATTCATCATGTTGTGCACCTGCTGCGAGCCCGGGTATCGAGGCCCGCACAAGCCCCGGCTTACTGAGAGCGCCCGATGTAACCACCCCGCAGGGCGGGAGGATACACATTTCCACGTCGCGGCGCCAGTAAAACAGCGCGCCCCACCCGTCCGGGGCAATCCGGCCGGCGAGGAGTGTCGTGCCCGCTGCAAAGACCGCGCGGCGGCTCTACGCGTAAATCCCGCGCAGCCTCAGCGCGCCTGCCACGCGGTCGATCGCCAGCATGTACGCCGCGATCCGCGTGTTCACCTTGTGCGTTTCGGAGTAGCGCACCACTTCGTCGAAGGCGTGCTCCATGTAATCCTGCAGGCGCTCGTTCACCTCACTCTCGCGCCAGAAAAAGCCTTGCCGGTCCTGCACCCACTCGAAGTAGCTCACCGTCACGCCGCCGGCGTTCCCCACAATATCCGGCACGGTGAAGATGCCCTTCTTGTCGATGATGGCGTCGGCCTGCCATGTCGTGGGGCCGTTCGCGCCCTCGCAGAGGATCTTCGCCTGTACCTGGCTCGCGTTTTGCTCCGTGATCTGGTTCTCGATCGCCGCGGGGATGGCGATTTCGCACGGCTGGAACAGCACGTCCCGCGATGTCATCTTTGTGCCGCCGGCGGGGAAATCCTGCAGCGGCTTCTTCTCGCCTTGGACCCAGCCGATGACTTTCTCGATGTCGAAGCCCTTTTCGTTGTAGAGCCCGCCGCCGATATCCGCCACACCGATGATCTTGTAGCCCGCCTCGTGCATGAGCTTCGCTGCCTGCGAGCCGACGTTGCCGAATCCCTGCACTACCACGCGGCAGCCGTCGCGCTTAATTTTGAGCCTTGCGAGCGCCTTGTCGCAGCAGATCAACACGCCGCGCCCGGTCGCCTGGCGCCGTCCCCGCGACCCGCCCAACTCGATCGGTTTGCCGGTCACCACCGCCGTCGTCGCCTGCCGCACGTGCATCGAGTACGTGTCCATCACCCAGGCCATCGTCTGCTCGTTTGTCCCGATGTCCGGCGCGGGCACGTCCTTTTCCGGCCCCAGCCAGTCTGAAAGTTCCGCCGTGTACCGCCGCGTGATCCGCTCCAGCTCCGACCGCGAAAGTTTATTCGGGTCGCAGATCACCCCGCCCTTCGCCCCGCCGAAGGGGATGTTCACCACGGCGCACTTCCACGTCATCCACGACGCCAGCGCCCGCACCTCGTCCAGCGTTACGTTCGGCGCGAACCGGATTCCTCCCTTCCCGGGGCCCCGCACTGTTGAATGAAGCACGCGGTAGCCGATGAACACCTCGAGCTGCCCGTTGTCCATTCCCACCGGGATGTACAGCGTTATTTCCTTGTTTGGATACTTCAGATACTTGTAGAGACCCTGCTCAAGGCCCAGCTTCTGGGCCGCGACTTCAAACCGCGCTTCTGCATTCTGGTAAACGCTCATCTCATCCGGTGCAGGCGGCTGCGGCATGGCGTGTTCTCCTTTACCCTGTGCCCGCGCAGCGGGCGAAGGGTTTACCCTGACAAGGACGACCGAGTTACCTCGGCGAAGTTCTTGAAGTGCTGTGACTTTCGTTCTTCGTGGCACAGACTTCGGTCTGTGCTCTTTCTTCTCACTCTTTGCCGACACTCAAGCCCGGCAACTCATTCTTTTGCCACCCTTGCCCTCATCGCGCGGCAGCCCGGACAGAAGCGAGACATCGCGAAGGGGAATCACAGGGGAAGGGCCGTTTCGCCGGGCCGCCAGTATACGAACCCGCCTCCCGGCCTGCAAGCCGGAGCCGTGATTCGCGCCCCGGACCTGGTCAGACCCCGCAATTCAAGACTCGTCGCCCTCGACTCTGCTCGGAGCATCAGCCGAATCGCCGGGCGATTCGCTCAGCCCTGCCCGTTCCAGCGCGCGGAAATACTCCGGGCGCGTATGGCGGTAATGGTCGGCGGGGGCCTTGCCGGTCAGCCACACAAGGTCCATGGGATAGACGAGCGGATCGAAGATCACCATGTAGAAGTGCCACAACAGAATCGAGAAGGTGGCCAGCAGCGCTTCGTACCAGTGGACGGCGGTGGATGCATCCGCCAACCACTTGGGGAAATGACGGAGCGTGAAATTGTTGAACCACAGCAGAAAACCGGAGAGCGACATAAGCGCGGTTCCCCAAAGGAACGCCCAGTATTCGAGCTTTTCAGCGTAATTGAATTTCGCGAACTTCGGCGCCTCGTGCGTCAGGCCGAGGTTGTAGCGGAAAACCTGGACCAGGTCGCGGACGTCCCTCCAGCGGGGCATCATGGCCGCCAGAAAAGCCCGGTCGTGCTTGTTCACGGCCAAATGGAAGAGGTGATAAATCGTAGCCGTGATCAGAACGACGGCGGCGATGCGGTGCACCGTGCCGCGTAAGGCCATGCGGCTCTCCCACAGCACCAGCGGCCGCGCCCACCAGCTCTCCGGGTATTTCAGCGCGAAGCCGGTGAACACGAGGACCGGAAAACTTAGCATCACGCCCCAGTGCGCCAGGCGGAACCAGAAGTTCATGCGCACCACCTGTCCCGCGCCTTCCTGGCGCGGCCGGCGCCGCACCAGCTTCGCGAACAGGTCCATCAGGTTATGGAGCACCATGAAACCCAGCGCCACGGGGATCAGCACGAAGTAGATCCAGCGGATCCATTTCACCACCGGATGCGCCGGGCCGCTGGAGGTTTGTACATGCACCGGGCCGATGGCGAAATTCTGTCCTGCGCCCGCGTGGCAGCGGCCGCAAGTGCCCGCCAGATTCGCGGCATGCACGGTCGAGCGCGGATCGCTCGACGGGAAGATGTTGTGCACGCCGTGGCACGAGGCGCAATTCGCGACGGTCTGCGAGCCTTCGCGCATCGCCAGGCCGTGGTAGCTGTCGGCGTAGGACGGCACGCGGTCCGCCGGGAGGTTGTAGCGCGCGGCCAGCCGCTCGTCGCTGTGGCAGCGCCCGCAGGTGTCCGCGGAGACGCGCGTCACGCTCACCAGCGATTTCGATTCCCCGTGAGCAAGGATCAGATGCTCGCCGTGGCAATCCGTGCAGACGGGGGCGTCCCGCCCGCCGGCGCGCATCGCCTGCCCGTGAATGCTCTCGAGGTAGGTCTGCGCGATGCTCGCATGGCACTGCCCGCAGGTCGCCGGGACGTTCCAATGGTTGATCTTCGATTTCGCATCCCGCGATGGGAAGATCCCGTGGCTGCCGTGGCAATCGGAACACGCGGCAGCCGCATCCCGGCCCGCGGCCACGGCGCGGCCGTGCACGCTCTCTCTGTACTGTTCAACCGGATGGGCGAACGGAATCTTGTGGCGCGCCGTGAACTCCGGCTTGCTATGACAGGCAGCGCACGTCTTGGCGAGATTCTTCTTTGCCACGGCGGAGGCGGAATCGCCGGAAGGCAGGATTTTGTGCGCCGGCCCGTGGCAGGAAGCGCAAACGGGCGCGTCCGGGTCGCCCGCCTGCGCCGCGCGGCCATGCACACTCTCCCGGAATTCCTTTACTTGCTCTGCGTGACATGCGGCGCACTTTGCCGGAGCGAGCTCTGCGGCCGGTTTCACTTCGTGGGGATCGCCGTGGCATGCCGCGCATGATTTCTCTCCCAGCACGGCGTGGATGCCCTTTGCCGCAGTCTGGGCCTGCTCGGCGTGGCACGTTGCGCACTGCACCCGGGGGATTTTCGCCGGGTGGGGATATTCGCGGATGCTGGTGTGGCAATCCTTGCAGCCGAGAATGCCGTGGGAGCTGGCCGCATGCTTCGCCGGGTCCACGGAGAGGTTTTTCCCTTTCTCCGATTTCATCCCCGGCTGGCCATGACAGGCGAGGCACTCCTCATCCTGCTTGTTGGCCTGCGGCTTGCTGTTCTGAGCGTGCCCCGTTCCCTGCGGCGCGGCAATGCCCGGAGCGGTCAATAACAAGAGGAGGCCCGCGCGAAAAGCCACACGGGCGGTCCGGAAAGCCGGCTTAGGCGTCCTCATCCACATGGGCTTTCATCCCGTGCCCGGTTACTTGAATCCCAGGTCGGTCAGCACCTTGGGGTTTTCTTCATCCATCGCCAGCAGCGTATGGCAAGCCGAGCAATCGTTGCTGATGGTCTGGCCGTCGGCGCTCGTATGGCTGCCGTCGTGACATCGGAAGCAGCCGGGAAAATCGTTGTGCCCGAGATTGTTCGGATGCGTGCCCCAGGTCAGCCGCATCTTTGGAAAAACGTTGCGCGTGTAGATCGCTGCGACCTGCTCGGCCGACTGCTTCACGAGCGTGGGCTGCTCCTGGTAGATCTGCGAGTAGCTCGCCCGGTAGAAATTGTTTAGCTCGCTGATGATGCGCTGCCGCGCCGTGTCCTGATCCGGATACTCCGCCTTGAGCAGCTCGAGTGCTTTCTTCTTGATGAATGGCAACTGCGGGCTGATGAGTCCTTCCGCGATGCGCTTGTCCACGGCTCCGTCGGGCAATTCGAAGGCGTGGGTGGGGCGGTTGTGGCAGTCCACGCAGTCCATCGCCCGGTGTTCCCCGGCGGCCAGTTGTTGCGGCGTGGCTTTGACGTCGCTCGAGACAAACTCGACGGTTTTCCCCGCGTCATCGGTGTAGTAAACGACCGGGATCACTTGGCGCTGCGCATCGATCGAGATGTAGCGGATGCGCGCGCCGGTGTCCAAGTGCCTTCCGTGGATTCCCACGGAACCCTGCCAGGTTCGCCCGCCGATCTTCATCACCAGCACCGTGGTCTGCGCCGTATTCTTCTCGTCGTCCTTGTACTTCGTCTTTGTCCGGAGCTTGTCCCCGGTGAAGCGCTGCGGCCAGTGACAGTGCTCGCAGGTTTCTCGCGCCGGGCGCAGGTATTCGACGGGCGAGGGAATCGGCCGCGAATAGGTGTGGAACGTCACGGCAAAAACCTGCCGAACTCCGGAGAGCTTGGAGCGCACAAACCAGCCTGCGCCGGGGCCGATATGGCATTCGACGCAGCTCACGCTGGAGTGCGGCGAATTCTGATACGCCGTGAACTCCGGAGTCATCACCGTGTGGCACGTCTGCCCGCAGAACTGCGTCGAATCCATGTAAGCGACTGCGCGGTAGGAGGCCGTGCCGGCAATCAGCACGTTCGCGCCGGTCGCGATCGCCACCAACAGGAAGCCTTGGCGCACCATCGGCTGGCCGAAATCAACCTTGGGGTATTCGGCGGGCAGATCTCCCCGCGCGATCAGTTTGCGGCGCCGCCGCCAGATGCCCACCGGGATCAGCATCAGGCCCAGGACAAAGACTCCAGGCAGGATGAGGAAGATCAGGATGCCGATGTAGGGGTGCACCGGCCCGGCAAGGAGGAATTCATAGACGAAAAAGGCGATCAGGGTGAGCGCGCTGCTCGTGGTCAGCACCGCGCCCGTCAGGCTCGCGGGATTCTGCCCCAGGAAGTAGATCAGCCGAATCCAGTTGCGGAATGTCTGCTGGAGTTTCATGGAAGGATGTTGCCGCTGGCGTTTCCTCTCGCAGTGCACACACCACCCGTCACGTCTCGCGAGAAGGCTACGCCGGAGAATCCCGCGCGCCGGAGACGATTCCGGCGAAGTTTCGCGCTCCTGCCTACTTCTTGCAGAGGCTGCGGATGTAGGCTACGACTTCTTTGATCTCCGCTGCGGTGAGCTTCTTGTCGTAGCTCGGCATCTTGTTTTTGCCCTTCACGATGATTTCTGTCAGCTGTGCGTCGGATTCCTTCTTGACCTCTTCCGAACAGAAGCTGAGCGCCTTCATCGCCTTGCCCGTGGGGGTACTGGCCGTGCCATCCGGGCCATGACACATCGCGCACTTGGCCTTGTATGTTTTCTCGCCTCCGCCCTGGGCCTGCGCGGCCGGGCTCAGTAAGAGAACAGCGGCGGCCAACGAAAGGCAAAGCAGCACTCTCGCCGTCCAGTTCATTTTCAACTTCATCTTTTCCTCCTCTGCGTTCTCATCCGGCAGCTTATGGCAACGCAATGCTCCCGGAAAGTCAAATCCTGCCGGCCCCGTCCTGTCTTCCCACGGGAAGACCCGCGGAGCTTCCCGCCCCCGTTGCGGTCGCGGCTGCTGGCGAACCCCGAGCGGCCACTCTATTTCTTGCACAGGCTCCGCATGTAGGCGATTACACCCTTGATTTCAGCCTCGCTCAGTTTCTTGTCGTAGGCAGGCATCTTGTTCTTGCCCTTGACCACGGTCTCGGTCCACTCGGCGTCCGAAGCTTTCTTTGCCTCTTCCCCGCAGATGTCGCGCGCCTTGGTGGCCTTCCCTGCCGGGGTGTTGCCGGCGCCGTCCGGCCCGTGGCAGCCGGCACACTTTGCCTTGTAGATTTTTTCGCCGGAGTCTTGCGACCTCACCGGCGCCACAGATAGCCCCAGCGCCACGAGGGCTGCGCCGGCGCTCAGAATTAGCACTGATCTTGATACTCGCATAAAAATTCCTCCTTCGTGAATTGCTTCGAACTCTTCGGCCTCCGTCACTCCGGACCGGTCCCCCGCCGCTTCCTCCGGCAAGAATCCTCCGCTCAGGTGGATCTCGGCTCGATCTGCCGGATGTAGAGCCATAAGCCCAGGACAACGGCCACGATCGCAATCAGGGAGAAACCGAGCCCCTTCCGCCGATAATTGCGCTCCCCCAGCGCCGTTTCTCCGTCGGCTTGCGTCTTTGCCGCGATTTTCAGACCGGCCTGAATATCCTGCTCCACAAGTTCCGTCTTGAAACTATGGATCGTGACGCGCGCCTTGGTCAGCGCATCCCGTGCCTGGTCTTCTTCGAGCTTGGCTGCGCTCACCTCCATGCCCGAGGATTCGGCGACACCGAGCACGCGGCTCGCATCTTGGATGGCCTTGTCCAAGCGGCCCAAATCGCTCAGCATTTTTGCCCTTGCTTGATCGCACTTGTCTCCAGGCTTGTGGCACTGCATGCAGGAAGCCTCGGGTCCCGTGCCTAGTTTCGCATCCGTGGGATGGCTTATCCCGTGATTGCCGTGGCACACCACGCATCCCGGAAGAGAGGCGGATTGGAAAGCCACCCGATGCGAGCTCTTTTCGTACATCTGATCCTGGAAAACATGGCATTTCGAGCAGACGTTCTGCACCGAGTCCACTCCCGGCGGCGCGGCGCCATGGTTGCCGTGGCAGGTGGTGCAGGTCGGGGCGCTCAGGTCGCCGCGGACGGCGAGCGCTTCGTGATGCACGCTGGTGCTGTACTTGACGAACTGATCCGTGGGGATGGCGTATTTTTTCATGTACGCGGCGTCTGCGTGGCAGCGCGAGCAGGTTTGCGCGACATTCAGGGGATGCACGGTGGACCGCGTGTCGCTCGCCGGGCGTAGGTCGTGCACGCTGTGACAGTCAATGCACACCGCGACCTTGGTGTCGCCCTTCGCGAACAGCTTGCCGTGCACGCTCGTTTTGTACTGGCTCAACTGATCGGTGCGCAGCGAAGGGTTGTATTGCCGCATGTACGCCGTGTTGGAGTGACATCCGCCGCAAAGGCCCGGGATCTGGCTCCGCTCGATCTTGCCGCGGAAGCCCGCCTTCTTGCTCATGGCCTCCAGGTCGGCCTTGGTGGGGTCCCCGCCGTGGCAGCTTGCGCACGTCAGCCCTTTTTGCCCGTGGATGTCGGCGGAAAACTTTTCCTGCGTGACTTGCAGCGGCGGGTCGAGAAAGGAATGACAATCCACGCAGGTGTTCGCCGCCTGCCCGCGGGCCGTCCCGGCGCAAAGGCAGAGCAGCAGGAGAGGCCCCGCGAACGTGGTAGCCAGTTTATTTCGCCACATAGCCGTAGACCGTCATCGCCAGGATGTAGGTAAGTGCGAAGATGCCTGCGCCCAGAACCATCCTCCGGCCCCGCCCCCGGCCGAGAGGATCGAAGAACGGCAGCAGGAACCAGACCAGCCCCGCCACCCCGAAAACCAGGATTCCCAGCACCTCGCCGTCGAAAAACCACACCTTCGCAGGGATGAGCTTCAGGGTCTGGAACATGAACAGGAAATACCACTCTGGCTTGATTCCTGCCGGGGCGGAAGCAAACGGATCGGCCTTCGTCCCCAACCCCCAAGGGGAGAGAGCCGCGAGTGCTCCGAGCACTCCCAGAGCGATGTACCAGGCCATGAGCTCGCGCAGGAAGAAGGTCGGGAAGAATTTCATCGTCCGGGCTTCAGCCGGAGAGGCTTTCCAGCGCGTTTCCACGCCTGGCGGGACGCTCATGCCGAAGTATTGGACCAGCGCAAGGTGAATGACGACGAGCAGCGTGGTCAACAGCGGCAGCACCGCGACATGAAATCCGAAGAAGCGGGTTAGTGTTGCCCCGGTCACTTCTTCGCCGCCACGCAGGAAGACCATCAGGCTGTGCCCGATGACCGGCACCTGGCCGGCGATCTCCGTCCCAACTTTCGTGGCAAAAAATGCCAGCGTGTTCCACGGCAGCAGGTATCCGCTGAAACCGAATCCCATCGCCAGGAACAGCAACAACATGCCGCTGAGCCAGGTCAACTCCCGAGGCTTGCGGTAAGCGCGCAAGAAAACCACGCTGAACATGTGGGCGAAGGCCGTGAAGATCATCAGGTTGGCCGCCCAGGAGTGGATCGAGCGCACCAGCCAGCCGAACTGCACGCGCGTCATGATGTACTGCACGCTTTCAAACGCTTCGTTCGCGCTCGCCCGGTAATAGAGCAGGAGGAGGATCCCGGTGCCCACCTGGATCCCGAACAGGAAGAGAGTGATGCCGCCGAGGAAATACCAGTGGGAGAGCCTGTGGACGGGAACCGTTTTCTCGCGCAACGGCTCGGTGAGTTCCTTCCAGCCGAAGCGCTCATCGAGCCAGTTGCGGACGCGCGCCGTCAGGCTCATCTCACGCTCCCCGCTTGCGGCTCACCACAACCTCGTCGCCCCGTACATGCACCTGGTAGTTCTCCAGCGGCCGCGGCGGAGGGCCTGAGATGTTACGCCCGGACAAATCGTAGAGCCCGTTATGGCAGGCGCACCAGATCTCATGCAGGTCGCTTCGGTACTGCACGGTGCAGCTCAAATGCGTACAGGTGGCGGCCAGGGCGCGATATTCGCCCTCCGCGGTGAGCAGCAGCAAAGCCGGCCGGCTGCCGAATCGGAAGATCTTCGAGCCGTTCGGCTTAAGTTCTCCGGTCTTGCACGCCACCACCTCGTCCCCGCCGAGGTCCGGGACGGCCGGCGGCACAAGGTATCGGAGGATGGGATAGAAAAACGCTACGATCGAGGCAAACAGGCCCCCGCCTAGGAGAAACCCCACTAAGCGGCGGCGCTTCGGCTTAACCTGAGGCGATTCCCCAGTCTGCATAGTCGTCGAGATATCCTACGGCGAATTCACGCTCGCCAGTTAGTGCTTCTTGCCCAGGCACCGGAGGAAAGTGGCGAGCTTCGCAATCTGTTCCTTGGTCAGCTTGCCCTCATAGGCGGGCATCTTACCCTTGCCCTTGGTGATGATCTCCGCCAGGCCGGCGTCGGTTTTCTTCTGCACTTCGGCCGAGCGCAGGTCCGCAACCTTGAGCTTTTCGCCCATCACCGTCTTGCCGCTGCCATCCTGGCCGTGGCACATGGCGCACTTGCTCTTGAAGATGGACTCCGCAGAATCCTGCGCGGCACTCCGCGGAACGGCTCCCAGCAGCAAAAGGACGACAACCGCAACCAGCGCTCTTTTCATCCTTACCTCCGGCAGAATTCTGTCCGACGGCTCACATCGTGTACCGCATGGACAAGGTGAAGGTGTTCCCCCGGAAATCACGCGGCAGCGTCGGACCCGGCGCGGATTTCTCGTTGTAGTCGTAGTAGTTCCAGCCCGTCTTGTAGAGCAAGTGCTTGGTCAGCTGGATCGCCAGAGAGGCGGTGGGCAGATGATAGTTGTAGCTCAGGGGCCCGGTGGGACTGAGTTGGTCGAGAATCAGCGTGTTCCCGGTGGTGCTGGTGACGGCATAACCGGCTGCGACGGTGACGCGCGAAATCGGTTTCAGGAAAAAGGAGCCCGAAGCGAAATTGCTCGTATTCGTATAAAACGACAATCCCGACAAGAACGGGGCTCCGCAGGTAAGCGCGCCTGGAGGCGTGGGAGTCGCCACATAGCAGATGTTGGTCTGCGAGAAGATGTCGTTGTAATCGTAGGATAGATCGAAGCCCCACTTCCCCTCCGCCGGCGCGACGGTAGTGTTGAAAGCATAGCTGCGATTGTGCTGCAAGTTGCCGATGTCCGCCGTATTGTTGCGGTTCTCGAAGATCGTGATGGCCCCGCCGAAGCTGACCCAGTTCAGCGGCTGATAGGTGGTGCGGAGGCGGTATTGCTGCATCTGGCGCGGGCTGATGCGCGTAAGGGTCGCGTCGTAATACTGGATGTCGGTATCGAAGATGATCCGGAGATGGTCGATCGGGCGCGCGGAGAAACCGAAAACCAGGGCGTGGCCGTTGATTTCTTTGGTATCCGAGTCGCCAGCCTCTACAGTGGTTGTGCAGACGCCGGCCGAGAGCGGTAGTCCAGCGCAGGCGCCACGGTTGGGCAGCGTGGGGAAGAAGGTCTGAAACTGGACGTCGTCCTTAGCATGCGTAACGGAGCGGCGCGAGAAGCGGTAGCCCAGGTGGGCGCTGAACCGCCGCGTGAAGTCGTATTCCAGCTCGATCGTGTTGACCTTTTCCTCCTGCCGTAGAAAAACAGTGGACGCGTCGTTGACAATATCTGCGCCCGAACTCGCACTATGCTGCGGGCAGGTGGCCGCGGTGAACGGCGGCGGGCACGTCGCCGGAGTGAACACGTTGGGATTGGAAAGCAGCGTGGCGCCAAAAAGACTCGCGGTCGTGAAAGCGAAGTTGCCGGGGATGCGGAAATTGTCATACCGGAACGTATCCACGATCCGGAGCTTGTCGGTCACCCGCAACGAGATTCCGAAGTCCCCCGCCAACGAGATGCGATGGGTCAAAGATCCGCCGGTGATTGCAAACGACCGCCCGCGCGTGCGCGTGATCAGCCCGTTAAACGTCTCTCCATAATTTGGCATGTCGTTTTCGGCTTGCGAGTAGTTAATTCGGGCGGAGAAATCAACACGGCGGAAGTAGTTGCTCTGCAAGCTGAACTGCTCCGTGGGGAACGACGTGCGCGTCGGCCCGGAGCGGTTGTAACTGAAATAGCCATTGCAGGCCGGATTGGCAAAGCCGGTGCCGAGCACCGGGGTCGCGCAGGGTTGCCCGGCCACTGTATTGAAAGGGATTCCCAGATTTACGGGTATGCCCCCCGCCAACGTGAAGGAGGGAAAACCGAATGAGCTCAGCCCCGCGGTTGTGTCCCCCTTATAGTAACTATAGAACTGATCGTAATTGATGCTCGTCCGCGGGATGAACCGCAGCGACACGCCAAACTGGTAGTTATCCGTGATGTTGGACGTAGGCTGAAACAGCAGGCCCTCCGTGCCCTCATGGACGCTCGAGAAGGTGGTGCCTTGGGTGGTTACCCGCGAATACCCGAGCCGGAAACGTATTTTCGATAGCGGCAACAGCGTCACGTTTACGTCCGCCATCCTTCGCGTCAGCAGAAACTCGTGCGGGGAGTCCAGTATGGGGACATTGGGGTTGGAAGTCGCCGGGTTGAGCGGATTGGCCAGCAGATCGTAATCAAAAATATTCTGGTCCCGGCGGAAGCTGGCATTGAGGTTGTAATACTTCCCCTTGTTTGCCCGGAGCCGGGTGACGTTGTTGGGGTCCCCGCCGTAGCCATAATTGCTGAAGGACAGGTTGTCGAAGAGCAATCCGTCGTGCTTGGGCGCGCGCAGGTCGAGCGTGTACTCGAGGAGCCTCGGGCCGGTACCGAGGTTGACGAACGTGTCCCACATCGCCCTGCTGCCGGTGAAGTCGGAGAGGCGGCCGCCCAACTCGAACGACTGCTTGACCTCATACACTCCGGCTTCCAGCCCCAGGTTGTTCTCCGTCGTCCCGGAAGTAGCCAGATCGCTCGATTTCCGCGCCGAGTCCACGCTTACCACCGGAGGTGACTTTTGTTCGGTCGAGGACTTCTCTGGGTCCGGCGGTTTCTGACCGCTCGACTGTTCCTGTGCCGGAAGTGACAAGGCGCACAGCGCCGTCCCCAGCAGGAGAAGACCCGGTACCCGCATTCTCGCAACGTGCACAGTTCTCGTCGTATTCATACGCGTCACTTCCTTCCTACGGTTTGAACAAGAATCGGTCGGAGTTCGAGCCATGCACGGCGATGTGGCACATCGTGCAGGCCTGGTATTTCTGCGCCTGGTTGTGGAAGGTCGGAATCGCCGGGGCCGCCGAGTCCACCGTAAAGGTGTGGCATTCCAGGCAAAGCAGGTTGACCTGGCTGCGCTTCAGCAGCCGCGGGTTCGACGAGCCGTGCGGCGTATGGCAGATCACGCAGCCCTCGGTCTTCACCGGGGCATGCTCGAACGCAAAAGGACCCGCTTTGTCCGTATGGCAGGTAAAGCAGACGACGTCCTGGGCCGCGGTGGAGCGCAGTTGCCGCGTCAGGAACCCGCCGTGCGGATTGTGGCAGTTGCTGCAGGCCACCAGCCCTTCATTCACCCGATGGTGAAACGGTTTTGAGAATTCACCCTTGACCTCGAGGTGGCAGCCGTAGCAAAGCGTCGGCTGTGGGGCTTTCAGTAGTTTCTCTTGCACCTTCGGCGTGTGCGGGGAATGGCAATCGACGCAGCTCACGTTGTTCTTCAGGTGCTGCGAGCGCGCGTAGTTGCTGTGCTCCTCGCCGAATTGATGGCAGTCGAGGCACCTCGCGCTGATCTCCTGCGCCGACTTGCCCTTGAAGCTGAAGATCTTGCTCTTGTCGCCGCCACCCTCGACGTGCTCCTTGCCCGGGCCGTGGCAAGCTTCACAGCCGTGCCATTCGGGGCCCCTCTTGGTATCCATCGTCGTCAAAAAGTGCGGCGAGGCTTCGTAGTTCTTGAAGAAACCCTTCGTCGGCATGTCTTCGTGGCAGGTCTTGCAAGTGTCTGTGCCAAGGTAAAGCGCAGGGTCCGTGGGGCGTTCATACTTCTTTGTCTGCTTTTGAGAGCCCGGCCTTTTTGCGGCTTGTTGCGCCCGCCCGGGCACGCCGGCAGCCAACGCAAGCAGCCCCCCGATAAGGACCGCGACGATCGGGGTATGTCTGGAACTAACCCAGTGAAACATTCGCACCTCCTGACATCTTGGCTGTACGCGATGCACTACCGAGCATCGGCAGTATCAACCTGCGCGCTGAGTGGTTTCGGTGACGGCTGTCACACATGGATGTGTCGGCCGCCGCCATGGCCCGGAAGGGGATTTCTGGATGAACGTAATGCTGGAGACGGCTTATGTCAATGAATATCCCCGGGAATGTTTGGGTTTCTGTGATGCGTTTCTTGGCGGGTCGCCTTGAATCGTGCCGCCGCTCGGCTGCCGACCATCTACCCCTCGACTAACTTCTCAAGCCCCGCTCTGTTCGTGATGATCAACGTCGAGCCGTGTACCTCTATCAAGCGTTCCCGTTTGAACGTGGTGAACAATCGAGTGACGGTTTCCCGGGATGCCCCGATCATCTCGGCAATCTCTCGATGCGTGAGCGTGACGGTCGTGCGGAATTGACCGTTGCCCTGCGCCTGCGTAGCCGGCAAGTCCAGCAAGAAGCGTGCCAGCTTTTCGGCCGTGGAAGCCGAAAGCCCCAGATAACGGACTTCCGCAAGGGTCACGTGATAAGTCCGGGCCAGCATCTCGGCCACACGCAAAGCTGCTTCGCCGTGTTGCCGCAGGAATTGCAGGAACGCGTCCCGGGGGATGAAATTCGCCTGGAGTGGCTCGAGAGCCTCAGCCGTAAGCTCGTAGGGATTTCCCGAGATGGTGCCGGGCAAGCCGATCACTTCGCCTGGCTCGGCCATCCGGACGATGATCGATTTGCCGTCGGCTGAACTTGTGGTGAGCTTCACTCTGCCGTTGCAAATGACGAAGGCACCGCGGGGTTCCTGCCCTTCGACGAAGAGAATGGCGTCCTTCGGATAGGTGGCCGAAGAAGAAATTTCATCGAGTTTGGCAAGTACAGGTCTTGGAAGATCGCAGAAAATCCGTTCCTTCACGAGCGGACAAGTCAGGCAGCTCTCAATGACCTGGAGGCCGTAAGGCGTCCTCCCGACTTCGCCCTTTCGCGTTACGCGCCGCTTCCTTTTCCTGGGTAGAACCTGCACTCGGTAGAGCACTTAGCATCTCCCGGCAAGACTCATGGTACGATGTCATTAATAGTGCATTGCCCGCTCGCAGAATGTGACTTGCATCACAAAGCGCTGTGATTCGAGTCACAGTCGCGGAGCGAACACCAAGCTAGCCTTTCTCTGTCGAGAGGTGGCCATGAAGGACGACCGCGATCTGCTGGAAGTTCTAAAATTCGAACTGGA
The DNA here is from genome assembly GCA_035545075.1 of Candidatus Acidiferrales bacterium. Taxonomy (GTDB): domain Bacteria; phylum Acidobacteriota; class Terriglobia; order Acidiferrales; family UBA7541; genus Acidiferrum. The sequence goes on from DASZZJ010000074.1 coordinate 32,912, forward strand.
GTTTCTCGAGAAGGGCGGCTACGGAAGGTCGCCGAGGCAAGCGTGGCGCGCGCCGCTCATCATCGAGGATTCACCGACCTGCTTGAATTATGCGCTGGGTGTTAAAGAGCATCCCTGCTCCGATTGCATCCTGATGGCTCTTGTGCCGGAACAAGACCGCGAACGGCAAGCCCCCTGCAACCATATCCGGCTGAATGAGTCCGGAGAGACAATCGGCACGCTGTACCGCTCTGCGTCGCAGCCGGAGATGGAGGAAACATTTCGGGCGTGGCTGAAGACTACGATTGCGCGGCTCGAGTCGGAGCGGGAACAGAAGCAGCAAGGGTCACCGGCGGGCTCGCCCGGTTCGCATTGAAGGGGAGTAACCCGGCCGGGTTCTATCCAAATTCCTCCTTGCCGCTCTGCCGGCCGCGCCGGCGATTCCCCCCGCCTCTGACTTACACCCTCCGAGAAGAAATCAAGAAAGCAGTCTTCCAGCGAAATTGGAGGGGCCGCTAAGTCCCGTGACGGAGAAGCAGGAAGCCTCGGCTGTCTCCGCGCATCTGTGGGGAACGCTGAGATCTTTATTCGTAGCGCAGGCAGACGATGGGATCGAGGTTGGCCGCCAGATTTGCCGGGTAATAGCCGAAGAACAGGCCTACGCCGACGGAGATGGCGAAACCAATCGACACCCATAGATAGGACAGCGTCGCGGGAATCGAAGGCACGAAAGTGCGCACCAATGTGGATATGCCGGCCCCGATCAGAATGCCGATGGTGCCGCCGACCAGCGTGAGCACGACGGCTTCCAGCAGGAATTGCAGGCGGACGTCCGCGCGGCGCGCGCCGATGGCTTTGCGCACTCCAATTTCCTGCGTGCGCTCGGTCACGGAGATGAGCATGATGTTCATCACGCCGATGCCGCCCACCAGAAGTCCAATCGAGCTGATCACCGTCGTGAGAATCACCAGCGCGCCCGTGAGCTGATTCCACAGATTGCTGAGGAAGTCCGGCGAGCTCAGCTCGAAATCATTTTCCTTGCCCGCGGGAATCCGCCGCACCCGCCGCATCGCCTGGATCACTTCTCCCTGCGCCGTTTCTACGCTCACGTTTTCGGGAACGGTGAAGACAAGGACCAGCTCTTTCGCTTCCGGATACTCCTTCTTGAACTTGCTCAGCGGGATGATCGCGAAGATGTCCACCCCGGGCCCCAGAAACAATCCCTGGTCGTGCTCGAAAATCCCGATCACGTCGTACACCGCCCCGTTAATCCGCACGGTCTTGCCCAGCGGGTCCGCGTAGGGGAAAAGCGATTCGCTGATGGCCGCCCCCAGCACCACCACGGGCCGCGCGTGCTCCTGGTCGAACGCGCTCACGAACCGCCCGCGCGCGATGCTGAACAGCGGTATCGCCTCGATGTACTGCGGCTCCGCGCCGCGCACAATCACTTTCTCAACGCTGCGGTCCCCGCTGGTAATCAGATTCGAGTCCCCGAAAATGAAGGCGCGCGTGCCCACGGTCGTCACGATCTTCACGTCCGGCGCGGCTTCCCGGATTTGCTCGGCGTAGCCGTATTCAAAGTATTTCCGGATGCGGATGCGCTCCGGCCAGTGCGTCGGGTCCGTCCCCGGTGGAAACCGCGACAAGAAATACGTTCGCGACCCCAGCGATTCCACCTTGTCCTGAACGAACTTGTTCAGGCCTTGAATGATCGCGGCCATGGAAATCACCGAGGAAACTCCGATGACGATGCCGAGCACCGTCAAGGCGGAGCGAACCTTGGACGAGCGCAGCGTCTCCATGGCGGCAAAAAAATTTTCCCGCGCTTGAGCGAGCGTCATCAGCGCCATCAGTCGGACCTCAAGGCCACAACCGGGTCCAGTCGTGACGCGCGCAATGCCGGATAAATTCCGAAAAACAATCCGACTCCGGAACTTAGCAACACGCCCAGCACGGCCACCCACGTCTGCACCGAAGCGGGGAAAGGGGTGTAGATCCGGAGGGCCAGCGCCACCAGGAATCCCAGCGTTATGCCCGCGAGTCCCCCGGCGATGCATTGCATGAAACTTTCCGCCATGAACTGCCGCAGGATGTCGCGCTGGGTCGCGCCCACCGCGCGCCGCACGCCGATCTCCCTTCGCCGCAAGGTCACGCTCACCAGCATGACGTTCATGATGACGATGCCGCCGATGATCACCGAGATCGCGCTCACCATGATGAACACCGCGAAAAATGCCGTGCTGATGCTCCGCCACAGCGCCATGTAGCTTTCTTTCGTGCCGACGAAAAAATCATCCTCCATCATGCCCGTCAAGTGCCGCCGCCCGCGCAAGATCTGCCGCGCCTGGTCCTGTGCAATCTCAAAATTCGCCTTGTTCGTTTTGACATTGATCGTCAGGCTTGTGTGGATTCCGTGCATCTCCAGGAACACGGGCAGGGGCGCCATCACGAAGTTGTCCTGGTCCTGGCCAAGCACGCTCCCCACCTTTTCCATCACCCCGACCACCACCAGCTCCTCGTTGCCAACACGAATGGTTCTCCCAAGCGGATTCATGCCAGAAAACAACTGCTGCACGAGCGTGTCGCCGATCAGGCACACACCGGCGTGGTGTTCGGCTTCGGTCGGCGTGAAGTACCGGCCCAGCTCCACCGAGCGCGTGTCGATGTCCGCCATGTTCGCCGTCTGCCCCGAGAAACTCACGTCCGTCACCTCTTTGTTGCCGTATCGCGCGTGGACGGTCGCGCTGGCGCTCGCGCCGACCTCTTCGCAGGCCGTGCACCCTTCTGCGATGGCTCGCATGTCATCGAGCTCGATTTTCTTGTACTTCAGCGCCTTGATGATGATGTTGAAATCGGTCACCGCGAAGGGAGTGCGCGCGATCTGAAAGACGTTTGTGCCGAGGTTGGCGATCTTCTGTTCAACATAAGCGTTCGCCCCCTGCACGATGGTCATGACCGTGATGAGCGTGGCCACGCCCATCGTCAGCCCCAGCATGGTGAGCGAGGCGCGCATCTTGTGCGCGCGCAGGGCGCTGAAACACTGGGCAAGATTGTCGCGGACGGCCAGCATGGGCGCGGAGAAGACCTCGGCAGCTACTTTACCAAATCCTTCGAAGGTGAAGTGTGCGCCCGCGGAGGATGATTGGACCCTCTCTCAAAGAATACGAAGGGAGGGGCGCGGGAGTTACATTTGCAGTGCGGATTTCAGGTTCTATTTGTTGGCATCGAGCACGAAAAAAGAATTCGTGAACTTCCTGGCCATGGGCGGGTCCGAGGGCGCGGTTGCGAACATCGTCAGTACTGCATACGCGTAGTGCTTGCCCCAGTACAGGTTCCCGACAAAGCTCAGCTTCTTGTCCTGAACGCTGCAGTTCATGCGGTACCAGTGCCCGACATAACCGGGAACAGCGGGGGAGGCCGTGTCCTCGGTGACCAGATCGCAATTTGGCAGACCCTTTAGAAAAGCGTCCCGGTACGCCTTGAATGTAGCTTCATCTACCGTCTGCTCTGCCTTCGTGATCACATACACCACTGTGTAGCCGACGGAGCCGGAAACAGCCTGAATGGTGTGACTGGATTGTCCGTTCGGTTCGTCGATGACGCTTTCCTTGGGCTCAACCGGCATCAGCACGGAAAAGTTTCCGGCATCGTTCTTGTACCTGTGCCATTCATCCGTTTGTCCGCCCAATGGAGCGGCCAGAGAGATGAGCAGTGATATGCGAAGGAACCAATAGAGCATTTCTTTCCCCTTTCCAATTCTTTGTACAACCTCACACGGAACGTGCTGTTGAGCGATTTCTCCCAGAATAGTAATCAAAATATCGCTGTGGGGGAATCGGAAAACGAAAACGCAGCGTCGCGGCGGGACAGTTACACCCCTGCCCGAAAGCGCTGCTCATCAAAACTCTTGCGGGGTTTGAAACTTCTATCACTTCATGCGGAATTGGACGGTGACGGTCGTCTGCATGGCGACCGGCTTACCGTCCAGCGTCGCGGGCTGGTATTTCCAAGTCCGCAAGGAGTCCATCGCGGCTTGCCGTAGCAACGCGTGTCCGGAGATGACCTTCATCGAGCTGACGCTGCCGTCCGCTTCCACCTGCACCCGGATCACGACGTCGCCCGAAATGCTCCCTTTCCGGGCCAGTGGAGGATAAACTGGCGGCACCCTGGAGAGGATCTGCACCAGCTTGACGTCCCCGCCGATTGCCAATTCCGGCTTGGACGGCCTTCGCTCGCTTTCACCCGCAAGAGTGATTCCCGTGGGGTTTGTCCCTCCCGGAACAGCGGGCAGATCACTTAGATTGATATCCGCAGCCTCGGCGCTGGACGGCGCGGCGCGACGCACAGCGATCGGCGCCGCCAGTGAGGGCTTCTGCAGAACCGGTTTCTTCGTTGGCTGCTCCGCAGCAGCAGGAGTAGAAGCTGCATTGACCGCAGCGCTGGAATCCCTCTTCGCAGCAGACCGTTCGATCTTCTCCGCTGCCGCTGGTAGTTGCATGGAAACGGCGGCGGGCACGGGCGCCGCGTCAGCGGCGCTTGACCGCGAAGGAGCATCCGCCCCGGCAGCGGACTGGGTGGCTCCGTTCGCAAAATTTCCCGGCGTGGAAGCAGCCCCCGGCTCCGGCGCTGGAGCTGCATCTTCAGAAGTTGCCGGTGGAGGAGCGGCTTTCGCTGATGCGACCAGGCCGGACCGGTTCGGCGATCCTTGCATGTACCACCATCCGCTGGCCGCAAGACTCAGCAGCACGACCGCCGCGATCGCTCCGTAAAAGAGACCACGGCCGCCACGCGCCTTCGCGGAGATTGTGCTGTCCTTCTTTGCGCCGGGAAAAAGTCTGACAACCGAAGACTCTTTCTCCGCTCCTATGTTCTCCATCACGGGATCGGACGCCTTGTCGTGCTCAGCGGCTGCCGTGGGCTTTTTGGAGATACCCGGCTCAAACCTTGCTGTGGACGTCAGCCAGCCGGGGAGTGGGGTTTCGTTTTTAGGAACCACCTTGGACTTGGAAAGATCGGAGAGTGTCGCGCTGTCCGCTGAAACTCCGGATAAGACAGGCGGCTTCGACGGCCCAGATGCCGTTCCCTGCCCTCGCGGATTCACGGCCGGTGCAGCGGGCTCGCCATCCGGCGACGCAGATCCAGTAGGCACAAGAGTAGTTTTTTGCAGCGAAGAAGTAAACTGCTGCGCATCAGAGTCTCGCGAAAGCTCTCCGTCCAAAACATTTCCCGAAGGAATCGGCGGCGTGCTCCGCGGAGTTTCCGCCAGCGCCGCTGCCGGAGCAGACTTTGCCTCGTGAATCGTTTCCGGTCTTGATCCACTGCAGGTCGAAGGAGTTTCTTCTTCCGTCCCGTTGCTCTCCGGACCGAGCGTGTCGCCCGGGAAGCGCATGCCCCAGAATCCGACGGAAGGTTCGGTGAATTCCACTTCCACGTAGCCACTGACGTTTTTATAGTTTTTTGACTTCACGACCTGGCAGACGATTTCATTTTGCGTCTGTGCGTTGGTCACAAAGAGCAATTGTCCCGGCGCGACGGCCGCCGATAACCGCAACACCGCGCCGTCGGCAAACACCAGCACCGTGCGCGTATTCTCGGCGAAGGGCTCGCGCTTCTCGCTTCCCTCGACTGCGCGCACACCGTTCACGCTCACCGGCATTTCCAGGCACACCGGATGACGCCGCGCAGCAGCCTCGGCGCGCTGCGCTGCCGTTTGCGGACTGCGCTCAGGCGGCGTCGAGACGGCCGATGTCGATGAGGGGAAGTGATCTTTGAGCATTGGCGGCATGGCGCTCTCGCTCGCGCGGAGGCGAACCCGCCGCGCGGATGGATGTCCCCCCTGGACATCTTTAATTCTCAAACCGGCGAATCGGGGGGCCTATAGTACGAGGGTACTATGGTAGAAACAGCCGCCTCGGCGGGAGCAAATTTGGCGGTCGAGCGCGGACGAAATTTCAGCGGCGTGATGGCGCGGGAAAAATTCGGAAAAAGGAGAACGAAATTTTAGGCAAGAAAGTCATCTTTGGAGAAATATAAGTCGTGTGGAATCAACGGGCGGATGGGTCCGGGACTTGTCAAAAAACTTTTACTTGACAAAGTTTTTTGACAAGAAAAATAAGGGATTTTGAGCAATTTGGGAGGAACGGGCGAATTGGGTTTCGAAAGGATCGGCGGAAGGGGGGGGCTCGGGAGGTGCGATTCGGGGCAAGCCCTTGGTAGTAAAGGGGTTGCAGGGTTTCTTGGGGTGGAGCGGGGAAAATGGATGTTGGAAGTTAGAGGTTTTGAGGATAGAAAGGAGGAGACTGGCGGAAGGGCACTTCGGCCGACGGGAGCCTCAGTGTAAACCTCAATGTGAAACTCAGTGTAATGAAGGTCAGCGAGGGTAGGTCAAGGCATCGTCCCGCTGCGAGACTCAGCGCAAGTAGGAACCGACGCCGTCATGGAATCAAGCAGAATTTCGCGTGGCAGCGGCATCTGAAGAAAGGAAGAAGCGGGCACGGATGAGAAGAGATGCGCGAATCTGGGTTGTTGCGGTCCCCCTGTTGCTTGCAGGGCTGGGCGGGGGATTGGCCGGCGGGCACAAGTCCGCGGCGGCGCAAGCGCAAGATCCGGCGGGGAGCGTGCTTCCGCGGGGCAAGAGGCTCGTCCTGAAGGACGGAAGCAACCAGATCGTGCGCAGCTACGAGCGGAATGGAGACCGCGTACGCTACTACAGCCTGGAGCGCAGCGCGTGGGAAGAATTGCCGGCGGCGCTGGTGGATTGGGATGCCACGGCCAAGTATGAGGCGGAGCGCGGGCGCGAAGCGGAGGCCCTGGCCAAAAAGGTTCACGCCGAAGAAGGGGCGGCGCGGATCGAAACCGCGATGGACATTGACGCGAGCCTGCCGGTGGCGCCGGGAGTCTTCTTGCCGCCCGGGGAAGGACTTTTCGTGGTGGATGGCCGGGCGGTGACGCAGCTCGAGCAGGTCGGCACGGAAACGCACACGGACAAGAAGCAGGTCTTGAAGCAGGTGATTGTGCCGGTCCCTATCGTGCCGGGCAAACGGAACCTGGAAATCCCGGGAGCGAAGGCCCGGGTGCGGATCACAACCGGGCAGCCGGAGTTCTACCTGCGGGAAGCGCCGCCCGATCCGGAGCGGGCTTCACGGATCCGCAAAAGCAGCCGGCCGGTCGAAACCGGCCCGGAAGTGGAGTTGATCCGCGCAGCGGTCAAGGGAAGCAAGCGGCGCGTGGGGTCCATCAGCCGCTTACTGGGCCAGGAAATGGACACCCGGCGGGACAGCATCGCGATGCAGCGGTGGGAGGTCGCGCCGAATGTTTTCCGCTTCACCGTGGGCCAGACGCTGGCGCCCGGCGAATACGTCCTGGCGGAATTCCTTCCGGAAGGGATAAACCTCTACGTGTGGGACTTCGGCGTGGATGCCGCGCCGGTGAAGAATCCCGCCGCAACAGCGCAAGAGCCGCAGAAGTAGTCCTCCGCCAGCCCTCGTTTGCTATCGCAGAAGGCGGTGCGAACGCAACCTTTCATCGCACGCATTCAAATCCTCATTCCTTTTTTCGATCAGCGATCGACTGCAGCGTTCGCGTCACCGCGGCGTGAGCACAACGCGGCCGGAAACGCGGCCCCGGCGCAGCTCTTCCAGTACTTCATTGGCTTGCGCGAGAGGGCGCGTGGAAACTTCGCAGCGGATTTTTCCTTCCGCGGCCATGGCGAGGACTTCCCGCAAATCCTCGCGCGTACCCACGGCGGAAGCGCGAATGCGAATTTCACCCCCGGCCATCAGAATCGGCGGGAAGCAAATATTCTCCGCCGGCAATCCCACCACGAGAAGCGTTCCGCCGGGCCGGAGAGAATAAAACGCCATGTCGTAGGCGGCTTTTGCGGCGGAGGTCACCATTGCGACGTGCACGCCGTCCGTGCTGCGCAATTCCTTCACGACGTCCGTAACCGCGGCGTTGAGCGTTCGCGCGGCGCCGCAGGAGCGCGCCAGTTCGAGTTTCTCCGGCGAAAGATCGATCGCCGTAACTTCAGCGCCGAAGGCCCGCCCGATTTGCACGGCCAAATGACCGAGCCCACCAACGCCAAAAACAGCAAGCCGCGAGCGCGGCGAAATTCGCGCCTGCTTCAGCGCGCGATAGACGGTCACGCCCGCGCAAAAAAGCGGCGCGGCCTCCGCAGAAGAAAGACTGTCCGGAATTTTTTGCGCGTGGCTCGCGCGCGCGACAAGGAATTCCGCGTATCCGCCGTCCACGGTCACGCCGGTGATCATCTGCTTTGCGCAGAGGTTTTCGTTCCCCTCGCGGCAGAACTCGCACTCACCGCAGCTCCAGTAGATCCACGGAACTCCAACGCGGTCGCCGATTTGCAAGTTCTTGACCGCGCCGCCTCTTTCAACGACGCGGCCGACAACCTCGTGGCCGAGAATCACCGGGCGCTTGACGATTCCGGCCAGCTGCGTCCAATCCCCATCGGCGACGTGCAAATCGGAATGGCAAACGCCGCAGGCTTCGACCTCGATCAAGACTTCGTCCGGGCCCGGCGCGGGCCGCGCGATTTCCTCAATCGCGAGCGGGGTTTTGAATTCGCGCAGGACAGCGGCCTTCATCCTAAGAACTCGCAGTTCATCTCTCGATGGATCCCCGGAGAAACTCCGGGGCACTGCTCGCGGCGAGCGTAACTCTAGCACGATAACGGCTTAGTTCAAGCGGCGATCCATTCCGCGCAGAGCAGCAGTTCCCGCTAACTCGGCAGCCCTCGTTTGTAATGGCAGAAAGCGATGAAGAGGAGGGATTTCTTCGCGCGAAAAACGCGGGTCAACTGATGACGGATTCCTTTCCCACAGCGATAACTTCGTTGAGCAGCGAGAGCACATCGGAAATGCGGAAGGGTTTCTGCAGGCGCAACGAGCGCTCGCGGGGTGAGCCCGCTCCGTCCGGTTGCGCAAATTCGCCGGTGATGAAAAGGATGGGGAGCTTGCGAGGAGCAACCAGGCTCGAGATTCTTTCGGCGGTTTCTTTGCCACTCACACCGCCGGCGGCGAGGTGGAGATCACAGAGCACGGCGTCGTAGTGGATGCGGCTCGCGAAGGAGAGCGCTTCCTCGCAAGAGCTGGCGGTGTCCACATGAAGGCCGTGAACCGAGAGCCCCTCCTGCAGAAGGATGCGGATACTTTCTTCGTCGTCCACGACGAGAATGTGGCGTCCTCTGAGAAGATTCGCCATCTGCCGCAGCGCTTCGGAGGAAAGCTGGGCAGTATCCAGCGGGGAGGGAGCAGGCTGTGGCTGTGCCGCAGCGGGCAGGAAGATGGTAAAAACCGAGCCACCCGCCGGGAGGGCTTCGACTTCGATTGTGCCGAGATGCTCGCGGATTATGGACATGCAGATGCTGAGCCCCAGACCGGTGCCACCGCCCGGGCGCTTGGTGGTGTAGAAGGGGTCGAAGAGCTTGGGCAAGGCTTCGGGACGGATGCCGATGCCGTCATCCTGCACGGTGACGCCGATGCGGTCGCCAGAACGCTGGATGCGGACCTGGATGTGGCCGGAGTCGCGAACTTCGCGGATAGCGTGCTCCCCGTTGGAAACGAGATTGAGGAATACCTGAATGAGCTGATTGGAGTCTCCCACGACCATGGCCGGCAGGGCGTCGGGATAAAACTCCAGGGCGACGTTGCTCCGGAGGAGGGCGTGCTCGTGAAGCTGCAGGGTGCGCTCAAGGATCGAGTTGAGGTCGACAACCTTTTTCTGAGGGGCGGCAGGCCGGGAGAAATCGAGGAGGTTCTGAACGATCCGGGCGGCGCGGCGGGCTTGCCGGTGGGTGAGATCGAGCTGGCGGCGGACCACATCGTCCAGGTCGGTGCGCTCGCGAAGGAGTTCGGTGACGCCAAGGACAGCGGTCAAAGGGTTGTTCAGCTCGTGGGCGACGCCAGCGAGCATCTGGCCCATGGCAGCAAGCTTTTCGGACTGAATGAGCTTTTCTTCGAGGCGCTTAAGCTGGGTGACGTCGCGCGCGGAAACGACCACACCCTCGATTTTCCCGGGCTCCGCGAAGAGGGGGCTGAGACTACAGCGCACCAGACGCCAGCCACCCTGTTTGTGGCGTACCCGGACTTCCAGAGAGCCAATCGTCTGCTTGCCGGTTAGGACGTCGTCGAAGAGCGAGAGGAGCGCGGCGCGGTCCTCGGGATGCGCGCGGTCACCCAGTTGCACATCGGGGCCCTCATCCACCTCGTAGCCGAGAATGTCCTTGATCCGCGGGCTGACAAACGTGAAATGCGCGGTGCTATCGAGGACCAGGATGAGATCGGGAAAACTGTCCACGAGACGCCGGGCAAATTCCTGCTCTTTGTACAGGCGGCGCTCCATCTCGCGGCGCGCCGTGATGTCCATGAGCGCGCCCTGATAGCGCACGACGCGGCCTTCCTGGTCGCGAACGGCCGTTGCCGTGCTCAAGCATTTGATGGGAGTTCCATCCTTCCGGAGAAGGGCAATTTCGTGGCGGTTGAGCGACGCGCCGACCTCTGCCTCGCGCTGGATGCGCTCGATTTCCGCGGGATCGACCAAGATTTTGGAAAACGGCCGATCCATAAGCTCTTCTTTCGAGCTGTAGCCAAGCATGCGGACCAGGGCTGGATTGGCGTCCACGAAGGAGTCGCCGGGAGTGGTGATGTAGATGCCTTCCTGTAATCTCTCGAAGAGCTCCGTGAAACGAGCCTCGTTTTCGCGGAGCGCCGTGATGTCCCGGGCGAGAATGGTGATGCCGCTAACGGAATTGCCGCGGACCATGGCGTGGGCGACGCAATCGAAATACAGGAGGGCATTGTGGTTTTTCAAGCGAATCTTGACGACACCGGCCCATTGACGCCGTTCGAGGAACCGGGGCAGAGCGTACTCGACAGCCCGGCGGCCGTTTCCTTCGGCGTCGTCGAGAAAATCGGTAAGGGGGTGGCCGATCAATCGCTGAAAAGGCAATTCGGCCAGATCCGCGAAGCTGCGATTCGCGGCGCTGATCCGGCCATCGAGATCGATGGCCAGGAGCAGGTCATCGAAGGAGTCGATCAGCTCGCGATAACCCTGCTGGGAGCGGGTAACCATCTCGGAAAGCTGGAAGAGCTGCTTTTCGCTGGGGGAAGCCGCGTCGTGCTGATCGAGACCGCGCAAAAGCCCGCGCAGTTCGGCGATTTCCTGCGTTTTCTTCCATATGTAGAAACCGAACAGGACGACCAGAACCACGAGCCCGATGGGAAGCACCTCGAGGTGGCGGGTGAACGAACGGATGGTGTCCCATGACATCCAGGCAAAAAAGACAGTCAGGGTGAAGAGAACAATAAAGGTTAGGCGCCAGAGCTCAGACTGACGCCGTTCGAACCGATCGAAATGGTCGGAAACGCGAGGGCGCGCAGTTGAGGAGTCCGGGATCTGTGGCAACGATTCGTGTTTCTGTTGATCCTTCTCCGGCATGAGTCAGTGAGAGAGACCTTTCTTCCCGCCGGGCACCGACGAACACACAGCTCTCCAGTTTAGGAAGGCGCTGTGAACGGGGCAACGCTTTCGCGACGAGAACGTGCCCGAAGAATACCCGTCCGCGCTCCTGAGAAGCGCGACGCGGAAACAAGTGACCGCGCCCCAGGCACGCGACCGGCCTGATTTACCGCCACACGGCTGGAACGGTACTAGCCTTCGACAGGGGCTTCGGCGTCGTCCTTGCGGAGGAAGTCGAGAGCGGCAGCTTCCTCGGCCGTCAGCTCGGCAGCTTCGGGGATCTCCTCCGAGGGTGGCGGAGCTGGCATTTCCGTCAGGAGCCGGATGTTGCGGTAGTACTCGAGGCCCGTGCCGGCGGGAATCAGCCGGCCCATGATGACGTTTTCCTTCAAGCCGCGGAGATAGTCCACCTTGCCGGCGACAGCGGCTTCGGTGAGGACGCGGGTGGTCTCCTGGAAGCTGGCGGCAGAGATGAAGGAGTCGGTGGAAAGCGAGGCCTTGGTGATGCCGAGGAGAAGCGGCCGGCCGACGGCGGGGCGGCCGTCTTCGCGGCGGGCGCGGTCGTTTTCCTCGCGGAAGCGGAACTTGTCGACCTGTTCCTCGAGGAGGAAGTTGGTGTCGCCGACGTCCTCGATCTTCACCCAGCGCATCATCTGGCGGACGATGGTTTCGATGTGCTTGTCGTTGATGTTGACGCCCTGGAGGCGATAGACCTCCTGAATGGCATTGACGAGATACGCCTGGGTGAACTTCTCGCCGAGGACGGCGAGGACGTCGTGCGGATTGAGCGGGCCGTCAATAAGCGCCTCGCCCGCCTTGACGTGCTCGCCTTCCTGGACGTTGATGTGCACGCCGCGCGGAATGGCGTATTCCTTGGAGGTCTTGCCGTCCACGCTCTCGACATGGATCTTGCGCATGCCCTTGCTAATCTCGCCGTAGCGGACGGCTCCATCGACTTCGCTGATGACCGCGGGGTCCTTCGGCTTGCGGGCCTCGAAGAGCTCGACGACGCGGGGGAGACCGCCGGTGATGTCCTTGGTCTTGGTGGTTTCGCGGGGAATTTTGGCGAGCACGTCGCCGGCCTGTGCCTCATCGCCGTCCTGGACCATCATGTGGGCGCGGGAAGGCATTAGGTACTTCTTGCGGGTCTTGCCGGCGGAATCGCGAATGAGCACGGCGGGCTGATGCTTCTCATCACCCGGCGGAAGAGTGACGACGAGCTGGGAGAGACCGGTGACTTCGTCCACCTGCTCCTCAATGGTGAGGCCTGGGCGCAGGTCATCGAACTTCACGCTGCCGGCCATCTCAGTGAGAATGGAGAAGGTGAAGGGATCCCATTCGGCCAGGACCTGGCCGTGAATGACGTGCTCGCCGTCGGTGACGCGGAGGCGCGCGCCGTAGACAACGTGGTAGCGCTCCTTCTCGCGGCCTTTTTCGTCCAAGATGGCGATGAGGCCGGAACGGTTCATGGCGATGAGAGCGCCGCCGCGTCCCACGACGTACTTGAGGTCAACGAACTTGGCGACGCCGACGTTGCGCGCCTCGATCGTGGAGCGCTCGCTGACGCGGGTGGCGGTGCCGCCGATGTGGAAGGTGCGCATGGTGAGCTGCGTGCCGGGTTCGCCGATGGATTGCGCGGCGATGACGCCGACGGCTTCGCCGAGCTCGACCATGCGGCCGGCGGCGAGATTGCGGCCATAGCAGAGGGCACAGACGCCGCGGCGGGACTCGCAGGTGAGCACGGAACGGATGCGGACGCGCTCGATGCCCGCGCCCTGAACGGCGTTGGCGAGCTCCTCGGTGATCTCCTGGTTGACCTCGACGATGACGCTGCCCTCGAAGTCGCGGATTTTCTCGAGGGAGACACGGCCGACGATGCGGTCGCGAAGGGGCTCGACTTCAATGCCGGCTTCGACGATGGGCTCGACGTAGATGCCTTCGCCGGTGCCGCAATCGAGTTCGTTGATGATGACGTCCTGGGCGACGTCCACCAAGCGGCGCGTGAGGTAGCCGGAATCGGCGGTCTTAAGAGCGGTGTCCGCGAGGCCCTTGCGGGCGCCGTGGGTCGAAATGAAGTACTGCAGCACGTTCAGGCCTTCACGGAAGTTGGAAGTGATGGGCGTCTCAATGACCTCGCCGGAGGGCTTGGCCATCAGGCCGCGCATGCCGGAGAGCTGGCGGATCTGCTGCTTCGAACCGCGCGAACCGGAATCGGCCATCACGTAAACGGGGTTGATGGTGCCTTCCTTATCCTGGCCTTCCAGGGCCTTGAACATCTCGTCGGCGACACGCTCGGTGACGTCGCCCCAAATGGCGATCACTTTGTTGTAGCGCTCGCCGTTGGTGATGGCGCCGTCGAGGTACTGCTGTTGGACCTTGACGACTTCTTTTTCGGCGTTTTCGACAAGCCTGGCTTTGTCACCCGGGATGACCATGTCATCGATGCCGATGGACATGCCGGATTTGGTGGCGTACAGGAAGCCGAGCTCCTTCAGGCGGTCGAGCAGGAGCACTGTGCTTTCGAGCCCGAAGCGCAGGTAGGCGTAGTAGACGAGCTGTTGAACGCCTTTCTTCTTGAGCAGGCCGTTGAGGAAGGGCATGTTGGACGGCAGATGGGAGTTGAAGATGACGCGGCCGACCGTGGTCTGGATGAACTGGCGCTGCAACTTGACGGGCTCGGCGTGGGGGACGTCCTGATCGTCGTAAGCCGTGGTGAGGTCAATCACTTCTCCGCTGTAGCGGAGGCGGATGGAGCTCAACAACTCGACCTCGCCGGCTTCCAGAGCAAGGAGGACTTCGTCCGGGGAACCGAAGACGCGGCCTTCGCCCTTGGCACCGGGCTTGGCCTTGGTCAGGTAATAGATGCCCAACACCATGTCCTGCGAGGGGACGGCGAGCGGGAGGCCGTTGGCCGGGGAGAGAATGTTGCGCGAGCTGAGCATCAGCACGGAGGCCTCGATCTGCGATTCCGGCGAGAGCGGGATGTGTACGGCCATCTGGTCGCCGTCAAAGTCCGCGTTGAACGCCGTGCAGACGAGCGGATGAATGCGAATGGCTTTGCCTTCCACGAGGATCGGCTCAAACGCCTGGATGCCGAGGCGGTGGAGGGTCGGGGCGCGGTTGAGAAGGACGGGATGCTCGCGGATGACCTCTTCGAGTATGTCCCAAACGACGGGCTCCTGCTGCTCGACCATTTCCTTGGCCTGCTTGATGGTGGTGCAGTGTCCCTGGGCTTCCAGCATGTGATAGATGAACGGCTTGAAGAGCTCGAGGGCCATCTTCTTGGGCAGGCCGCACTGGTGCAGCTTGAGCTCCGGGCCGACGACAATGACCGAGCGGCCGGAATAGTCCACGCGCTTGCCGAGGAGATTCTGGCGGAAGCGGCCCTGCTTGCCCTTCAGAGTGTCCGAAAGGGATTTGAGCGGGCGGTTGTTGGTGCCGCGGAGAACGCGGCCGCGGCGACCGTTGTCGAAAAGGGCGTCAACAGCTTCCTGGAGCATGCGCTTTTCGTTGCGGACAATGACGTCGGGCGCGCGGAGCTCCATGAGCTTCTTCAAGCGGTTGTTGCGGTTGATGACGCGGCGGTAGAGGTCGTTGAGATCGGACGTGGCGAAGCGGCCGCCGTCGAGCGGCACCAGCGGCCGAAGCTCCGGCGGAAGGACCGGGAGCACGTCCAGGATCATCCACTCGGGCTTGTTACCGCTCTTGCGAAAGGCTTCGAGAACCTTGAGGCGCTTGGCGTACTTGATGCGCTTCTGAAGAGACGGGTCCGCCTTCATCTTGACGCGGAGCTCCTCGGAGAGCTTTTCAACTTCGACGCGCTTGAGCAGCTCCTTGATGGCCTCGGCGCCCATGATGGCGCGGAACTGGCCGGGGTATTCCTGCTGGAATTTGCGGTAGTCCTCTTCCAGAAGAACCTGGCGCTCGCGCAACTCGGCAACCTCGCCTGGATCGACGACGACAAAAGCCTCGAAATAGAGAATGCGCTCGAGGTCGCGCATGGTGATGTCGAGGAGGTAGCCGATGCGGCTGGGCAAGCCCTTGAAGAACCAGACGTGGGAACAGGGCGAAGCCAGCTCGATGTGGCCGAGGCGCTCACGACGAACCTTGCTGAGGGTGACTTCGACGCCGCACTTGTCGCAGATGACGCCGCGGTGCTTCATGCGCTTGTACTTGCCGCACAAGCACTCCCAGTCAGTCACCGGGCCGAAGATTTTCGCGCAGAAGAGTCCGTCGCGCTCCGGCTTGAAGGTGCGGTAGTTGATGGTCTCGGGCTTGGTGACTTCGCCGTGGGACCAGGAGCGGATTTTTTCGGGACTGGCCAGGCTGATGCGGATGGAATCGAAATCCGCGATCAGGCTGGCACGATCATAAGGGCTGCTGCGATACAAGGTTGTTTCCTCCCTCCCGTCGCCTTTCGGCTCCGGGTTGCGCCGCGGTGGCCTCTTTCGGATGCCACCCGAGACGGTTGAGAACCCAACTGCTCGAAACTGCAACTCACGACAGCGGAAAAGAGCGCAGAATGAATTCTGCGCGACTCAGTCCGCAACTTTTTCCACTTGCGGCTTCTGCCGCTTCATCAACTCCACGTCCAGACACAGCGACTGCAACTCGCGCACGAGCACGTTGAACGACTCCGGAACGCCCGGCTCGATGCCGGGCTCGCCCTTGACGATGGCCTCGTAGATTTTCGCGCGGCCGTAGACGTCGTCCGACTTCGCGGTCAGCAACTCCTGGAGGATGTGGGCGGCACCGTAGGCTTCGAGCGCCCAGACCTCCATTTCGCCGAAGCGCTGGCCGCCAAACTGCGCCTTTCCGCCGAGCGGCTGCTGGGTAATGAGCGAATACGGCCCGATGGAACGAGCGTGGATCTTGTCGTCGACCAAGTGCGAGAGCTTGAGCATGTAAATAAAGCCGACGGTGACCGGCTGATCGAACTGGTCGCCGGATATACCGTCGAAAAGATTGATCTTGCCGGCGTGCGGCAGGCCGGCCACTTCGAGCAGGTGGCGGATCTCGGTTTCGCGCGCGCCGTCAAAAACAGGAGTGGAGAACGGGATACCGTTGCGGAAGCCCTCGGCCATTTCGAGGAGCTCATCGTCGTCGAGCCGGGAGAGCGATTTGTGGATGGCGGTGTCCGCGAAGACCTCGCGGAACCACCGGCGAAGCGCTTCGGCGCGGACTTCCTTGCTCAGCAGGCGCGCGAGGCTGTTGCCCAACTCCTTGGCCGCCCAGCCGAGGTGCGTTTCGAGAATCTGGCCGACGTTCATGCGGGAAGGAACGCCGAGCGGGTTGAGCACGATCTCGACCGGAGTGCCGTCCGGCATATAGGGCATGTCCTCTTCCGGCACGATGCGGGCGATGACGCCCTTGTTGCCGTGGCGGCCGGCCATTTTGTCGCCGATGGAGAGCTTGCGCTTCATGGCGATGTAGACCTTGACGAGCTTGATGACGCCCGGCGGCAGCTCATCGCCCTTCTTGAGTTTTTCTTTGCGCTCCTCGGTAATCTTGCGGAGGACGTCAATCTGGCGTGAGGTCATCTCCTCGATCTCTTCGATTTTTTCGATGAGCAGGGGATCTTTTTCATTCAGCTTGAGGCGCTTGAGGTTGCGCGTGGAGATTTTTTCGATGATCTCGCGCGTGAGCTCGGTGCCCTTGGTGAGCAGGCGCTTGTTGGTTTTTTCGTCGTGCAGGTCCACGACGAGGGTCCTGCCGACAAGAAGGCCGGAAAGGCGCTTGAGGCGCTCGTCGGTGAGGATGCGGATTTCGTCGGCGAGGTTTTTCTCGAGCTTGAAGACTTGCGCCGCTTCAATGGCCCTGTGGCGCTCGTCCTTTTCCGCGCCCTTACGGCAAAAGATTTTGACGTCCACAACGGTGCCCTCGATGCCCGGCGGGCAATAGAGAGAGGCATCGCGGACGTCGCCGGCCTTTTCGCCGAAGATGGCGCGAAGGAGCTTTTCCTCCGGGGTGAGAGTGGTTTCGCCCTTGGGAGTGACCTTGCCAACGAGGATCTCACCGGGCTTGACGACGGCGCCGATGCGGATGACGCCGCTCTCATCGAGGTTGCGGAGGAAGGTCTCGCTGATATTGGGAATGTCGCGGGTGACTTCCTCGGGGCCGAGCTTGGTGTCGCGCGCCTCGATTTCATACTCCTCGATGTGGATGGAGGTGTAGTAGTCGTCCTTCACCAGCTTCTCGCTGACGAGGATGGCGTCTTCAAAGTTGTAGCCGCGCCAGGGAAGGAAGGCGACCAGGACGTTGCGGCCGAGGGCCAGCTCGCCGCGGTCGGTGCAGGGGCCGTCGGCAAGGACCTGGCTCTTCTTCACGCGGTCGCCGACGCGGACCAGCGGCTTCTGGTTGATGCAGGTGTTCTGGTTCGAGCGCTTGAACTTGGTGAGCGAATAGATGTCCGCGCCCACTTCGCGGCTGAGCACGCCGGAGTGGTCGGATTCGACGCGGACGATGATGCGTTCGCTGTCCACCTGGTCCACGATGCCTTCGCGCTTGCAGAGGACGACGGCGCCGGAGTCGCGCGCGGTGACGCGCTCCATGCCGGTGCCGATGAGGGGGGCTTCGCCGCGAATCAGCGGCACGGCCTGGCGTTGCATGTTCGAGCCCATGAGAGCGCGGTTTGCGTCGTCGTTCTCAAGAAACGGGATCAGGCTGGCGGCAACGGAGACGAGTTGCTTCGGCGAGACGTCCACGTAATCCACTTCTTCGCGGGTTTTCAGGACGAAGTCGCCCGCCTGGCGGCAGTTGACCAGCTCGGCGGTGATGCGGCCGCGTTCATCCAGGGCGACGTTGGCCTGGGCAACGACGTATTTGTCCTCTTCCCAAGCGGAGAGGTAGAAGCAATAGGGTTCGTAGGTGACCTTGCGCCGTTTGAGCTCTTCGTTGAGCTCCTCGACGCGGTCCCTTTCGACGGTCTCTCCGACCTTGAACTCGCTGTCTCCGGCGTTGACAATCTGCACAAAATCCACAACGCGGCCGCTTTTCACCTTGCGATAGGGCGACTCAATGAAGCCGTAGTCGTTGATGCGCGCAAAGCAGGAGAGCGAGCTGATGAGTCCGATGTTCGGGCCTTCAGGTGTTTCGATGGGGCAGATGCGGCCGTAGTGGGTGGGGTGAACGTCGCGGACTTCGAACCCGGCGCGTTCGCGGGAGAGGCCGCCCGGGCCGAGAGCAGAGAGGCGCCGCTTGTGGGTGATCTCGCTGAGCGGGTTGGTCTGATCCATGAACTGGCTGAGCTGGGAACTGCCGAAGAACTCGCGGATCGCCGCCATAACCGGCTTGGCGTTGACCAGGTCGTGGGGCATGGCCGTGGACATCTCCTGGTACACGGACATTTTTTCCTTGATGGCGCGCTCCATGCGGACCAGGCCGATGCGGAACTGGTTTTCGAGGAGCTCGCCGACGGCGCGGACGCGGCGGTTGCCGAGGTGGTCGATGTCGTCCACCACGCCGATGCTTTTGCGCAGCTTGAAGAGGTACTTGATGGCGCCGACGAAGTCCACGGTGTCGAGGACGCGATTGTGAAGCGGGGTGTCGAGGCCAAGCTTGATATTGAACTTCAGGCGGCCAACGCGGCTGAAATCGTACTTGCGCGGGTCGAAGAACATCCCGCGGAAGAGATTCGTGGCGGTTTCCAGCGTCGGCGGATCGCCGGGGCGCAGTTTGCGGTAGATCTCGATGAGGGCTTCCTTGGGCGAGCGGATGGAGTCTTTGTCAAGCGTGCGGGAGAGGACGACGCCGATATCGTCGCGCTCGGGGAAGAAGATATCCACTTCGGCGATGCCGGCTTCGGCGAAGGAGCGATAGAGTTCGGCCGTGAGCGGCTTATTGGCTTCGAGCAGGACTTCGCCGGTCTGGCGGTTGACAACGTCGGCGACGCTGAAAGCGCCTTCGAGGTCATTCAGGCTGACGCGCACCTGGGTGACGCGGGCCTTGACGAGCTCCTTGAAGAGCGGCTCGGTGATGCGCTTGTGCGCGCCGGCAATCAATTCGTCGGAGCGGGGATGTTTGATCTCGTGCGAGAGCTTGCGGTCGATCAAGCCGGTAGAAACATTCCAGTAGAGGTCGCCGTCGCGCAGGGAGATGCGCTCGACCTGGTAGAAGGTGCGGAGGATGTCCTCATTGGACTTCATGCCGAGCGCCCGGAGGAAGATGGAGCCGAGGAATTTGCGTTTGCGGTCGATGCGCACGTAGAGAATGTTCTTGATGTCGTATTCAAATTCGACCCACGACCCGCGGTACGGAATGATCTTGCCGAGGGCGTAGGTGCGGTTGTTGGCAGTTTCGAAGAAGACGCCGGGGGAGCGGTGCAACTGGCTGACGATGACGCGCTCGGTGCCGTTGATGATGAAGGTGCCGTTCTCGGTCATGAGCGGGATGTCGCCGTAGAAAACCTCCTGCTCCTTGATGTCGCGGATGGTCTTGGCGCCGGTGTCGGGGTCCTTGTCGTAAATGGTCAGGCGGATGGTGACCTTGAGCGGCGCGGAATAGGTCATGCCGCGCTCCTGGCACTCATTGACGTCGTACTTGAGCTGCATGGCGACGGGGTCGCCGCACTTGTTGCAGAAGGTCGGCGTGTTCTTGTTGAAGGTGCCGCACTTGGTGCACAGGACGTCGCCGGTCTGATAAGGGTTGGTGACCACGGAGGCGCCGCAACTGCGGCAGGTGGCGCGCAGGTGGTGCAGGCCCTTGAGGTTGCCGCACTTGCACTCCCAATTGCCGATCGCATAGTCCACGAAGTCGAGCTGGGACATCTCGCGGAAATCGCGGATCGGGAAGACGGAGGTGAAGACCGACTGAAGCCCGCCGTCCTCGCGCTCGCTGGGAAGAAGATCCATCTGCAGGAAGCGCTGATAGGACTTCATCTGGACTTCAATCAGGTTGGGAATCTGGATCGAGCTCTGGATCTTGGCGAAATCCAGTCGCTGCCGTTCCCGGACGTGATGATTGCCGTGATGCATGCGTGGTCTACCTCATCCCCTTCGGGCCGATGCCTGTTGAGCGATGCTTAAGGAGCGAAGACACCATGTGGGGCCGCCGCGCTTTCCGCCCGAAGTCAGCGCGCGCAGATCCGCCCGCGTCCCCGTCGGGACGCGTGGAATTGTGAGTGTGCTCCGCCTCGAAATGCGTACGATGAATCCTCCGGCACGGCCGCACCGCCCGGTCCGCCGCGCCGCGAAAAGAGCCACAGAAACCGTTACTTAATTTCGACCTTAGCGCCGGCCTCGTCGAACTTCTTCTTGATGGCGGCCGCCTCGTCCTTGTTCACGCCTTCCTTCACGGTTTTCGGCGCGCCATCGACGAGGTCCTTGGCTTCCTTCAAGCCGAGGCTGGTGACTTCGCGAACGGCCTTGATGACGTTGATCTTGTTCGCGCCGACTTCCGTCAGCACGACCGTGAACTCCGTCTTCTCCTCCACCGGAGCCGCGCCGCCCGCCGCCCCGCCGCCCGCCACGACCACCTGCGCCGCCGCGGCCGCGGAAACGCCGAAGGCCTCTTCTATTTTTTTCACGAGCTCGGAGGCTTCCAGAAGCGTGAGCCCCTTGATCTGGTCCAGGATCGTATCCACTTTCGACATGGCTACCTCTTCTCCTCTACAGAATGAATTAAACCTTCTTCAGGCCGGCGGGCTGGCTTCCGCAATTGCCCCGCCGGACCCAAACTTTTCGGCCTTGATGGCCTCGCTGACGGTCACCGCGATGTTGCGCGGGAGCGCGTTCAGCGTCCCGGCGATGCGCTGCGCCGGCGCGTTCAGCAGGAACATGAGCTTGCTGATGAGCTCGTCTTTTGACGGGAGATTCGCGAGCTGCAGAATCTCCGCAATCGAAAGAACCTTGCCTTCGACGACGCCCGCCCGGAACTTGAACGCCGGAACGTCCTTGGCAATCTTTGTGAGGGCCTTGGCCAGCGCCACAGGGTCGGTTCCCGTGTAGGCGAGGGAGTTGGTGCCCTTCAGGTCCTTGAGCAGCGGCTCGGCCGATGTGCCCGCGCCGGCGCGCTGGGCAAGCCTATTCTTGACGACCTTGTACTTTCCGCCGGCGGACTGAACCGCGCGGCGAAGCCGGGTGTCCTGCTCGACCGTGATGCCCTGGAAGGTCGCGAGGATGACGGTCGAGACCCGGGCGAGTTCGGTCTTCAGGTTGTCGAGGTCCTTCTGTTTTTCGCTGCGCTTTTTCATCTCGGCTCCGCTACGCCGCCGCGGCCAGCGCCGCTTCCGCTTCGGCGAGGTCGATCTGGATTCCCGGGCCCATCGTCGAGGTCAGGGTGATTCTCTTGATGTACTTGCCTTTGGCCGCGGTGGGCTTCGCCTTCTGAATCGCGGCGAGCAGGGCCTGAACGTTTCCGGCCAGCTTCGCGGCCTCGTACTGGATCTTTCCGACCGGGCAGTGAACGATCCCGGCTTTGTCCACGCGGAATTCCACCTTGCCGGCCTTGATCTCCTTGACGGCGCGGGCGACTTCGAAGGTGACCGTGCCGGTCTTCGGATTGGGCATCAGGCCGCGCGGGCCGAGCACCTTACCGAGCTTCCCGGCGGACTTCATCATATCCGGCGTGGCGATTACGGCTTCGTAGTCGGTCCAGCCCGTCAGGATCTTTTGCACCATGTCGTCGCCGCCGACAAAGTCCGCTCCGGCATCCTGGGCTTCGCGGACTTTTTCTCCGCTGGCGATGACCAGGACGCGGACGGACTTACCCAGGCCATTCGGCAAAACCACCGTGCCGCGCACGACCTGGTCAGAATGCTTCGGGTCAACGCCGAGGTTGACGGCAATCTCGACGGTTTCGTTGAACTTGGTGTGGTGGGTCTTCTTCAAAAGCTCAGCCGCTTCGGCGAGCGCGTAGGGGCGCGCCTCGATTTGCTTGCGCGCTTTCGCGACGTTTTTACCGGCTTTCTTCGGCATGACGCGTTGCTCCCTTGGCGCTTTTCAGTCCGTGACTTCGAGACCCATGTTCCGCGCCGTGCCCATCACGGTGCGGATGGCCGAATCGAGATTCGTGGTGTTCAGGTCAACGAGCTTGGCCTTGGCGATCTCCGCGACCTGCTTCTTGGTGACTTTGCCGACCTTGATGCGGTTGGGCTCGGCGGAGCCCTTGATGACGCCGGCGGCACGCTTGAGAAGCTCGCTGGCCGGGGGCGTCTTGGTGATGAAAGTGAACGTGCGGTCGGTGTAGATGGTGACCAGCACGGGGATGATCATCGCGTCGGGCTCTTTGGACGTCTTGGCGTTGAACTGCTTGCAAAAATCCATGATGTTGACGCCGTGCGGGCCAAGCGCGGTGCCCACGGGCGGCGCCGGGGTGGCCTTTGCGGCGGGCAACTGCAGCTTCACCGTTGTCTGAATTTTCTTCGCCATGTTCCGACCCTAAATCCTCTTTCTTCCACCCATCACCGGGCGGGCCGAAGTCCGCCCCGACAAGACCTAGGCGAGCTTTTCCACGCTCGCGAAATCGAGTTCCACCGGCGTCGAGCGGCCAAAAATCGTGACCGAAACCTTGAGACGGCTGTGGTCGGGGTCAATCTCCTCGACCGAACCGTTGAAATTGGCAAACGGACCGTCCACGATGCGGACCTGCTCGTTGCGCTCGAAGACCACCTTGGGCTTGGGCCGGTCGGTGGGAACGTGCACGCGATTGATGATGGCGTCCACTTCCTGATCGCTGAGCGGCGAGGGATTGGTGGCCGAACCGACAAAACCGGTCACGCGCGGCGTCGAGCGAACGATGTGCCAGGTGTTTTCGTCGAGGTTCATCTCCACCAGCACATAGCCGGGATAGGACATGCGCTCGGACATGACTTTCTTGCCGCTGCGGACTTCCAGCACATCCTCCATGGGGATCAGCACGCGGCCGATCTTGTCCTGCAACGCGAACGCGGCCACGCGGCCTTCGAGGCTTTCCTTGACCTTCTTCTCGAAGCCCGAATAGGTATGGATGATGTACCACTGCATGGGCATTGACGCGCTTTCCCCTCTACCCACCGAAAAATTTAAGCAGGCGTTCGACGCCGTGCTGCACGATCCAGTCCACCACGGCGAGAAACAGGCCGAAGAAGGCCACGGTGCCAATCACCACCCAGGTCGTGGAGACGACGTCGTCGCGCGTCGGCCAGGTGACCTGCTTCATCTCGACGCGCACCTCTTTGAGGAAGTCGCGCGAGTTCTGAAAGGTCCCGGTTACCTTCTGCACGATCGCGGATGGCTCTCGCTCTTCGTTGTTCACTTTGACCGCCCGCGTGGCCATGCTTCCTCTCGCATCCATCGCCCGGCTCCGTTCAATCTGGCAGGGGAGGAGGGATTCGAACCCCCATACCCGGTTTTGGAGACCGGAGTCCTAACCATTGGACGACTCCCCTTTACCCTGAGCCCGCCGCAGGCGACCGAAGGGTGAATCCAAAACCATCCCGACCCTGACGAACAGAATCCCCGAAATGACCGGTTGAGATCCTTCCGGCGCCTGCGGCGCCCTCAGGATGACAGCGAGGCTTCGCCTCGCCGTCACTTCACCTCTTTATGCGGAGTGTGCTTACGGCACGCCCGGCAAAACTTTTTCGTCTCCAAACGCTCGGAGTGCTTCTTCTTGTTTTTCGTCGTTGTATAGTTGCGGTTCTTGCACTCGCCGCACTGCAACGTGATGATCTCGCGCATCGCTCAATTTCCTTTTCGCATTGCGTCCCGTGCTGCGCCCGGGGCAAACGTTACTCGACGATCTCGGTGACGGCGCCGGCGCCAACGGTGTGGCCGCCTTCGCGGATGGCGAAGCGCAGCCCCTTCTCCAAAGCCACCGGCGTGATCAAGCTGATCTCCGCCGAGATGTTGTCCCCCGGCATCACCATCTCTACACCCGCCGGCAACTTTACGTCCCCCGTCACGTCCGTCGTCCGGAAGTAAAACTGCGGCCGGTAGCCCGTGAAAAACGGCGTGTGCCGCCCGCCTTCCTCCTTCGTCAACACATACGCCTCCGCCTTGAACTTCGTGTGCGGCGTGATCGACCCCGGCTTGCACAACACCTGCCCCCGCTCCACTTCGTCCTTCTCCGTACCCCGCAGCAGCAAGCCCACGTTGTCTCCCGCCATCCCTTCGTCCAGCAGCTTCCGGAACATCTCCACCCCCGTCACCGTCTTCTTCATCGTCGGTCGGAAGCCCACGATGTCCACTTCCTCCCCCACCTTCACCTTCCCGCGCTCCACCCGCCCCGTCACCACCGTCCCGCGCCCTGAGATCGAAAAGATATCTTCAATGGGCATGGCAAACGGCTTGTCCACGTCCCGCACCGGCAAGGGCACCTTCTCATCCACCGCCGCCATCAACTCCACGATCTTCTGCTCCCACTTCGCGTCCCCGTTCAGCGCCTGCAATGCCGATCCGCGGATCACCGGAACCGTGTCCCCCGGATACTGGTAGCTCTTCAGCAGCTCCCGCACCTCCAACTCCACCAGCTCCAACAGCTCCGGGTCCTCCACCATGTCGCACTTGTTCAAAAACACCACCACTGCCGGCACGCCCACCTGCCGCGCCAGCAAGATGTGCTCCCGCGTCTGCGGCATCGGCCCGTCCGTCGCCGCCACCACCAGAATCGCCCCGTCCATCTGCGCCGCGCCCGTGATCATGTTCTTGATGTAGTCCGCATGACCCGGACAATCAATGTGCGCGTAGTGCCGGTTCGCCGTCTCATACTCCACGTGCGACACCGCAATGGTGATCCCCCGCTCGCGCTCTTCCGGAGCGTTGTCGATCGTGTCGAACGCCCGGAACTGCACCTTGGGGTTCGTCTTCGCCAGAACCTTGGTGATCGCCGCCGTCAGCGTCGTCTTGCCGTGATCAATGTGACCGATCGTCCCAATGTTCACGTGCGGCTTGCTGCGCTCGAATTTCTCCTTGGCCAT
>DASZZJ010000075.1:0-7301 GCA_035545075.1 Candidatus Acidiferrales bacterium
CAGGCCGTCACCGGTTTCTCCTGGCCCCAATGGTCTCCCGACGGGCGCTTCCTCCTCTACCAGCGCTCCTCCGGCCCGTCCGGGGCCTCGGTGTGGGCCGTGCCTACATCAGGGGACAAGAAACCGTTCCTCCTGGCCCAGCCGCAAAACCCTCAGGCGAAGATCGTCACGGAACGCCTCTCACCGGATGGCCGCTGGCTGGCATTTTCTTCCACCGATTCCGGCCGGGAAGAAGTTTACGTGACCCGGTTTCCCAGCGGCTCCGGCCGATGGCAGGTCTCTCAGAACGGGGGCATCTTCCCCGTCTGGCGCTCGGACGGTAAGGAAATCTATTTCATCGGCAGCAACGCACCGGTGCAGTTGCACGCCGCTCAGGTAAACGCAATGGGAGATGAATTCCAGGTGGAAAGTGTACGCCCCCTATTCCCTGTTCCAAACGTCGCCGCGATCGGCGAGCTTTTCGACGTCACACCTGACGGCGGCCGCTTCCTGCTCCCCGTGCCGCCGAAAGTCGGCTCTCCGCCCATGATGCTGGTTTTGAACTGGACGGCGGAGCTGAAGAAGAATTAAAACTCATCCCCTTGGCCAGGCCCGGGCCAGAAGAAGCGGCGAGGGCCTGTGGCGCACGCGGCCTCCGGCCCCGGCTTTCCCCGCACATTCTTCCTGTTTGCCGTGAATTAGTTCTCGCGGAGGATCACTTCTCCCTGGCCGACAATTTGATCGTTGAGCCAGAGGCGGTATTTGTAGGTGCCGGCTTTTGTTCCGGCCCGAGGCGGGCCGCTGAGCAGGCGCATGCCGACAGGCGCCTGAAAAACGTTCGAAGAAAACGGGCAGCGGTTGGCGTCGAATTCAACGCGCAGGGTGCCCGCGTCGGAAGTCCAACAGACCTGATCGCCGGGGTCGAGGACGACCGCCTGCGGGATGAGACCGACAAGAACGGGACGTTCCGCCATCGCTTCGTGCACCTCTGTCCGCGAGAGATCGCGACGCCTGGTGAAGAGATCGCCGCGCCACACGGACGATAACACATCCGGACAGTTGGTTCCCATTGCACAGGCGCGAATCCGTGCTTGACCCGCCTCGCCCCGCCGCGTAAACTGAATCTGCTTATTCGTGGCGGCGACGACTTCGACCCGGTTCGCTTTCGCGGTGAGCTTTTGAGTTCTTTGTCGTCGAGGGCAGAGGCAAACCGCCGGATGGCTTCCACGCATTTTCCTTACCTGGCAATTCCACTGCGGAACGGCGCGCGGATTTCCATCGTGATGACCCTGCCGTTTTTCTTGATCCACGTGGCGGCGCTGGCGGCTTTCTGGGTGCCGTTTCGCTGGTCGTACCTGTTCACGTGCATCGCCGTGTGGGCCGTGCGGATGTTTTTCGTCTCCGCGGGCTACCATCGCTATTTCTCGCACCGGTCGTACAAGACCAGCCGGGCGTTCCAGTTTGTGATCGCGTTCATCGCCACGAGCTCGGCGCAGAAGGGCATCCTCTGGTGGGCGGCGCACCACCGGCACCACCACAAGTATTCCGACCAGGACGAGGACCTGCACTCGCCCACGCTGTTCGGATTTTTCTGGGCGCACATCGGGTGGATCATTTCCGACCGCTACAACGCGACGCGGCTGGACTACATCGGCGATTTTGCGAAGTATCCCGAGCTGCGGTGGCTGAACAAATACCACCTGGTGCCGCCCGTGATCCTTGCCGTGACGCTCTTCCTGATCGGCGGGTGGGGCCTGCTGATCTGGGGATTCTGCGTCAGCACGGTTGTGCTGTGGCACGACACGTTCACGATCAATTCGCTCTCGCACCTGTTCGGCAGGCGCCGCTACCTGACAGGCGACACCAGCCGGAACAACTGGGTGCTGGCGCTGATGACCTTCGGCGAAGGCTGGCACAACAACCATCACCACTACATGGCATCCACGAGGCAGGGCTTCTACTGGTGGGAAGTGGACATCAGTTACTACGTGTTGAAGGTGCTCTCGTGGTTCGGAATCGTGTGGGACCTGCGGCCCGTGCCGAAGCACGTCATTTCCGAGCAAGTGATCGCGGCCTGATTTGCTCTTCGTCTTCGCTGGCCGTCTCCCATGGTAGAATCGCTGCCGTTTGTATTTTTCCTCCGTCAAGAGCCACCGGCTTGGAGGCGGGGAGATGCCTCATCGGAGACACAGGCGTTGGTTCCGGCGGTGCGCTTTGATGCGCTGAGGGCGAAGGGCCGGCCCTAGAGCGCTTCGACGGCGGCGGCGATGTGGCGCGCCGAAATCCCGAATTTGTCGAGCAGTTCGTCGGGCTTGCCCGAATGCGGCACGCCGCGCACGGCGAGGTGCTTCACCGCGGTCGGCGCGGCTCCCACTGACGCCAGCGCGGTCAGGACCGCTTCGCCGAGCCCGCCTTCGGCATAGTGATCTTCGGCGATGACCAGCCGCCCGCCCGTGGCGCGGATCTCCGCCGCCAAAGCCTCCGCGTCAATCGGCTTCACACAGTAGAGGTCCACGACGCGAATCGAAATTCCCTTGGCCTTCAACGAAACCGCCGCCTTCAGCGCCTCGTGGAGCGTCACGCCGGCGGCGATCACCGTTGCCCGGTCGTTTGCAGTCTTGGCCAGGACTTTGAAGCCGGGTATGGGGAATGTCTCGTGGTTCTTGTAGATCACCGGGGTTTTCGGCCGCGAGGTGCGCATATAACAGATCGCGTCGGTGCGCGCCATGGTTTCCACCAGCCGCTCGGCGGAAACGGCGTCTGAAGGATAGAACACGCACGCGCCGGGAATCGCGCGGAACATCGCCAAATCCTCGAGGGCCATCTGCGAGGGGCCGTCCTCGCCGATGGAAACGCCGCAATGCGAGCCGCAGAGGTTGATGTTGCTACGGCCGATGGCAGCCATGCGCACCTGGTCGTACGCACGGGAAAGAAAACAGGCGAAGGAGGCGGCGAACGGCACGAGCCCCTGCGCGGCCATGCCCACCGCCATGCTCACCATATTCTGTTCCGCGATGTAGCTCTGGAAGACGCGCTCGGGAGCGGTCTTCTCCATCGTCTCGGTGAAGGTGGAGTTCTTCACGTCGCCGTCCACGGCGACAAGCTGCGGCAGGATCGTTGCAAGCCGCTTCAGCGCCGTCCCGTAGGCTTCGCGCGTAGCGACCATCTGCCCGGCCTCATAACTGGTTGCGGGGAGGGGAGGGAACTGCGGCGGCTTCCGCAGCTCGGCGCGCGCATAGGAGCGGCCGCTGTCCGGCTCGATTTCCGGGGCGCCGCCCAGCTCGGCGATGGCTTTCGCCAGGTCGTCCTTCGAGAGCGGCTTCCCGTGCCAATTCTCCTTGTCCGCAAGAAAACTGACGCCGTTGCCCTTGAGCGTGCGCGCGAGAATCGCCTGCGGCCTGGCGAGTGTCGAGCGCGCGCGGTCGAGCGCGGCTACCACCGCGGCGATATCGTGGCCGTCGATCACTTCGGCCTGCCAGCCGTTGGCCTCGAACTTCTCCTTGTACACTTCCATGCGGTGCTGGTACATGGTGCGACCGCTCTGCCCGAGCGCGTTGACGTCCACGATTGCCGTCAGATTGCCGAGCCGCGCGTGCGCCGCAAACGCGGCCGCTTCCCACACCTGTCCTTCCGCGACTTCGCCGTCGCCCAGCAGGACATAGATGCGCGCCGGCGATCTCTGCACGCGCGCGCCGATGGCCAGTCCGGCACCGACCGAAAGCCCCTGACCGAGCGAGCCGGTGGCAGCGTCTACGCCCGGGATGCGCGGAGTCGGATGGCCCTCCAGCTCGCTGGCAAGCTGCCGCAGCGTCATCAAGCGCGAAACGGGGAAGACGCCCGATTCGGCAAGCGCGGCGTAGAGAACCGGCGCAGCGTGGCCCTTCGACAGCACAAAGCGGTCGCCGCCCACGGCGTTGGGATTGCTCGGATCGAACTTCATGGCGTGGAAGAAAATCCCGGCCATGATCTCCGCCGCGGAGAGACACGATGTGGGATGGCCCGAGCCTGCCGCCGTGGTCGCGCGCATCGAATGGATGCGCAGCAGCCGGGCTTTTTCCTTCAGTTGTTCGAGTGTCAGGGGCGTCGGCGCACTTTGCGGCATCGCGGTCATCGGCTCATCCCCGAAATGCAGATTGTGCCGCGGCGGAATCGAGCGGCGCGCCCGATTCTACTCGACCCCGCCCTTTCTGTGTAGCGCGGCGGGCTGCCACCCGGCAGCGAGCCGGTGACCGAGCGAGGTCATTCCGCCGGCATGGCCACTTGTGCTTGCAGAGCAGCGGTGATGCGCGCCTGGGTTTCCTCCAGGTGCGCCCTGGTCGTCGGGTCGGTGACTCTGCCGGCCGCGAGCGCCCGCTTGATCTTCGCTTGAATGCTGAGGAGGTTCGCGCGGGCCAGCGTCGTGGCATCTTCCGGCTTTCCGCGGGTTCCTCTTGGGCCAGGCAGAAGTCCGGGATAGAATGAAAGAGTTCGTCGGGTGGACCCCAACTATCTCCACGAAATTGGTCCCGGAGGAAATTCGCGCTTGAGCATTCGCTGCTCCCTTCGCTGGTTCGGCCTCCTGGGTTTCCTCGCCCTTGCGCTTCCCGCGGCTGCGCAGCAGAACGAGCGCATCCTCGATTACCACAGCGACATTCAAGTGCAGGACGACGGCACTCTGGTCGTCCGGGAGACCATCGCCGTCCGCAGCGCTGGAGACCAAATTCGTCACGGGATCTTTCGCGACTTTCCCACTCGCTACGCCGACCGTTACGGTAACAAGTACGTCGTCGGTTTTGAATTTCTCGGCGCCACCCGCGACGCTTCCCCCGAGGATTTCCGCCTCGAGGACCGCAGCAACGGAAAACGCATCTACCTGGGCCGCAGCGGCTATACGCTTCCGCCCGGCAATTACACGTACACGCTCACCTACACGATCAGCCGTCAGTTGGGGTTTTTCTCCGACCACGACGAACTCTTCTGGAACGTGACCGGCAATGGCTGGGCCTTCCCGATCGACCGTGCCGCGGCGACCGTCCGCCTCCCGGAGCGCATCCCGCGCGGTGAGGTGCGTCTCAGCGGCTACACAGGGCCGCAAGGGTCCATGGCGCGGGATCTCCGCACCGTCACGAATGATGACGGCAGTTTCGGCTTCGCCGCCGAACATCCTCTCGGGAGCAAGGAAGGACTCACGATTGTCCTCTCCTGGCCCAGGGGCTACTTGGCCGAGCCGACCGCCCGGGCGAAGCTGCGATATTTCCTGCAGGACAATCGCGTGACTTTTTTCGCCGGCGGCGGATTTCTGGCCATCCTGCTCTATTACGCGATTGTTTGGACTCTTGTCGGACGCGACCCCGCCCTCGGCACCCTCGTCGCGCTCTACGAACCGCCGTCCGGCCTTTCCCCCGCGGCCATGCGCTTTCTGGTGCGCATGGGCTACGACAATAAAGTCTTCACTTCCGCGATTCTCAGCATGGCTGCGAAAGGCTACCTGAAAATCAAGGAAGATGACGGCGAGTATACGCTCACGATCGCGAAGGCCGGCGAGCAGGTTCTCTCCGCGGACGAAAAAGCGGCGGCCGCGGAGCTGTTTCACGGACGAACCTCGATTCCGCTTCACAGCGCAAGCCATGTCGCCGTCAGCGCCGCCATCAAAGCCCTGAAGAACGTCCTGCGGACCGCCGAAGAAAAAATCTATTTCTTCACCAATGGCCGCTACCTGATTCCCGGTATTGTCCTCTCCGTTCTCTTGCTGGTTGTGGTGGCCTTCTCCGGCGGGCCCGAAAAGCTCCCCATTGTCGGGTTCATGTGCCTTTGGCTCAGCGGGTGGAGCGTCGGCGTCGCGGTCCTGGTGATCGGCGACATCCACGCCTGGAGATCCGCGCGCAGCGGCGGCAGTGCGAAAGGCAAAAATACCCGCGCGGCCATCACCCTGACACTTTTCACGATTCCCTTCCTGGCCGGGGAAATCGTCGGCCTTGGCGTGC
Organism: Candidatus Acidiferrales bacterium; assembly: GCA_035545075.1. Taxonomy (GTDB): domain Bacteria; phylum Acidobacteriota; class Terriglobia; order Acidiferrales; family UBA7541; genus Acidiferrum. The sequence continues at coordinate 5,943 of DASZZJ010000075.1, forward strand.
TCGCTTATGCGACCTCTGTTCTCGTCATTGTGCTGCTCCTCGCCACAGCCCTCCTGCACGTTGCGTTTCACTACTTGCTCAAGGCGCCGACGCGGGCCGGCCGCGGCCTCCTCGACAAGGTGGACGGATTCAAGATGTTCCTCGGCGAAGTGGACGGCGACCGGATGAACCGCGTCATGCCGCCCGAAAAAACGCCTGAAATTTTCGAGAAGTTCCTGCCTTACGCGCTGGCGCTTGGTGTCGAGCACGCTTGGGCGGAAAAATTCAGCGGTATTCTCGACGAAGTGGGGCGCACGCCCGGATCAGGAAGCGGCGGCTATTCGCCCTCTTTCTATTCCGGCTCCGGCTGGAGCGCTCTCGGCGCGGCGGGCTTCGCCTCGGCCATGAGCAACTCTTTCTCCAACGCCATCTCGTCGTCCTCCTCCGCGCCGGGCTCCAGCAGCGGGGGAGGCGGCGGAGGCGGAGGCGGCGGAAGCGGCGGCGGTGGCGGTGGCGGCGGTGGCGGAGGGTGGTAGTTCGTCCTGGCGAGCTGCGTATTCCGTGTAGTGCCGGGCAGAATCTATCCCGCCGCGGGCGGTAGGCACTCCTTGCCTCTTAAGGTGTCATCCCGACCGGAGCGGCCAGATTCCTGATTTCACTCGCGCTCGCGAGTGCTGGCCGCGCAGCGGAGGGATCATGGCAAGATTCCCAGCGCTCCCGGACCGATGGGATGCATCCACGCCGCCCTCTTCCCGTCGAACAGCGCGCCGGAGGTTGTCAAACCCGCCGCTGGTTGGCGGGTCGCAAGACCCGCTGTAGTCTGGCGGGCGCGCCACAAGTTAGCCCAGCCCGTGAGGGCTGGGAAACGTAGCAGAGTGAATCGCGAGCGCCGTAGGTCGAGCAGACCCGCCGTTGTCTGGCGGGTGCGGCACGCCTTGCCTCCTTAGGTGTCATCCCAAGCGGAGTCGAGGGATCTGCTTTTCTCCTCCCCCCATCCCCCGCTCCCCCACCCGATCCGCCCACCGACCCCGCCATCCGGCCCTTCTCCGTGTAGGGGCACGGCACCTGTGGTGAGCGTAGCCGAATCCATGCCGTGCCCGTCCTCGCTCGCCTTAAGTTGTCATCCTGACCGCAGCGGCCAGATTCCTGATTTCACTCTCGCTCGCGAGTGCTGGCCGCGCAGCGGAGGGATCATGGCAAGATTCCCACCGCTCCCGGACCGATGGGATGCATCCACGCCGCCCTCTTCCCGTCAAACAGCGCCGGAGGTCGCAAGACCCGCTGTAGTCTGGCGGGCGCGCCAGAACTTAGCCCAGCCCGTGAGGGCTGGGAAACGTAGCAGAGTGAATCGCGAGCGCCGTAGGTCGAGCAGACCCGCCG
>DASZZJ010000076.1:0-19960 GCA_035545075.1 Candidatus Acidiferrales bacterium
CCCCACCCCCCGTTGATTTGCGTATGAGTGGCAAACAAAGGGGTTACAGGCGAAGAGTGAGAAAGAGTGCGCAACAGGAAGGAAGTAAAGGAGATAGATGAGGTAGAGGAAGTGAAGGAAGGAAAGAGGCTGATCCTGATCGGATGCCAGGTTAACGATAATACCCCCCTCCCCCCGTGTTTTTTGTAAGTGTTGATTCCAAAGGGAGTTGAAGTTCTTTGTTTTGATACACTTTTGCAAGTGCGGATTCTAAAGGACTTACGAAGCGATTTCTCGGAAGTGCGGATTCTAAAGGGGTTGAGGGGGACCGAGGGACTTGGCCGATCATTCACGCCGCATTATATACGAGAAGTAAACAGGTGTCAAGAGATTTCTGGCGGGATCTGAGGAACGCGGCGGGACTTCAGGGGCGAGACTACTGCAAATTCGGCGACTAGGCCACGAGGAAACCAGCCAATCGCTCCGTCAGCTTCTCAGGCTTTCTGGTCCAACGCTCCCAAACGGTAGGAAGGTTCTACCCATCTCTTCTCAAAGCCCCTCGATTCCTCTGGTCTCTCAACCGATTCTTCCTCCGCTTGTCGCTCCAGAATCTAGAGTTGGTAGCAGGTTTGACTGTGCCGTAACGACAACGGTGCAGATGCCAGAAGCAGCCGTGCACGAAGATTATTTTCTTTTGTCGAAGTAGAACGATGTCCAGCCTGCCGGGCAGGTCGACCCGATGCAATTTGTACTTCACGCTCATCGTATTGAGCATGGAGCGAACGCCGATCTCGGGACGAGTGTCCTTGGCCTTGATAATGCCCGTGAGTAGCTGGCTAGCCGGGCAACACGAGTTTCTTTATGTCTTCAGCGCTGAAGGCGCGACACAAGTTAGCCCAGCGCGTTAGCGCTGGGCAGGAGTCGTATAAGATGTCTAGTGCCGGAGGCGCGACACATGTCCCACAGCTACGCGCAAAATGTGATTCATGTGGTGTTCAGCACCAAGGATCGGTGCAAGGTCATAGGCAGAGCTCTTCAACCAAGAATATGGGCGTACGCAGCAGGCATTTGCAAGAAACACGGAATTTTTGTTCATGGCGTCGGCGGAATGGAAGATCACATTCATCTCCTGATTCAGGTTCCGCCGGTTTTGGCGCTGGCCAAAGCGGTTCTCGCCATCAAATCGAATTCCTCGCGATGGGCGAACGAACAAGGCCACAAGCTCGCATGGCAGCGGGGTTACGCAGCGTTCAGCGTGAGCGCGTCAATCGTGCCGACGGTCGTGCGATACATACAGAATCAAGAAGCGCATCATAGAAAAATGAGTTTTGATGAGGAATTTCTCGCCCTGTTGAAGAAACACGGATTGCAATTTGATCCGAAATTTGTTTTTGGTTAGGTGCCGCGCCTACGGCGCTTCTGATTCTTTCTGCTAAGTTTCCCAGCCCTCACGGGCTGGGCTAACTTCTAACGCGCCTGCGGCGCTTGTTTACTGCAAGAAACCTGAATTCAGCCAGGAACGGCCTCATCCCTCGCCGCTGGTGTCAGAGGGCCAGGAAGTTTTTCAGGAGCTGCTTCCCCACTTCCGTCAGGCGGAGGGTCTAAGCTACTCAATGAATGATTGTGTTGGCGCAGTAGGTTGTGTTCGCGCCAAACGGACCGCCGCACTGCCGCACCTGGGGAAACTGGTCCGCCTGGCCGAAGTCCTTGCGGTTGTCAGGGAAATCCACTCCATAGTGGAAGCCGCTGGTCCCCAGCGTGTACCACGGATAAATGCAGAACGCACCGCCGTAAACAGGGCACGTCTTTGCAACTTCTGCTTTACCTCCCTGGTCGCTGACTACGGCCCAGCTTGTGGGAGCAGAGCCATCACCGAACGTCACGCTCTTGATCTGGATGGGTGAAAAGCCCGCCCAAGAAGCGGCGTTGTAAGAGTCACAGAAGCTCTGTCCCGGCGTACAGAATTGCGCGCCCCCGGTGAAGATAGACGCGTGGCCGATCTCCCAGACGAAGCTATTCGGCGTGTCAAAGACGATTCCCCATCCCAGCGCGTTGCCGATCTCCTGAGTATCAAACGCCGGCATGAGCGGGCCGTCCGAAGGCGAATTCAGGATGATGGTTCCCGCATGGCCGGTGGTCAGATCCGTCACCGTGATGTGAAAACCGTCGTTCGCGGCCGTGACAAAGTAATGCACCGTAATGGTGTCGCCCGCGTGCATCACCAGAGGATTGCCGGGGTTGTCGCTGTCCTCCAGCATGGCGTTGAAGGCCGCGGTTTCGAGAAACTTCTTTTTGTCGCCGGTGAGGTTTATTTTGAAAACCGGAGAGCAGGCGGTGTAGGTGTCAGGCGCAAATCGGACGCTGAACGCGCCGTCTTGAAAGCACTTCGCAACCACGGAATCGGGGTAGAACTGGAGTTCGACGAAGGCCTGGCCAAAAAGACTCTTGGGATCCGTCACGGTGCCGCCGAACCAGAACGTGGGTCCCACGTCCGAAACTTTCGACTGTCCGCCGCTGGGCAGCACAGCGGTCCAGGTGAGGTCGCGCGCAGAGCCGGGCGCGGCTGAAACCGGATCCAGTTCGGGTTCGTCATGCCCGGAGCAGCCGGGCGTGTAAGTGACCTCGATCAGGCCGGAAAGATACTGTGGGTGGTGCGCATAACAGCCCTTCACTTCCTGCGCCGGCGTGGAAAGCGCGGCGAGAGCCATAAAAGAGAGAAAGAGAATGATGAATGTCGTTGCTCGTTTCATGGAAACCTCCAGTAAGTGGGCGAACTTTGTGAAAACAGCCGAAGCGGGGTTCCGGCTCGCGCGAGAAAGCGGGCAAGAGTCTAACACAAGCGTTGGCGTCATATCACGCAGCGGAAGGGGTCGTTCTACAGGTTCACTCTAAAGAGAGAGAAAATTCTTGAGGAGCTGCTTGCCCACTTCCGTCAGGACCGACTCCGGATGGAATTGCACGCCCTCGATTTTATAGCGCCGATGACGCAGGCCCATGATCACCCCGTCCTTGGTCTCCGCAGAGATGGCCAGTCCGCGCGGGAGGGACTTGCGCTCGACGATGAGCGAATGATAGCGCGTGGCCGTGAACGGATTCGCAAGACCGCGAAAAACGCTCTTACCGTCGTGACGGATTTCGCTCGTCTTGCCGTGAAAAATCTTTGGCGCGCGAACGATCTTTCCACCGAACGCCGCCCCGATTGCCTGGTGACCCAGGCAGACGCCCAGGATCGGGCACTTTCCCGCCATCTTCTGGATCAACTCGACGCAGATCCCCGCTTCCTGCGGCGTGCAGGGGCCCGGCGAAATCACGATGCGTTCCGGCCGGCGGCGCGCGACTTCCTCCACGCTGATCTTGTCGTTGCGATGTACTTCCACCTCGCAACCAAGTTCGCCGAGGTACTGCGCAAGGTTGTAGGTAAATGAGTCGTAGTTATCGAGCAGCAGGATCATCGCTTCTTTTTCTTCTTGCGAGAGTTCGGTCTCGAGCGCCCGTGCGCGGCTTCGAGCGCCGTCAGCAGCGCCTGCGACTTGTTCACCGTCTCCTGATATTCTCCTGCGGGCGTGGAATCCGCAACGATTCCGCCTCCTGCCTGCACGTGCGCCACGCCGTTCTTCATCACCATGGTACGCAACGCGATGCAGGAATCAAGATTCCCCGCAAAATCCAGGTAGAGGATTCCCCCGGCGTAAATTCCACGGCGCGTCTTCTCCATCTCCTCGATGATCTCCATCGCGCGCACTTTCGGCGCGCCGGAAACCGTTCCCGCCGGAAAGCACGCCATCAGCGCATCGAAACAATCCACATCCGGCCGCAGCCTTCCGCGCAGGCTCGACACCAGGTGCATGACGTGCGAATAACGCTCCACCTGCATGAGTTTTTCCACGCCCACCGTGCCGTATTCGCAGACGCGGCCCAGGTCGTTCCGCCCCAGGTCCACCAGCATGATGTGCTCGGCGCGCTCCTTCTCGCTGGCGTGAAGGTCGGCCTCGAGCCGCAGATCTTCTTTTTCGTCGCGCCCCCGCGGACGCGTCCCCGCGATCGGCCGGTAGAATACGTCGCGCCCCTGCACCTTCACGAGCATCTCCGGCGAGCTGCCGATGACGCTCACGTCGTTCAGCCGCAGATAGAAGAGATACGGTGAAGGGTTGATCGCGCGAAGTTCCCGGTACACCTCGAACGGGTCGGCGTTTGTCTCCGCCGAAAAACGCTGGCTCAGAACGACCTGAAAGATGTCACCGGCGCGGATGTACTCTTTGGCGTGGCGGATGGCGGCCAGGTATTCGGGCCGCGCGAAATTGGAGCGGATGCGCAACCGGCTTGCGGCGCGCCGCACAGGGTCACGCCGCGCCGTGTTCCCGCGCGCCGGTCCTCGCTCCGCCTCCGCCGGTTGCTCGAGTGCCCTGCGCGTGGCGGTGATTCCGCGCACGGCGGCGTTATATTTGGCGCGCAGGCTGCCGCCCCCGTCGGTGAAAACATTACGGATGATCCAAAGCCGGTGTTGGACGTGGTCGAAGGCGATCAAACCGAAATAGAACATGAGCATCGCGTCGCAGACGCCGATGTCGTCCCGCAGGCGGCGCGGCAACCGTTCGATGAGCCGCACCATGTCATAAGAAAAATAACCGATGGCGCCCCCGGCGAGCGGCGGAAGGCCCGGCACGCGCACCGGCCGGAAGCGCTGCATCCGCTCGCGGAGAAATGAGACCGGATCGCGCTCTTCCCACACCAGGCGATCGGGACTCTCCTGGACGCAGGCTCCCCCGGCATATCGGAAAATCTCCGCCGGATCCGCCCCGGCGAAGGTGTAGCGCGCGATTTTTTCTCCGCCCTCGACGCTCTCCAGCAGAAACGAATACCGCGAATTCTGCGCAAGCCGCAGATAAGCGCTGACCGGTGTCAGCAAGTCCGCGGGAAATACTTCATACACCGGGATGAGGTTTCCCTGCTTCGCCAGGCGCTGGAACTCCGGAAAGCCGGGCTGGATCATCCGGGGCCCCGCGCTCCGACCGAGAGTTTTTCTTCGCGCAGCGCGCGAAGCACGGCGCTGCGCATCGCCGCTTCCGGTGCGCGCTTTTCGGTCCAAATCTCCCACTGCGCAAACCCTTGCGAGAGAAACATCTCCGCGCCGGAAACGGTTTCGCAGCCCCTGCGCGCGGCGATCTTCAGCAGTTCGGTCCGTTCGGGGCGATAAACGAAGTCCATCACGACCCGACAGTGTAACTCGCCGGCGGAGAGGGGAGATACCCCGGCGCGGGGATGCATCCCCACGGGCGTCGTGTTGAGGATCGCGTCGAAATACTCCCGGCGCAGCGCGCGGCGAGGAAGGACTGTGCCGCCGACGGCGCGGGCGAGCTGCCGCGCCCGGTTCTCTCTTCGCGCGCAGACGGCGACGCAGGAACCCGCCCTCGCCAGGGCGAAGGCTGCCGCCCGCGCCGAGCCACCGGCTCCATACACCAGCACGCGGCTGCCGGCGAGACGCAGCCGGGATTCGAGGGCGCGCAGAACGCCGACGTAGTCGGTGTTGCAACCGTAAAGAGTTCCGTTGCGGCGGACGACGACCGTATTCACCGCCCCGATCTCCGCGGCCAGCGGCTCGCACTCGTCGAGGTAGCGGAGAATCGCGCGCTTGTGGGGCAGCGTCACGCTGAAGCCGCAAATGCCCAACTCCGCGACGGCTTTCAGGAAGTCGCGCAGCTCCTTCACCCGAAACGGCAGATAAACCGCGTCCAGCCTTCGTTCGATGAATCCCGTATTGTGCAGGAGCGGTGAAAGCGAATGCGCGACGGGATCGCCAATCACTCCGTAGACGCGCGTGCGGCGGCTCAGCCGGTGCGCGCGGTAGAGATGTTTGAGCTCGTAAAGCGGGATCTGTCCCGGCGCCGTTGCCTCTTCCACCGGCGCGTAAGCCAGCGCGCTGCCTTCCCGCAAAGCCAGGATGCGCCCGGGCAGGCCGATCTCGCCCATGGGCACGGCGACCACGTCGCTGCGCCGCCGGGCCAGGCGCAGCACACGCAAAGTGTCGGCGATGGTTCCGGCCTGCACGGCGATTTTTGTCCCCGCCCCGGAGAACCGCCTGCCCGTCCTCAGAAAAGAACCGAACGACCGCGGTGTGCGCCGAAAATCGTGAATGGAAACGAGAATTTTTGCCGGGGCGAGGATTCGGCGCACCCTCCCGGACCCCACCGCGCGCAGGGTTTGCGATTCGACGTCGCACCAGGAGCACCCGCTGCGCACCGCTTCCGCGAGCGTCTCCAGTTCGGCCGCGGCCGATCCCTCAAAGCGGCCTCCGCCTCCCTTTGTGCGGCAAGTGGCTATGAACGTCGCACTTAGATCTGCTTTTCTCAGCCACTTCAGAAAGACTGCCCGCGCCGCCCTGCCCCCCAGCCAGTCAAGGCGCAACTCGATCGTGCGCGTCTCCCGCAGCGCGGCCCTCACTTGCCGCGCCATTTCGCGGGCACTGGCGGTGGCCACAATGCCGCATATCCGGCTCGCGCCGCCGCCGAAGATGCCCTCTCCCTGTGCTTTTCGCGGCATTTTGGGTAAGAGACGGCTTGTACCACGCAGTATCAAACCTGTAAAGACGTTACCGCCATTTCCTTGACCCCCTTCCGGCGCTTTGTTAGCGTGCAAGAGAAGAGTCCCTGCACGGCCCCCAGGGGCGTGTTTCCGAAGGAGCGACCCAATGCGCATGAATCTTTCCGGATTGTGTCTCGTCATTCTGATGGGGGCGGGGCTGTGTGCTGCGCAAAATGCGCCCGCGCCCGCAACCCAGCAGCCGGTTTATTCGTTCGTCTATTGCTCTGGATTTGTCACCAACCAGAAGCTGTCGAACGAAATGCACCTCATTTCGGGTGAACAGTCGGGAGAGAAGATGACTTTCACCCAGGGCGACTACGTCTACATCAATCGCGGTTCGAACAAGGGAGTCAAGGCCGGGGACGAATTCTCAGTGTTGCGCCCCGTCCAGGAGCCCATGAAATCAATGTGGTTCAGAGGGCAAACGCAGCTGATGCGGGCGATGGGCACCGCCTACGAAGACGAAGGCCGCATCAAGGTCGTCCGTGCGGATGCAAAAGTATCCATCGCACAGGTCGTCTTTAGCTGTGGGTACATGCAGCGCGGCGATACCCTCCTGTCTTTTCAGGAAAGGCCCGCGCCGCCCTACAAGGATCCCGGGTTGTTCAACCACTTCGCCGAGCCGAGCGGCAAGGCCACGGGCACAGTGGTGAACATGAGCGATTTTGAGCTGTTGGCCGGCCGGAACCACACGGCGTACGTCAATCTCGGCGCCGCGCAGGGCGTAAAGGTGGGCGACTATCTCCGCATCTTCCGCTACCAGGGCCGCACGAGGGAAGAGGTCCCTCAGTATCACAACCTTCAGTATGAAGTGCTGGGGTTTGGCAGTACGCCGGCGCGTTACACCGGAAAAGATCTGCCCCGGGAAGTTCTCGGAGAAGGGATCGTCCTCAACGTGAGCGCGAATTCTTCGACGGTTTTGATTACGACCGCTACCACGTCGATCTTTGCCGGGGATTACGCCGAAATCGAATAAGCGCAGCCCGCATACTTCCGGCTTTGCGCAGGTCCGGACGAAGCACTCGTCCGGGCCTTTTTCTTTGCTGCGGCCGCCGGACGTCGCGCTACATTTTCACAGGTTTTCGCCGCCCCTCTCCTCTTCGGCGATGACCTCGCAACGGAAGGCATAAATCTCTGTTCCAGCCTCTTTCCAGGCACTGGTTGGCAGGCCGGCCTTCCGGCAAGTCTCCTCCAGGAACCTTGCGCGCGTCAGGCCGTGTTCCGTGGCTACCTGCGGGAGAAGTACGCCGCGGCTTTCGCCGCGACAGATGAGCAGGCCGTCGCGCCCGATCTCGAATTCGTCCGGCTCGATCCGCTGGGGCGGCGTTAGAAGAGAAATCTCGATTTGAAGGTCAGGCAACTCCGTGGCGTCCAGAGCGCGAAACCGCGGATCTTCCAGCGCGGCGCTCACCGCGGAGCGAATGATGCTCTGTCCCAGTGTCTCGGGGGGTTCGACCGTGCCGATGCAGCCGCGCAACCGGCCGTGGCAGCGGAGCGTCACGAAAATTCGGCCTCGCCGCGAAAAAACTCCCTCACTGGGGATCGCCCCGGGCGGCTGATCTTCCCGCACGGCTCTCTCGATGGCTTCTCGGGCAAGCGCCAGCAGCGAATGTTTGTCGGCTTCAGAGAGTGGGAACATCCTGCGGTTTCTTGCTTCGTTCGAGCACGCGCAGCGAGTGGCGTTGCTTGATGCGGTCGTCGAGCTGGCTCCAGAATCGCAGGAAATACTGCGCCGCGGAGACCAGGGCGCTCACCACAACCAGCCAGAGGAGCACGATGCCCACGCGCTTGAGGATGGCATACCGCACGCCAAGAATGATCGTCGCGCCGGCGATCACCTGCAGCACCATCTTCGTCTTGCCGAGCACCGACGGCATAATCGTGAGCCCTTCCGCCGAAGCGATGTTTCTCAGGCCAAGCACCGTGACTTCCCGCCCGATGATGATCACCACCATCCACGCCGGGGCGAGGTGCATGTCCACGAGCGAAATAAATGCCGCGGAGATCAGAAGTTTGTCCGCGATGGGATCCAGTAGAATTCCCAGCGTGGTGACCTCGAACCGCCGCCGCGCAAAATATCCATCCGCCCAATCCGTGGCTGCGGCCGCCAGGAGGATCAATACACCCCAAACCTCGAAGTGCACGGGCACGCCCCAGAGCTCCAGGTTCGGGGTGCGCGTCAGCAGAACGACGATAAGGACGGGAACGAAGAAGATCCGCAGAAGTGTGAGCGTGTTCGGAAGGTTCATGGCCGTGCGACCGGTGGAATTGCCGCCCCTGTAGCCACCACTGATTCGCGCCTCACTATAGGCTTCGCGGGGACGCCCGTCAACGGGCTCGGTTTCAGGCAAGTCCGCGGAACCGCTGTACTTCTGCGGCAACAGCCGCCGCGACCTCTCCACTTGGAAAGCTGTACTCTTTCGTAAAATTCCCCCCGCGGCGCTGTGCAAATTCACCGCGCGCTCACTTAGCGAAAACAGAGGACTTTGGCTCTTTGTCCGCGTTCCCTCTCACGCGTAATAACCTGAAAACAAAATACTTGCAAGAGAACTAGCAAGTGACGGACCACTTGCTCCAACGACGAAACTCGCATCTTCGTTGCCGTCGTTCTCCGTTTTCCACAAGGATTTCCACATTTCCGGCAGCCGATTCGGCCCCACAAGCGTTGGCTTTTCTTCGGGTTGGAAGGTCCAGCGGGCGGAGAAATCCAGCCTTTACCCTAAAGGTACTTCATGTCGGCTATCAGGCCAGCCGCGGACCGCGCAAAAGCCGCGCCGGCAACAGCAGGATCGCGGCCAAAAGCGCGAATACTCCGTGCATGGCAATCCCGAGCAGACGGAAAGGCAGCGTCAGCAACCAGACGATGGGGTACAACACGAGTGCAAGGAGCGCCAGCGGCCAGCAAAGGACGAACAGTATGCACCAGAGCAAAAAAGCAGCCATCGCGACCCCCTCTGTCTGTAACTACGCCGGAAAGGCCCCGAAAGTTCCAGGCACGAGATAGTTGGATAGCCGGAGCCGCCGCGCGACCGAAGCAGGCACTTCTGCCTGCAAGTTAATGTGCGAATCCTCCACAGTGGAATGCAGTACGCGACCGAGCGCGTGAATCAGGGCGAGAGTGCGCCCTTCAGCCAGGGGCAGCCGCAGGGAGAGCAGAATCAAGGGCTCTGTCGGCAGCGCCGCATCGATCCGGCGCAAGAGTTCATCGAGGCCCTCTTCCGTCTTCGCCGAAACCAAGGCCGGGCCGCCGTCGCTTCCTGCTCCCCTGTCGTAGGGATGCATCAGCGGCGCCATCTGTTCCGGCGCGAGCAGATCGATCTTGTTGAAAACGCGCAGCCGCGGACGGTCCCCCACACCCAGTTCGTGCAGAATCTTGTCCACCTCGGCATCCAGCTCGGCGTGATGCGGATTGGCGGCGTCGCTCACGTGAACGATCAACGCCGCCTCTTGAACCTCTTCCAGCGTCGCGCGAAAAGCATTCAGAAGTCCCTTCGGCAGGTCCCGGATAAACCCCACGGTATCGGAAACAAGGACGCGGCGGCCCGATGGCAAGCGAATCGCTCGGATGGTCGGATCGAGCGTGGCGAACATGCGCGAAGAAACCAGCACCTCCGCCCGGCTCAGCGCGTTGAACAAAGTGGACTTCCCCGCGTTCGTGTAGCCGACAATGGCAATCGTTCCGAGCGGTACCGCCTGTCGTGCTTCGCGGCGTCGTGCCCGCTGTTTGCGGATTTCCTCGATTCCAGCCTGAATCTTTTGTACGCGGCCGCGGATGCGCCTCCGGTCCGTTTCCAGCTTCTTTTCGCCCGGTCCGCGAACGCCGATGCGTCCCCTGCCTCCCCCCGTGCCGCCTCCGCCCCCAGCCCCGCTCTTGCCGCCCAACCGGGACATCTCCGTCCCGTGCCCAGAGAGTCGCGGCAGCATATAGCTGAGTTGCGCCAACTCCACCTGCAACTGGCCCTCGCGGCTCCGCGCCTGCCGCGCGAAAATGTCGAGAATGAGCTGCGTGCGGTCGATCACGCGGCATTCCGTCACGCCCTCGATGTTGCGCTGCTGCATGGGGGAAAGATTGCTATCGAAGATGATCAGCGGCGCTTGGCGCGAAGCCGCTTCCGCGCGGATCTCGTCCAGCTTGCCCCGGCCGACCAGTGTGGCCGGGTCCGCTGCTTCGCGGAGCTGGAAGACCGTTCCCGCGATCTCCGCCCCGGCGCTCTTCGCCAGCTCGACGAGCTCGGCGAGGGATTCGCGCTCCGGCTCCCCCGCGGGCATGCCGGGGAAACGCGGCCGCCGCTTCCAGCCCACGCCGACAAGCAGCGCGCGCTCGGAACCCTTGACTTCGTGAGTTGTTTTCATCGGGAAAGGAACTTTGCCTTCATCGCAAGCCTGTGGTTGCTCTAGGCGGGATGCCTTCCATGCCCCTCATTATACGCTCCGCGGCTGCGCGTCGTTAAGGCCAGGGGAAACGCCCAGCGCCTCAAGCCGCCGCAGCGCCTCCTGCTGAATCGCCGGTTCGTCGCCGAAGCCGCTGAGCCAGACGACGTCCGGTTCCCTCCGGAACCACGCCATCTGCCGCTTCGCGTAGCGCCGCGTCGCCTGCGCGATGGCGCTTTTTGCATCTTCCATCTTCATCTTTCCGCGAAGATGTGCGCGCAGCTCGCCATAGCCGATGAAGTCGAACGGCTTGGCCGCCTCGGGCAAGCCCGATGCCATCAGCCGCCGCACTTCGTCGAGCCATCCAGCCGCCAGCATGGCGTCCAGACGCGCGTGAATCCGCTCATAGAGCGCGGCGCGATCCGGCGCCAGGCCGATCTTCCGCGCGCGCCATCCCGAAAGCGCGGCGCGCCCCTCGCGGTGCACTTCGCTTACCGGACGCCGCGCCAGCAAGCAGATTTCGATCGCCCGAATAAGTTTTTGCTCGTCCGCCGCGGCGATGCGCTCCGCCGCCGCCCGGTCCAGCTTTCGCAAGATGCGCTGCAGATGTCCCGGCGGATGCACCGCCGCGCTCTTCCGCAATCTCTCCCGCAGCACTTCCGAGCGCAGCGGCGCGTCGGCGAGCCCCTCGAGCAAAGCGCGGAGGTACAAGCCCGTGCCGGCGGTGAGAATGGGAAGCCGCCCGCGGCGCCGCAAATCTTCCAGCACCGTGATTGCCCTCTGCCGATAGTCCCCCGCGGTTGCGCTTTCTCCGGCCTCCAGGACATCGATGAGGTGATGCCGCACGGCGCGGCGCTCGGCCGGGGAAGGCTTGGCCGTGCCGATGTCGAAGCCCCGATAGAGCTGCGTCGAATCGCAGGCCACAATTTCTCCGCCCAGCCGCTCCGCGAGCCGCACCGCCAGCGCGGACTTGCCGGAAGCCGTCGGCCCGACAATCGCGACCAGCGGAGCGGTCATCGGCGCTCCGCATCGGGACCCGTTCTCAGTGGTGCATCAGGCGCCATGTGCGAACGATCAGGAAAATGAGCAGAAGGAGACCCAGAAGAATACTGCCGAGAATCTGCTGGCGGTGGAGCTTCACTTCGCGTAGTCGATGGGAATATTGTACCAGTAGGAAAAGCGCAATTCGATATAAGGTCCGCTGAATGCAGGGGGCAAGGGCTCAAATGGATTGGAGGCCCGGACCGAAGAGAGAGCGGCGCGGTCCAGGGGACCTTTGCCCGAACCACGAAGCAGCGCCGGCTCGCCGGTTGGGACGCTGCCGTTTCGCATGATCTTGAATTCCAAGACAACGACCCCTTTGTCGCCGAGGAAGACGGACTGCGGCATGACCGCATACCAATTCTGCTTGACGCTCGCGTAAACGCGGGCCAGATAATTATTGAAATCCACACCTTCGGTCGGCGTCAGCAACTCCATGGCGCCGTACGCGGTGCCACCTCCGCGTCCGCTCGGAGCCCCCGTCCCACCCCCGCCTGGAATCTGTCCGCCCGAAATGACCGGAGCCGTTGTGGAGTTCTTGGCACCCTCCCGAATGGAGTTCTCGATGGCCTTTCCCGCCGAAATCTTCGGCAGCACGAGCCCACGCGTGGGCCGCTGCTGATCCGGCGATTCGAGTTTCACGGGTGGCCGCGACAGGTCTGTCTTCGGCGCAGAAGACTCGGGCTGCACCGCGGGCTGTGGAGCCGGCGCATTGGGCAGGTCTCGCACGACTCGCTCCGGCTCAACCGCTCCGGGCAGAGGCTGCGGCGGCGCCTCCCGTGGCGCAATCTTTCGCAGGATGCGCGGATCGATGCGCATCTGATTGCTGCTCGGCCCATTGAGATGAGTGATCTTCGGCGGGTTCCTGACGTCGGGCGGCAGAAAGACATAACTCAGTTGTTGCCGCGCAATCTCCGCATCGCTCGGCCTTGAATCCTGGTTCGAGAAAAATTTCGGCTGCAACAGTACGGCAAGAATCACCAGGGCATGCAGCAGCCCGGAAGAAAGCCGCGTGAGGACGCTCCACCGCCCCGAGCTTTCCTGCTTCTCGCTGTCCATCAGGTGGACTTCGCCGGTCGTCACGATGTCCGGCTCCACCATTTCGCTCGGCAGGAATGCGCCCGGCTGTGAAACTTCAGGGGGCTTCGCGTCCGGGGGAACCGCGACGCGCGTGTCCATGTCTGTTGGCAGGAGCGGCGCGGACGTCGCCGCCTCCGCCTGGATGGCTTCCCACTTCAAATCGCGCGGCACGATCACTCGCGCGGCAATCGAATCCAGCGGCAACGAAGCGGGGATGTTCGTTCGGCCGTCGAGTGGAACGATCGGCAGCGCGGGCGGGATCAGGGTGCGTTCATCCAGCGCGGACGGGCGCCGCCGCACCGCAGCGGCGGGGTCCGCAGCGGGCGGCCGCGCATCAAGCGGCACCAGGATCCGTGGAATCATCGGGTCGTCGGCATTTCCGGGATAGCACCCAGTTGGACGCGCCCGGCATGCTCCCGGATGCTTGTCATCACCCGGCCGGCCAGCTCCAGCGCGGCGCGGCCCGCCTCTCCGCCAACCCGCGGCGGGCGCCGCGTGCGCACTGCATCCAGAAAATCCTCGAGTTCCGCGCGCAGCGGCTCGACGTTTTCCGCGGCGAGCTTCTCAAACGCAAATTCCGGCTGCGGCCCCGGCCGCGCCACCCGCACGCGCAACGCGTCGCGCCGCGCGTAATCGAGCGAAATGTACTCGTGCTGCTGGAAAAAGCGCATCTTCCGCACGCGCTCGATCGAGACGCGGCTGGCCGTCACGTTCGCCACCGCCCCGCCGGAGAACTCCAGCCGCACGTGCGCGATATCCACCTTGTCGGTCACGACGGGAATGCCCACCGCCGCCAGTTCGCTCACCGGCTCGCCCACCAGCGCCAGCAGGATGTCCAGGTCGTGGATCATCACGTCGAAGATTACGTCCACGTCCAGGCTGCGCGGCGTGAACACGCCCAGCCGGTGCACCTCAAAAAAAAGCGGCCGGTTCACGATGGGCTCCACCGCGCGCACCGCCGGATTGAATCGTTCCACGTGCCCCACTTGCAGGATCCGCCCGCTCCGCTTGGCCGCGGCCAGCAGCGCATCCGCCTCCTCGAGGGAGGCGGCCATGGGTTTCTCGACCAGGACATCGAGCCCCATTTCGAGCAGCCGCGCGCCCAGCGCGGCGTGATCCACCGTAGGCACCGCCAGGCTGACCGCGTCCACGCGCCCCGGCAAAGACTCCACGCCCGGAAGCGCCGTCGTGCCGAACTCTCTCACCACCTGTGCGGCGCGCGCCGCGTCGCGGTCCACAATCCCGGCAAGTTCCGCGCCTTCCAGCTCCCGGTAAACGCGCGCGTGGTTTCGGCCGAATTCCCCGGCACCCACCACGGCAACACGAATCTTTCTCGGCTCGGTCAACGTGTTTCGCCTGTCTTTGGATTTCCCGCCAGCGGGGCTCCGGGTTCCCCGGCGCTCGCCGGCGGCACCGCCTGGATCGCAATTCCCGCCGCGTCGGCGGCCGCCAGCAATTTCGTTCGGTCGAAGAGGAGAGTCTTCCCCGCGTCCACGGCCAGCGCGGTCGCTCCGCACTGCTTCATTTGTTCGATGGTCGGCAGACCGACGACGGGTACATCGAACCGCATGTCCTGCCCCGGCTTGCTTACCTTGACGACCACCAGCGGCTTTCCGCCGGTGATGCGCGCGCCGCGGACAATGGCCTCGTCTGTCCCCTCCATCGCCTCCACGGCGACGCACGCGCCCTCGGCGATGACCACCGTCTGACCGATGTCCATCCCCGCAATCTGCCGCGCCACGCCCAGCCCGTAGGCGATGTCCGCGGCTTCCCGTTCGTCCGGCGCGCGGCGGGTCAGCACGCCGGCTTCCGGCACCAGCGGGCTCAGGAACGCCGTCGAATCCACCAGGTGAATCCCTTCGTCTTCCAGTACCTTCGCGACGGCCCCGATCAGCGCGTCCGTGCTCTTCCGGGTCAAGGAGAGCAGCAGCTTCGCCAGCCGCCAGTCCGGCCGGATGGAGCTGAAAATCTTGTTGTGCTTCACCTGCCCGGCCATCACCGCCTGCTTCACGCCTTCCTGGTGCATCAACTCGATGGCCTTGCTCAGCTCGCCCAGGCTCACCCAGTGCAGCCGCTTCGCCGCGCGCTCCAGCTCCGGCGAAGCCTCTTCCTTCAGCGCGATCACGGCCATCTCGATCCCCTGGCTGCGCGCGCCCTCGAGAACCAGGAACGGAAATCGCCCGTTGCCGGCAATCAGCCCCCAGCCGGAGGGAGCAACGGCCTTCGTTTCAGAGGGGGGAGTCATCTTTGCGCGGTGGCGGCCTACTTCACGATGCCGCGCTCGGCCGTTTCGATGAAGCGGATCAACTCGTCCACGTCGGCCGAGCCGTTCAGCGTGGCGCGCATCTCCGCGATGGCTTGCGCGGTGTTGCGCTTCGACCGCAGCAGCAGCCGGAACGCGCGGTCCAGCGTCCGCAGCCGCTCGGCGTCAAAGCCTTTGCGCTCGAGGCCGATCGCGTTTGTCCCAAAGCACTTCGTTCCGCGCTCGCCCACAATCAGCGAGAACGGCGGCGCATCCTGCGTGACGATGGTCGCGCCTCCGATATACGCATACCGCCCGACGCGGCAGAATTGATGCACCGCGGAGAACGCTCCGATCGTCGCGAAGTCCTCCACGCTCACGTGACCCGCCAGCGTCGCCGCGTTCGCAAAGACCGTCTCATTGCCCACGTGGCAATCGTGCGCCACGTGCGCCGAGGCCATGAAAAGGTTTCCGCTGCCTATCGTCGTCTTCCCGCCGCCCTGCGGCGTGCCCCGGTTGACCGTGACGTACTCGCGGAACGTATTCCCGTCGCCGATCTCCAGCTCCGTCCGCTCGCCCTTGTATTTCAAATCCTGTGGATCCCCGCCAATCGAGCAGAAGGGATGAAAAACATTCTCGCGGCCGATGCGCGCCGGCCCCCTCACCAACGCGTGCGGATGCAGCACGCACCCCGCCCCCAGCTCGACGTCTTCGCCGATCACGGCGTACGCGCCGATGCGCACGCCCGGCCCCAGCCGCGCTCCAGCCGCCACCACCGCCTGCGCATGAATCTCAATCATGTTCATTGGGAGGGTTTCTGCCCGCCTTCGAGCTGTTCCCGATCCAGCATCTTGCACATTACCGTACCTTCGGCCGCCAGCACGCCGCCCACGGTAGCCTTCCCCGCCATCTTGCAGAAAGTTCCCCGCCAGGAAACCACCGTCACTTCCAGCCGCAATTGTTCTCCCGGCACCACGGGCCGCCGGAACCGCGCGTCATCCATGGCCACAAAATAGAGCAGCTTCTTCTCCCGGTCCTGCACCTCATGCAGGAGCAGCACGCCTCCCGTTTGCGCCAGCGCCTCGATGATCAAGACCGCCGGCATGATCGGCTGGCCGGGAAAATGCCCCTTAAAATACCATTCGTCGATGCTGACGTTCTTGATCCCCACGATCCGCTTCCGCGGCTCCATCTCCACGATGGCGTCCACCATCAAGAAGGGAGGCCGGTGCGGCAAAATCTTCTGTATGCCGTTGACGTCAAATATCATCTGCGCTCTCCGCCGCGCAGGCCCGTTCGCCGCTTGCCCTGCGCCCTGTTTACCCTGCTTGCCCCGAGCCTCGCGGGGAGCTTCGAACGGCCCATCGCAATTTCTTCATTATATGCGACCACGCCCCTGAGCGGCCAGATTCGAGCGTGCTGGACTCTGTGAGTGCTACATTAGGACGGAGCCAAAAACGGGAGGACTTTCATTCGCCTAGTTTGTCGGGAAGTGGTTGGGAGACTGACCAGGGTTGCATTTTTGTGTCCGTCTTGACCTCAAACTATGAATGAATCGGTTGATCGGTACTTTCGCGCAGCCATGTGGGTTGCGCTTGGCGTGCTCCTCTTAAGCGTGGCCGGCGATCAACGTGTCTCGCTTGCTCCTCCCCATAAGCCCGCGAATCCGAACACAAATCCTGCGGCAAACTCGAATGCATTTCTCAGGAATTTGCCGATGGATCTGGACATTCCGGACAAGACTGACGAAGTTGGGATCCGCGTGCTTGCCGATTATGGTGCGGTCTTTGTTGCTCGAGGAGGCAGCGTGCCGCCGCCATGTGTCGTCTTCCTCGACGACGCTGCCGTTGACGAGTGGCAGAAAGGCGTCAAGTCCATCCGGGTGAACCTGGATGGGTTCTCAGTCGCGCTTCAGCCGCCTGCGATGACGGCCTTGCTGGAAGCTCGAGCCGAAGCACGGAAGTCCGGATTCGACATCTCGCCGGTCGATAAGTATGCAGCGCGGCGAAGTTACGCGGACACGGTCACGCTATGGGAAAGCCGCGTAAATCCGGGGTTGGCGCACTGGGTGCGCGAGGGGCGTTTGACCCGAGCGGAGGCCGCGCGGATTCGAAGCCTCAGTCCGCGAAATCAGGTCCCTGAAATCCTTCGCCTCGAAAAAAATGGGCTCTATTTCAGTGAGGATTTTTCCAAGTCCATTCTCTATTCAGTGGCCGCGCCGGGCGCATCGCAGCACTTGTCCCTGCTGGCCCTGGATGTAAAGCAGCACGAAGACGAAGTCGTTCGATCCATCCTGGCTCGCCATGGCTGGTTTCAGACCGTCCTCTCGGATGCGCCGCATTTCACTTTCCTCGGTGTGAACGAGGATCAGTTGCCGTCCCTGGGGCTGAAAAACGTGACGACGGACGGCCGCACATTCTGGATCCCGCGAGTGGAATGAGAAACCCGGCCCACCGCCCGCTTGTCCCTCAACTCGGCCGTTGCTACGATTCCCCGGCATGCCGGAGGACAACTTGCCGCGGGCCCTTCTTCACGCGCTGAAGCCGCGCCTGCCGGAAATGATCCGCGTGCTCCGTCGGCTCGTCGAAACAGAATCCTCCAGCCTCGAAAAAATTTCCGCCGGCCGCTGCTGCCGGCTTCTCGCACGGGAATGGAGGCGGCGCGGCGCGCGCGTGGAACTCATTCCGCAGAAACATCGCGGCGATCATCTTCGCGTCACGTGGCCGCCCGCCCCGCCCAGCGCGGGGCCGGTCGCGAAGGAAAAAGCCGGCGGCCAGCTTCTGGTCGTCGGCCACTACGACACGGTCTACGACGCAGGCACGCTGCGGAAAATGCCCTTCCATGTACGCGGCGGCAAGGCTTACGGCCCCGGCGCTTTCGATATGAAGGCCGGCATCGTCCAGGCCTTGTTCGCTCTGGAAGCGCTGCAACAGCGCCGCACTCCGCTTCGCAAGCGCATCGTTTTTCTGTGGACTTCCGACGAAGAGATCGGCAGCGGCACTTCCCGCGAGCTGATCGAACGGGAAGCCCGCCGCAGCGACGCGGTCTTTGTTCTCGAGCCGTCTTCGGGCCGGCGCGGCTTGCTGAAGACTTCGCGCAAAGCCGTGGGCGAAGCGGAGATCATCGTGCACGGCCAGGCCGCGCACGCGGGCCTCGACCCGCAAAGCGGGGTCAACGCCGTGCACGAACTCGCGCGGCAAATCTCGCGCATCGAAAAATGGAACGACCCGCGCCGCGGCATCACGGTGAACGCCGGCATCATCGCCGGCGGCACGCGCGTCAACGTCATCCCCGAACGCGCTCGCGCGGTGCTCGATCTGCGCGCCTCCACGCTTCGCGATATGCGCCGCTTCGAAAAACAGCTCCGCGCGCTGCGTCCCATCCTGCCCGGCGCAAAACTCGAAGTCCGCGGCGGCTTCAACCGCGCGCCGCTCGAGCGCAAGTGGAGCGCGGTCCTCTTCGCCCGCGCAAAAAAGCTCGCTTCACAGATGGGCCTGGCGCTTGGCGAATGCTCGGCCGGCGGCGGCTCTGACGGAAACTTCACCGCGGCGCTCGGCATCCCCACGCTCGACGGGCTCGGCGCGGTCGGCGGCGGAGCCCACAGCTCCCGCGAACACATCTTGATTCGCAAGATGCCTGAGCGCGCCGCGCTCCTCGCCGCGCTTCTCGCGGATTCCTGAATGGGTTTCGGCGTGCCTCGAATGCCAATGAACGGACTTGATTCACGGCGCGACGACGCCGCGTTCCGCCCTAGCGAAGGTAATGTTTACGGAGGTAGTTCGCGGTGCCCGCCATAAGCTCGCCGTAATCGCTGTGCAGCACTTCGCGCAGGGCTACTTCGGTAGAGCTGCCGCTCGCGATGAGGTCCAGGATTCGTGACAAATCCTCCATGCCCGCCGAGTGCAACAGGTATTCGACGTTGGCCAGGGACCATGCGTACGCCTGGCTGGCCGCGTTCCCGGAGAGTCGCATCCAAGGACCCTCCAGCGTGTCGAGCGGCAAAAACTGCTTCGCCTCGTAGGCCTGCACCAGCGCGGCGGCGTTTTCGCTGCTGCGCCGGCCCTCCATCCACTGCGCGATTCCCTCGCTCAGCCAGACGGGGCAGCGTCCGCCCGTTTTCTGCGTAAGAAAACTGTGCGTCAGCTCGTGCTTCAGGACGCGCGCGAGCTGCGGCGAGACGCTCGTGAGTCCCTGCACGGGCACGCGGATGCGGCCGTCGTTGAGCGCGCCCGCCCAGCCGGGAGCGCGGGTGATATCGGCGAAAGCCTCCTGCGTGTAAAGGACCACGCCGATGGGCTCGGGGGGCGAGTAATTGAGCGCAGACTCGATCGCTTCGAATTCGTTTTCGAGTGTGCGCAGGACGTCGCGCGTGAGATCGGGCGCGGCGGCGCCGGTGAAGCGCAAAGTGAAGTGGCTGCTCTCGTTCTCTCTGTACTTCTCCTCTTCCTGCTGGTCCCGCTGCGCCTTCTGGAGCGCGGCTTCCACCTCGGGATCGGGGTGCAGCGCGAGGGCGCGCTTCCACTCCGCGACGGCCTCGTTCAGCTTGTTCATGCCGTAGTAGGCCCAGCCCGAAAGTTTCGCGACATCGGCGGAACGCGGCGCGATGCGGCGCGCCCGCTCCAGCTCGTCGAGCGCCTGCTTGAACTCGCTGCGGCGCAGGTGCATGTA
>DASZZJ010000077.1:0-3280 GCA_035545075.1 Candidatus Acidiferrales bacterium
GTATCCTTGCCGGCGGTTTTTCCCAGCGCCGCGGACGATTCTTCCACGTCGAGGATGTCGTCCGTCACCTGGAAGGCCCAGCCGATCGTTTCGCCGAAGCGGCGCAGGCGCGCGACGTCCTCCGCTGAAGCGCCCGCACAAAGCGCGCCGGAGACAACGGACGCCCGCATCAGCGCCGCCGTCTTCGAGCGATGGATGTATTCGAGCATCTCCGGGCCGACGTTCTTTCCCTCGGCCTCCAGGTCCGCGACCTGCCCTCCCACCATGCCGTTGACCGTGCCGGCCGCGGCGGAAATTTCCTGAAGAATCCCCACGCGGCACTCCGCGGCCACCGGCGCATCGCCGATGATCTGAAAGGCGAGGGTGAGCAGCGCGTCACCGGCCAGAATCGCCGCCGCCTCTCCGAATTTCTTGTGGCAGGTCGGCTTGCCGCGCCGCAGGTCATCGTTATCCAGCGCCGGAAGATCGTCGTGGATCAGCGAATAGGTGTGAATGAATTCGAGGGCGCAGGCGGGATGCAGGGCCGGCCCGACGTCGCTTGAAAAAATTCTTGCCGACTCGAGGCACAGGATCGGGCGGATGCGCTTGCCGCCGGCGAAAACGCTGTAACGCATCGCGACGTGGATCGAGGGCGGCTGCGTTGCTTCCGAAGGCAGAAGCCGCTCCAGGGCGCTTTCCACCGCGAGGCGGTCTTGCTCGAAAAAACCTGGCAGATTCATCGTTCGTGCCGTTCCAAGTTGATGCGCCGATGCGTTCGGCGAACTAGATTGCCATCGCTCCCGGCGGCCCGTCCGCCCTGTTTGCCTGCAAAAAATTGGAATGGCACTAGGAGAGAGCTCGCCGGAGGAGGAAGCGGGAAGGCATCACGGTGCGTCTTCGCCTTCCGGCTCAAATTTCTCCGCGCTGAGTTTTCCATCGGCCTTCTTCAGCAGGATTTCCACGCGGCCTTCCGCTTCTTCGAGCTGCTTCTGGCACTCGCGGGAAAGCGCCACGCCTTCCTCGAAAAGCTTCATGGCCTCATCGAGCGACAATTGCGGGCTTTCGAGACGCTTGACGACCTCTTCCAGCCGCGAAAGCGAGCGCTCAAATTCCGCCTTCTTTGCGGGTTCGGGTTTCCTGGCAGCCGGTGAATTCACGCGTTTTCCTTGCCGGGCGCGCCGCGTTCATCTCTGGCAGCGCGCGCAATAAAACAAAGACCGGCCGCCCTGGCGGATTCGCCGGATGCGCCCCCCGTAGCGCCGGCAGGCCTTTCCTTCGCGGCCGTAGACGCGAAGGATACTCTCCAGCCCCTGAAACCACCACTGGGGGTCGCGAAAATCGGGCGCCGGATCGAGACAACATTCTAAGGCACGGCGAAGAACCGAAACAATCGCTTTGTACAGCCACCGCGCCCCGCTTCATGGGGCCGGCTTCAGCGTGAGCCTGTGCTCTCTCGCCTTCTCCTCTGCGGCTTCGCTGAAGGGCGCGGCGATCAGCTTGCCTTGATACCAATATGGAAATTGATCGGTGTAGTGCGCGCTACCAAACTGGCCGGACTCGCCGGTGGGAATCAGCATGATGGAATCGTCCCAATTGGCGAGATCCGCCACGAACCGCATCGCCGGGCCCTCATGCCTCGATGCCGCGCGCACGCTGTAAAGCGTCCCCGCCTGTGGCTTGCCCGTGATGCCCAGCAGGTGCCGCAGAACTCCTTCGCGCCCGAGCGCGTGCAGCATCTCCAGAGAATTGACCCGGCCCCAGTTCCAGTCTTCGACGCGGCCGCTCTTCCAATCGCTCTCGAGCTTTGCCACGCCGCGGTCAGCCGCCGCCAGAAGGAGTTCGTCGTAATTCCGGAATCCCGCGGGGAGCCAGTTGGCGGGCCGATCCGTCAGAATCTTGCGTAGAAAGGATGTCGTCCTCCACCACTGGTAGAGCCCGGTCTCCTGACCGAGGTAAGGCTGGAGCAGAATCTCGAGCGCCGAGCGCCTCACGGCTGCCAGAAACGACACGATGGGCGAATCCGTTTCCGCGATCCCATTCCAATCTTTCAATCGTTCGATGAGCGCCTGCGCACGAGGATCCTTCGGCCGGCCCGTTTTCGCGGCCGCTTCGAGCTGGCTGGCCAGGAACAGGTGCGGGTAGCTGTAGGTGTCGGTCTGCACCTTGAGCATGTCCGCCGGCAGCAGACCGTGTTTGTTCTTCAATAGATCGTAGATGCGCGCGGTGCGGTACGGCTCCTCCCAGCGGTCCGTCAGATAGGGCTTGTACCGGGGGCCGGCGACGCGGGCATTGGCCGTGGCAATCAATCCGCTTTCCGGATTGAAAACCTGCGGCAATTGTTCGAACGGGACGTAGCCGGTCCATTCGTAGTCGTCGGTATCGCCGGGCACGGGCACTTCGCCGCGGCCTTTCTTCCGCAGGGGCACGTGGGCGGCCATGATGTAGCCGATGTTGCCGTCCACGTCGGCGTACACGGCGTTCTGCCCGGGCCCGCACACGCTTTTCGCCTCATTCCGGAATTGCTGCCAATTCTGCGCGCGGCCAAGCACGGTATAAGAGGCGGTGAGGCAGCCGGGATCGAGCGCCGTCCAGCGCAGGGCGTACGCTTTCTCCCCCTCGCGCCGCACGATGGGACCGTGGCGCGTGATGACCACGTCCAGCTTCTCGTCGGGCCGTCCTTTGACGTGAATCGTTTCCTCGACAACCTGCGCCTTCTGCCACAGCCTGCGAACGCGATATTCGCCCGGCCTGGCGGGGTTGAACGTTTCCACGTACAGGTCCTGCACGTCGGCGAAGTTGTTCGTGAAGCCCCAGGCGATCCGATCGTTGTGGCCGATGATCACCAGCGGCGCTCCGGGAAGAGTGAAGCCCTTCAGATTCCAACCCGGCGCGGTGAGGTGGACCTGATACCAGATGGACGGCACGGTAAGTTCGAGATGCGTGTCGTTGGCGAGCAGCGGCTTGCCCGACGCCGTGTGCGCGCCGCTGATCACCCAGTTGTTGCTGCCGAGCGCGCTGCGAACTTCTTCCGAGGCCCCGGAGAGCCAACCTTCCACGGACGGCCACAGGAGGGAAGTCCGATCGGCCGCGGACGGGGCCGCAGCGGCGTTCGGCGCGCCGCGGAAGCCTGTCTTGACGACCGGGCCGGCCTGCATCTCTTCGTCATCGTCTTCGTCGTCTTCGGGCCGATGGCGCGGGTTGGACGCGTCCGGGCCGCTGACAACGAAGTGATCCATTTCCGAGTCCTGCGAGAAAAGATCCCGTGCCCGTTCAGGGCCCACGCGCTCGGTGACCGTGGCTC
>DASZZJ010000078.1:0-6529 GCA_035545075.1 Candidatus Acidiferrales bacterium
CCGGGGCCGGGGCGCGGAAGGCCGGCAAGCTGGAACTGGCCCACCGCGGCACGCTCTTTCTGGACGAATTGGGCGACCTGCCGCTGGCCAGCCAGGCCAAACTCCTCCGCGTCATCGAAGAAAAACGATTCGAGCGCGTCGGCGGAACGCAATCCATCGAAGTGGACGTGCGCATCCTTGTGGCCACGAACCGGGATCTACGCAGGGCCGTAGCGGAGAAAACCTTCCGCGAAGACCTCTATTTCCGGATTTCCGCGGTCCCCATGACGATTCCGCCTCTTCGCGCACGGGGCCACGACGTGCTGCTGCTGACCGAGCATTTTCTGGCGGACTTCCGCCGGGAATTCGGCAAGCCGGAGCTGCGGCTCTCACCCGAGGCCGAACAGCGCCTGTTGGAGTATGCCTGGCCCGGAAATGTTCGCGAGCTGCGAAACACGATCGAGCGAGCGGTCATTCTGGCCGATGGGAACATGATTTCGGCGAATACCCTCCAGTTGCCGGAGTTCCGTCCCGCCTCGGGGAGCGTGCCCGCCGGAATGCTGGCCGAGGAGTTCAATTGGGAAGGCACGCTCGAGGAAGTGAGCGAACGGGCCGGCGCGCACGTCGAGAAAATCCTGCTGGAAAAAACGTTGCGGGAGTGCCAGTGGAACAGGACGCGGGCCGCCGAAAAACTCGGAGTGGCTCCGAAGACCCTCCTCGCAAAACTTCGCAGCGCCGGCCTCGACAAATAAGCAGGCCTTGCGCTGGCCGATCAACCCGGCCGCTTCCCCATGTGCAGGGCCACCGCGCCGCCGGCCCAAAGCTCAAATCGGACGGAGCCGTAGCCGGCTTTGCTCATCGCAGCGGCTAGTTCTTCCGGCTGGAAAAATTTTGAGATGGATGCGGGGAGATAGGCGTAGGCAGAGCGGTCGCGGGAGATCAGTCCGCCGATCCTGGGAAGCACGGCCCGCGAATACCACCGGTACAGCGAGCCGAAAAATCCGGGGCGGGGCTCGGCGAATTCCAGAATCGCCAGGGTCCCGCCGGGCTTGAGAACGCGGTGCATCTCCAGAAGACCAGCTTCGTACGCCGTCAGGTTCCGAAATCCGAAGGCGGACGCTACGAGATCGAAGGAAGAATCCGCGAAGGGAAGACGGAGAGCATCCGCTTCCAGGAGGGAAAGAATTGGGGGTTCGCCGGCGCGATTGCGGCGCGAGGCGGCTGCCGCTTTTTCCCGCGCGCGGAGGAGCATGCTGTGGGCGAAATCCGCGCCGAGGACACGGGCCGTCCCCGCGCCTGCCAGTGCGAGCGCCAGATCGCCTGTTCCGCAGCAGAGATCGAGCACGACCGCATCCGGGCCCTGAAGAATGCCGCGGACGCGGCGCGCGACCCGCCGGCGCCATAGGCGGTCGAGCTGGAGCGAAAGCACGTGGTTAAGCAGGTCGTAACGCGGGGCGATCCGCCCGAACATCTCCCGGACGCGGCGTGAAGCCTCTTCCGGCGTGTGCGCTCCGGCCGGCTGTGTCCCGCGCGGCGGCGTGAGCGTTTCAGGCACGTCTGCTCGCGGCGCGTTCCAGTTCAGCCGGCACCTGCCGGAGAACGCGCTCCACCAGCGGGAGCGGAATCGCATCGAAAGTGCGCGCCCGGCCGAGGCGGGGGCTCAGAACGAAGCGGAGATTTCCGGCGCGAGCTTTTTTATCGGCACGCATCGCGCGAAAAAAGCTTTGCGCCCGAACTCGCGGCCACCGCGGAAGCGGCCCGAGGCGGCGGACCAGAGCGACGATCCGCGCGGCATCCTCGAGCGGCGTAATTCCAGCCTCCCGCCCGAGCATTGCCGCAGCCACCATTCCCCAGGCGACGGCTTCTCCATGCCGGAATTTCTTGTAGCCGGTGAGGGTTTCGAGCGCATGAGCAAAGGTGTGGCCGAAGTTGAGAATCTCGCGGAGGCCCGCCTCGCGCTCGTCTTTGCTCACCACGCCGGCTTTTATCCGGCCGCAGCGGCCGATGACAAAACTCAGCTCGCGTGGGGCGCGCCGGAGAAGCAGTTCAAGATTCGATTCGAGATAGGAAAAGAGGGCCTTGTCGGCGATGACGCCGTACTTGATGACCTCGGCCAAACCGGAGCGAAATTCGCGCGCGGGCAGCGTGCGGAGCAGATGGGGATCCGCGAGAACGAGGCGCGGCGGGTAAAAGGCCCCGACGAGATTCTTGCCTTCACGGAGATTGACGCCGGTCTTCCCGCCGATCGCGCTATCCACCTGGGCGACCAGAGTGGTGGGCACATGAACAAGGGTGACACCGCGCAGATAGCTCGCGGCGACGAAACCGGCCACGTCCCCCACAACGCCTCCGCCGACGGCCACGAGAAGCGCTCCTCGGTCCGCACCGGCGCGGACGAGAGAGCGGCAGGCCGCTTCGACCGCGGACAGATTCTTCGCCGCTTCGCGATCGTCCAGGAAGATTAACCCGCGCGTATTCTTCCAGCGCAGGCCGCTGGAGACTTCTCTGCCCACGGAGCGCCAAACACGCCGCGAGGAGAGCACGTAGCAGCCGGAGAAGGGGCCGAGGCGCTCGACCCAGCGGTGAGCCTGCCGGACAATTCCCGGTCCACACACGATGGTGTAGGGGGCGCGCCCGGCCCGCACAGAAATCACTTTCGGCTTCATAAGCTGTCCGGCACGAATGTAACACAGGAATTCCGCGTCCAGGGCATCACTCGGCGGCGTGCGTGAATGGGATGAAATCTTCGTGCTACCATGAATTTCCTGGAACGACCGCCGCATGACATCTTCCTCAAGAGTCCACGAGACCGATTATGCTGTCATCGGGAGCGGCATCGCCGGGCTGCGCGCGGCGATCGATCTCAGCGCAGCAGGCAGCGTGCTTGTGCTGGCCAAGTCCGGCCTGAGCGATTCCGCCACCGCGTGGGCGCAGGGGGGCATCGCTGCGGCCCTGAGCGACGATGACGAAGTCGCCCTCCACGAACATGACACCCTTCTTGCCGGCGACGGCCTGTGCCGACCGGAAGCCGTCCGGCTGCTCGTCGAGGAAGGCCCGCGATACATCCAGCAACTGATCGAGTGGGGGACGGAATTCGACCGCGCCGGGATCAAGCTGGCTTTCACGCGGGAGGCAGCGCACAGCCGCTCGCGAATTCTTCACGCGCATGGCGATTCCACGGGGATGGAGATCAGCCGGGCGCTCCTGGCACGGGCCCAGGCGACCGCGGGGCTGCTGCTGAGGCCTCATGCCTTTACCACCGAGCTGGTTTTGTCTTCCGGCCGCGTCGCCGGGCTGCGCTTCCTCGATGAAAACAACGAGAGCCTGCATGAAGTTCGCGCCGGCGCGGTGCTCCTGGCAACCGGCGGACTGGGGCAAATCTACCGGGAGACGACCAACCCGAACGTGGCCACCGGGGACGGCATGGCCATCGCCTACGCTGCGGGCGCCGTCCTCTCCGACATGGAATTCGTTCAGTTCCATCCGACGGCACTGGCGGTGAAGGGCGCGCCGCGATTCCTTCTGTCGGAGGCGTTGCGCGGCGAAGGCGGGATCCTGCGAAACATCGACCTGGAACGCTTCATGAAGCGGTACGCCGAGGCGCAGGAGCTTGCTCCGCGGGACGTCGTGGCCCGCGCCATTGTCTCCGAAATGCACCGCACGAAGAGCGAGTACGTCTACCTGGACATGACGGCCAAGAGCGAAGAGTTCCTGAAGAAGCGCTTCCCTCGCATTTTTGCGACGTGCCTTCAGTACGGATTGGACCTTTCCACGGATCTCGCCCCGGTGTGCCCCGCGGCGCATTACATGATGGGTGGCGTGAAAACCGATCTCTGGGGGCGCACTTCCCTTCCCGGACTCTACGCCGCGGGTGAAACGGCCGCGACGGGAGTACACGGCGCAAACCGCCTGGCAAGCAATTCGCTCCTCGAGGGACTCGTCTTTGGCGCCCGCGCGGGACAAGCGATGATCCAGGACGCGCCGGCGGTGAAGCGCCGCCGCGCTGCCCTCCCGGGAGTTCCTCCCCCGAAACCCAGCGACCCTCCGGCGAACGCCGCCAAATCGGCCGCGAAGGAAACGCCGCCTGAAGCTCCCTCGCCCGCGCTCACGAAAATCCGCGAATTGATGTGGAAATACGTGGGCATTCTGCGAAACGGGAAGGAACTTGCCGCCACGCTTGCACAGTTGCAGAAGATCCCCCTTCCCGAGGAGGACAAGAATTCACGGCCGCAGCAGGAGATGCACAATCTTCGCGCACTCGCGGAATTGATTACGCGGTCCGCGCTAGCCCGCGAAGAAAGCCGCGGGAGCCATTACCGATCCGACTTCCCTTTCCGGAATGACGAGGGTTTCTCGAAGCACTCGGTGGTGTCGCTCGATAAAGAGATCGGCTTCGAGGAGTGAGGGCGGGCTAACGTGGTCTGCGCGCGAGCTCGGGCAAGCTTTCAAGTAAGACGTGGCCGACAACGGCCAGGCTTCGAGCGCTGATCTTGTCGAGCGTATCCTGCGGGGTGTGCCAGTAAGGAATTTCGAAATCAATCACATCCGTAGCGGCGACTCCGCGGCGGATAAAAGGAAGGTGGTCGTCTCCCCCGATCGGGTTTTCTTCGCCCACAAAAACATTGGAATAGCCAAGCTTGTCGGCCACGGACCAAACCACGTCCGTCAGCCACTCCGTCGAACTGCTGTCGCGCCGGAGCCGGAGTTCCTTATACCCGACGATATCCGCAAGCAACATCGCCTTGATCCGTTTCAGTTCCCCGCTTATTGCCAGCCGCGCGGCCAGTTGCCGACTCCCGTAGCAGTTGTCCGGGTCTTTCCATTCCGGCCGGACGGCCTCTTCTCCGTCGAAAAACGCGACCCAAACCGTGTCGCGGCCGCGTTTCCCGCAAAGCACCCGCGCCAGCTCCAACATCACAGCCGTGGAGGAGCCTCCGTCATCCGCGCCGACGAAATTCTCCAGCCGCTTCGTGTCGTAGTGTCCCGCGAACAGCACGACGTCCGGACGCTCGCCCGGAATTTTCGCCAGGATATTCTTCATGGCCAGTGAGCCCGCCGGCGTGTCGGCGTGGAAGTCATCGGTTTCGACCGTGCACCCGTAGCTTTTCAATTCAGAGAGGATGTACTGCTGCGCCGGGAGAATTCCCGGTGTGCCCGATTGGCGCGCGCCCATCTGCGTGAGGCGGGCCACGTGCGCGAAGGCTTTGCGGCCATCGAAGCCGCCGGTCTTTTCCGGCGGAGGTGCGTCTACGGCCTGGGCCGCCTGCAGCGTGGGACTCGCCGCGACGGCCCCGGCCCGCGGCTTCGAGTCGCTCGCGTGCGTGCCGCCGCCGGAACTTGCGTTGCAGCCTGCTCCGAGCAACACAGCCGCGCCGAGCGAAAGAATCGAAAATCGCATGGTGATCGAATTCATCTAGTGCCGTTCCAACTTGATGCGCCTATGTGTTCGTCGAAACAAACCGCCATCGCCCTGAGCGGACGGTCGGTGCGGTTCAGCTCCAAAAAGTTGGATCGGCACTAGCTCGCCCCCGCTGCGGCGAGGCGCCGGGCGCGGCGCCGCGCCACCACTGCTGAGACGCCAATCCCCAGGAAATAGAGGCCCACCATGGGGGCCATGAAGATCAACATGGTCATGGCGTCAGGCGTAGGAGTCACGATGGCCGCAACGACGCTGATGATAAGGATGGCGTAGCGGAAGTTTTTCCAGAGCAGGCGCGGGGTGACGATACCGAACAGCGACAGGAAAAAGATCAAAATGGGCAATTCAAAAACGACGCCGAGACCCAGGAGCACCAGCAGAATGAGGTCGAAATACTCGTTGATGCTGATCATCGGAACCACCGGCCCCTTGAAACTGACCAGGAAGCGAAGAATGTAGGGCAGGGTGATGAAGTAACCGAAGCCGATTCCCGCAAGAAAAAGGGAGACGGTCGAGAGCAAGAAGCCCGTAACCGCCTTGCGCTCGTGCTTGTAGAGGGCGGGGGCGACGAAGAGCCAGATCTGATACAACACGACAGGCGAAGCCAGCACGATCCCGATATAAACACCGAACGTGATGATCAGATTCAGATAACCGGTCGGATTCGTGTACACCAGTTTCTGGTCCAGGTGAGCGTCGGCGAGCGCCTTGAGCATTGGGCGCGTGATCACCGTTATGAAGCGCTGCGCCAGATAGACCCCGATGAACGCGCCAATGGCAATGGCAATGAGGGAATTGATGATGCGCTTGCGCAGCTCGATCAGGTGCTCAAAAAATGTCATCTGGCCGCCGCTCTCTTCGCCGGCAGCGGAATCGCCCGGGAGCGCGGGTCTAAAGAACGCCATGAGGAGATCCCTCGGCTTCCGGAGAAGCCGCGTCGGAACTCTCCGAGTCTTTTGTGCGGACGGCTGGTGTTTCGGTGGCGGGCAAATCGCTTTCGGCGGAGCGAGCAACGCTCTCCGAAGCTGAGGAGGCCGCATCCGGCGACGCTTGTTCGGCTGCGGGCGGAGCCGGAGGGCCGGAATTCGCGGCCGGGGACGCCTGGGACTTCTTCCATTCAGCTTCGCGCGC
>DASZZJ010000079.1:0-2690 GCA_035545075.1 Candidatus Acidiferrales bacterium
CGCCAACGACTTCGTGATCGAGGAGAAGCGCCCGGAGACGCTCTACATCGGCGAGTCGGTCGCCGTACACCAGTCGGCGAAGCTGGCCGCTCTGCGCAAGCGGCGCTCGAATGACGAGGTCCGCCGCCGGCTGGAAGAGCTGAAGAAGGCCGCGGCCCAGGAACCCCAAGCGGGCGGCACGAAGATCTCCGACGCCAACACCATGCCCTACATCGTGGACGCGGTCCGTGCCTACGCCACCGTGGGCGAGATCTGCGAGGCCCTGCGGCAGGTGTACGGGACGTACGAGGAAGTGAGCATCACCTGAGTCGGCTTTCGGCGCTGCACAAGGAGGCGCGCGCATGCGAACCTTTCTCGCTCTGATCCTGCTCTCCTGTGCCGTGGCCTGGGCGCAGAGCGATCCCAATTCAGATTCCGCATCGGACCTGGACTGGCAGGCCGAAATCGACCTGGCCAACCGCTTCTCGAGCGCGGGTGACTATCCGGGCGCTTACCTCCACTCCAAGAAATCGCTCGAAATCGCGCAGCGCAAGCATCTGGGGCCGCGTTTTGTCGCCGGCAGCGAATGGGGAATGGCCGAGGCGCTGCGTTCCCAGCGCAAGCTCCCGGAGGCGGAGGCGCTGCATCGCGACTCGCTGCGGCTGCGCGAGTCCGTCCTCCCGCCCACGCACTATCGCGTGCTGCAATCGGTTTACGGCCTGGCCCTCACACTGCACGCAGAACGAAAAGAGGAGGAGGCCGAACCGCTCTTTATCCGCGCCATCGCCGGCTACAACCAGGTAAGCGAACGGGACGGACCGGATGAATGCTCGTTCGGCCCGTCTCTGGCGAACCTTGGACTGATCCGGCTCCGGCAGCAGCAATACGACCAGGCGGAGGGGCTCATGCTGCGCGCCATCAAGTCCTGGCGTGTGATCGGCCCCGAGTGCGGAGAGATGCACGGCGTTTGGGACACTCTTTCCGCGCTCTACACCCTGCGAGGCCAGCAAGAGAAGATCGAGCCGCTGTTCCAGGAGGCAATCCGCGACCTCACGCCCGAGGAGGGTGAACGGCCGGACCCGCACTACGCCCATTACATTGTCCAATTGGGAGCGCTCTACGTGGCGCAGAAACGCTATGCCGAAGCGGAACCGCTATTGAAGCAGGGGATCGCGTTGCTGGAGCAAGACCCGCTCGCCGACAAGGGCGGGATGGAAGGCGCAGTCTGGAATTACATCGCACTGCTGAAGGGAACCCAACGGCTCGATGAGATACCGCCGTTGGAGCGGCGTCTGGATGCGCTCCACCGAACCACGGCAGCCACCGCGCAGAGTCCGGCCGAACAGTGGGACGCGATCGGTGTGCTGGCCGCTCAGGCCGTGAACGATAAGAAGTGGGCGGAGGCAGAAAAGCTCTCTCTCGATGCTCTCGCGCCGAACGATTCCCTGTCCAAGGAAGACCCTCGCCGCGTCCGCAGCTACCTCAACCTCTCCGGTGTCTATCAGCTACAAACGCGCGTGAAGGATGCGGAGACCGCGCTGGAGCAAGGAATCGCCGCGATGGAGAAGGCAGGCATCCGCAGTCCCGATGCCCTGAATCTCTACGATACCCTCGCCAACCTCAAGATGATGGCGAACGATGCAGAGGGAGCCGAATCCGGTTTCCGACGCGCCGTGACGCTGCGTGAGAAATGGGCGCTCCCGGCCGAGGCCAGCGAGTTGTCGAGTCTCTCGGCCGCCTTGCGCATGCGTGGGCGTAACGAGGCGTCGGTTGAGGTCGCGCTGCGGGCGGTCCGCGTCAGCGAGGCGGAGTACGGCCTGGACGCAATGGCGCTCACACCCAGGCTGGAGGCGCTGGGTCTGAGCTACGAAGCCGCCAAGCAGTTCGACGAAGCCGAGCGCGTTTACAAGCGCGTCCTGGCCATCGAGGAGAAGCAGTTTGGTCCCTCTCATCCCGTCCTGGGAGGCCCACTCTCGCATCTGCTTTCGGTTTACCGGCAAGCCGGGCGGATAGAGGAGGCGCGGCAGGTGGAGCTTCGTATGCGGGCGCTAAGCAACCAAGCGCGCTGAGGCCGGGTCGCCTAGCGGCGTCGCGCGCGCTTGGCCTTCCCAATCTTTTTGGCTTCGGCGGCGGCCTTCATGACCGTTTTCTTCATGCGGTTGGCGCCGGCCCAGTAGAGCGAGAGCTCGTGGCCGTCGGGGTCGTCGAGATAGGCGTGGCGCCAGCCCCAGGGCATCATGCGCGGCATCTGCGTGATGTACACGCCCTTCTGCTGCAGCTTCTTGCAGAACTCATCCAGCTCGCGGATCTCGAAGTAGAGCCGTACTCCCTCGCTGGCCACCGGAGCTCCCTCGTTCGCCAGGTGGAGCGCGATGGTGCCGTCGCCGCCCGGGGCGCGCAGCCGCGCGTACACCGGTTTGCCTTCGAAGCGGAACTCCTCGATGACCTTCAGGCCCAGCATGCCGGAGTAGAAGCGTGAGGCGCGGGCCACGTCGCGGGCGTAGATCATGGCGTGATTGAAGGTGAGCTTCGAGCCCTCGGGCTTGGCGTTGGGCTTGTCTTTGGGAGCCACTGCTTTGCGTTTTTTCACGGTCCGCTTGCCCATTTTGGAGAATCCGCTTCCGCGCCAGTATCATCAGATGCTTTGTGGGCGTCAAGGTCCGAGCGTTTATGACAAACCCAGGTCCTTCGACTCGGGTTTCCCCGGCTGA